>CAYVXV010000015.1:0-4770 GCA_964455555.1 uncultured Pseudomonadales bacterium | reverse complement strand
AGAGGAAAAAGTGGCACTAAAGCAAGGTGCTCTCAATTACAGCTCCTAAAACGTAAGCTGCAGTTGCAGCTACCGAACCTATCGCCAACATTTCCAAACCGTTCTTCCACCATGGCTCGTGGATTATTAAACTTCTAAGACTGCCGACAAAAAAGAGTGCCAAGCCTGTAGCAAGAATTGAAGCTGCAAATAATCTCTCAACAGGAAAATGAATGCCAAACACACCTAATAAATAGGGCAGAAGTGGAAGAGTGCCAGCCGCTACAAAAGCTAGAAAGGTAACTATGCCAGTCTTCCATAGCTGGCTTGGAATCTTACCTCCATTTTGCTGCTGCAAATACTTTTTCTCTGATCGCTCGCCCAAATAGTCGCCAACAGCCATACTAATACCGTCGGCAACCATGTTGGCAATTCCAAGAATGATCACAATCCTGGTACTCAAACCAGCACCAGCTACTCCGGCTACGACTGCAAAGGTAGTAATGATGCCGTCGTTAGCACCAAAAACTGCAGGTTTTAGAAAACGGGTTTCAAGCTTTTTTATTGGCATAATATAATCCTAACACAAAGCTCTAACCCAAGCTCATTAGGCTATTTAAAAGCCTAAACACATCCTCATTGTCATCAACCCTGAACTCAGCCTCAGTGTGAGCTGGTCCAACTTTTATCCGGTAAGCAACTTTTCCCAGAGCAATAAACATATCCTCATCTGTCAGATCGTCTCCTATTGATAAGATGAAATCATATTCCCTTTCTGCCAACAATTCTTTAACCGCCACTCCCTTGTTCACCCCGGCGTTTTTAACCTCTACCGCTTCATCCCCCCATACCACCTGAACATTTAGGTTGGCTACCAACGGCAGCAGTTCATTCATGAGTTCTGATCTAACTGAGGCTACTGAATTTTTGTCTGATAGACGGAAGTGCCAGGCAACCGACGCTTCTTTCTCCTCAATAATTGAGCGGGGCACTTTTTCCAAGGTTTTGCCTAAAATCGGCATTACGAAAGGTTTCCAGCTTTCTATATCCATTGGTGCCGATTTCCACACTTTAGAACCAACCCTGCTAAAGGCTCCATGCTCAGCGATAAAATTTAATCCAGGCACAGCCAACCACTCCATCATTTTTTTCCGATCCCTGCCGCTGATTATAACCACAGTGTTATTTTCATCCGATGAAAGATTCCTTAATAATTCTAAAACCTCCATCGGCGGTTTAGCCTCCATTGGTGTGGGAGCATATGGCACTAAAGTGCCATCATAATCTAATAAGAGCAAGCGCTTGCTGGAAGTAATATATGCCTGCTCAATTTTTCTTAACTCAGTGGGATACTCAAAAAGCCGTGTCGTTTGCTTTTTCTTAATCGTGTGTCTTGCCACATCCTTCACAATACTTTCAAACCAATTGGTAACATCTGCTGACTTAATCCGCTTTTGCATCTGGCGAAGCCTTTGCCATTGCTGTTTTTCACTCATGGACAAGGCTTCGCTCAGAGCCTGGGATATTTCTTCTGGCATATTTGGGTTAACAACAACTGCTTCCCTAAGCTCTTTGGCAGCTCCGGCAAACTCACTTAAAATCAAAACTCCTGTACCACTGTCCCGACTGGCAACATACTCCTTGGCTACTAAGTTCATGCCGTCACGAAGCGGGGTTACCAACATTACGTCAGCGAGACCGTAAAGCGCCTTAAGCTCGGCTCCATGAACTGCCTGGTATTGATAGCGGATTGGAACCCACTCAAGTGTGCCCAGCTCCCCGTTAATGGCACTAACCAGCTCGTCAATTTCTGTTTTCATCTGTTTGTAGGCAGCAATTTTAGTCCGGCTTGGTACTGCAATCATTAGCAAGGTGACTTTTTCTTTATACTCCGGATGCCTTTTTAAAAAACTGCGGAATCCTCGTAGCCGCTTAGGAATGCCTTTTGTATAATCCAAACGGTCAATCGAAAGAATGACTTTTTGTCCGGAAAATTGTTTGTTGAGCTCTTTTTTCTGAGTAATGACCTCCTTAGTTTTCTGGGCCTGAAAAAATTCCTGAAAATCGATTCCAAGTGGAGAAGCCTTGGCGTTTACCAATCTATCGCCGTACTTAATCAACCCAAAATGGTTGTCGAAACCCAAAATAGTTAGCACATTGTGCAAAAAATATTGTGTATATTCCTCCGTATGAAAACCGACTAAATCTGCGCCCAACAGGCCTCGCAGAATTTCCATCCTCCACTCGGAAGGCAGCATCCTAAAAATTTCTGAATGAGGGAAGGGGATATGTAGGAAGAAAGCAATCTTGGCATCCGGCAGCTTTTCTCTAACCATAGCGGTCGCCAACATCAGGTGATAATCCTGAATAAATATCGTATCTCCAGGAGAGTAAGCTTCAATAATTTGCTTAGCAAAGAGCTTGTTGGCTTTATTATATGCTTCCCAGTAATTGGGTTTGTACACACACTTGGAAGGAAAATAGTGGAATAAAGGCCATAGGGTTTTATTACAGTAGCCTTCATAGTGCTGTTTAATCAGTTTTTCCGAAAGATAAACCGGAATAGCTGAAGTCTCCCTGTTTAAAAGGTTCCTAATTTTCTTCTTGTTTTTGCTTGGAACCACCAATCCCGGCCAACCAATCCAGCTTGTAGTTAGTTTGTTTTCAGCTACCAAAGAGTTAATACTTGAGGTTAATCCGCCGACACTTGGTTGTACAAGAAATTCACCATCATTCTCTTGAATGGTTATAGGCAGGCGGTTGGAAGCGATGATTAATTTCATATTTTCACTGTATTTTTTGGGCTGCTGCTTTAAGCAGCTTTAGATTTCTGGAGTAGCTGCGAAAAAAGAAGTCCCAGATATCACCGATTATAGGAATGCTGCCAACCAGCCAATCAACTATCATATTAAGAATAATGTGGATAATCGTTAACTTTGGCAGATGTTCCTGAATGGCAACCCTAAGCAAATATGCAGAAAAAATCAGAGGAAGAGCATCTCCAACAACCGGTATTAATCCTATGATTGGGTCTATTCCAAATTTAATCGGCCCTATCGACATACCTGAATCCAAAATTTTGGCAATTTTTTCAAATTCCTCGATTTTTTTATGCAATGACATTTGGTGCCTTCTGTTGTTAATTGAAGCGGAAATATTAATGAGTTGGATTAAGGTTAAGTAAGGAGTAGGCAAGCTGAAGCCAAGATATGAATTATGATCATGCAAAACGGGTGCAGGCAGTAGGAAAGTACTATGAGACCAAGATTTATACGCCAGTTCTATGCTAAACTTATTTGCAGATGAAATTGAAAAAAACCATAAAATCATTGGTGATTTTTGTGTTGGTGTTTGCTTTATTTATGTCAAACTGGCCGCCTGCTTGGAATAATTCAGGCCTGCCCGGTGAGGTGCCAGTAGTTTACGCGGATTCTGTGACATATGACCGAAACGATACCTGGAATGTTCCCGATGGAGTCACTGAATTTACTGTTGAACTTTGGGGTGGGGGAGGCGCAGGTGGTGGAACCGTTACCACCAACGGTGCCGGCGGTGGAGGAGGAGCTGGGGGTCAGTATGTATCTAAAACCATAACTGTCGATTCCAGCAGCTATAGCTTCACGGTTGGTGCTGGAGGCTCAACAACTTCAGGCAATGGCAATGCCGGCGGCGACACTGTCTTTGGTAGCAACCTGGCTGTAGCCAAAGGTGGAGCAGGGGGTGCATCATTTTCAAACGGCGGTGCCGGAGGCGTCGGATCAACAACTGGTGGCATAGGCGATGTAGTTTATAGAGGGGGAAACGGAGGAAACTCAAGCTTCGGCTGAAGCCGCGTCGTGATAAGCCACGTCTTTTTTCTTGGAGTTTTGAAAAACAGTGGTGTAAAAGTCGGTAGCTTCTTCGGCGTTGTTGTCAAACCAAATGTTGGGGACGATTTTTTGCATATTTTTTTATGCTAATCAAAAACTCAGTCATTTGCGTGAGATTTGAGTGAGAAAAAGGTAAGAGTCTGCTGGTTTTCTGCCTCGTTACTCTGCTATACTAGATGTAATAAAACCATTATCAGCCAAGCAAACAAGGATTTTATGAAAGGTTTTTTTGTTGATATTGAAGCGGCCACTCTTGCCAACCCCCACTTTCGCCAGGTTTTATATACTGGCCACCATAGCCAGTTGGTGCTGATGACTCTCAAGCCAGGTGAGGAGATTGGCCAGGAAGTTCATCATGACACTGACCAGTTTTTTCGTTTTGAGCAGGGTGAAGGTAAATGCTTGATTGATGGCCATGAATATCAAGTTGGCGACGGCAGCGCTGTATTTGTGCCAGCCGGTGCTGAACACAACGTGATTAATACTTCCGCGACCGAAGCGCTCAAACTGTACACTTTGTACAGTCCGCCTCATCATCAGGATGGCTTGGTGCGCGACACCAAAGCCGAAGCAGAAGCCAACGAAGCCGATTTTGACGGACAAACAACGGAGTAGTTGAACTGCTATAATAAACTTGTGCAGACAGCTTCTATCAGCCAACAAGAATTTCTTCAGAACATCAAATCACTTTTTTGGTGGATTAAGGATGAGGATCTGCCATTACTCGACAGTAAAGCCATTGTCGAAGCGGTGCTTAATTACGGCAGTCTTAAAGAAACCAGGCAGCTTTTTGAACTTTATGGTATTGAAAAAGTGGCCGCAATATTCAAGAATAATGCCTTTCGGCAACGTAGCAATTATTACCCAAAGGTCAAAAACTATTTTGATCTCTATTTTAAATATCATGTACCCACATATACTC
>CAYVXV010000014.1:0-11234 GCA_964455555.1 uncultured Pseudomonadales bacterium | reverse complement strand
CTAGATTCCACGCCAGCTATCTTGACTCAGTGTCTACGAAAAGGGGCGCTTGACATGCTGCTTTAATACCGCAATCAAGGCTTCCCAAGTTAGGTCGGGTAATTTTTCCCAAATTACAATGGTTGATTCTTTAGATATGTTGCTGTCCACAGTAGTTTCTAAACTGAACTCTTTTAATTAGAGGCCAGTGATATCCTGGTAAAGATTGTTTATGGATGATAGCATCAGAGAAACAATTGCGATTCAGCCTAAAAAATTTTTGCTTGAAACTCTTGGTTCAGAAACTGCACTGCTACCGATACAACTAGAAGTAATTATACCCCAAACTAAAAAATGCCCAAGTCCTCACCAAGTTTATGTGCTCCTGCCAAAACAGCATCTTCAAAATTATTCATTCTCTTGCTGTACCCGCCCATTTGCAGTATTTTTTTAGCCATTTCAGACTCACTAATGTCTTCCTGAGGATAAGTAGATCGGTGTGCAGATATATACTCATCAACAGAAAACCCTAAATACCTTTTGACTAAGTATTTAATCTCTTCAAGTTTCATTACTTCGATTAGGCCTTCTTGTTCATGCATATTGTTATTACTCCTCTACAATTAACCTCCCTTCTTGTCCTAATTGTCTATGGGTGTTAACTGAGCAATAAAAAGTATACTCGCCTACAGTATCTGCTGTAAACTCAACTACACTTGTTTCCCCAGCATTGGTAATAGGCAAAGACACTCCCAGTTCATCAATAACAAAGTTATGCATCATATCTGCACTGTTCATCTCAATTCTGACTGTTTCCCCTTTTTTCACCACGATGACGTCTGGCTCATATTTATAACTACTGGCCTCTATAGCAATCGTCCGTACACTGGGGTCTTCAGCCAGGTCAGTAACTAATGCTGACTCCTCACCTAAAGGACGATTGCCATTAGGCTGAGGGCTGTTTTGATCTGTGTTGCCGGACTCCTGAGTAACTGATTCTCTTGATGCTGAAAATTGAAACGCCAAAACAGCTATCGCTGCCACTAAGACCAATCCGCCTATTAAGTACCAGGGTGTGGGTTGGTTATTACCAGAGCTCTGAGGTGTAGTCATAAAAACTGCCTTTCGTTCAAGAAGTTAACTTTATTGCCGGCATGATCAATCATCATGGCTTTACCAAATCCTACAACATGAAACACTGCAAGTAAACAAGAATATGTGACCTGTATCACTTTCTGAATAGCAATTTAACCTGCCTCAGAGGTATACATCACTATCACCAATTGTTTAAGGAGGTAAAACAGAAGATAATAAGCTGCCATAGCCACCAAGATTGACCAATCAATAACAGAACCTCCAGCTGCAGTGCTAGGGAAAATCAGTCTAAAGGGAGCCATAAATACTCCTGAAAGCTGATAGATAAGTTGTACAAAACCAGCAGCAGGGTTTGCCCCTGTGAGCAATAGCACAAACCTCAAAAGTAGGATTCCTTGAATAAAACCTAGAAACAGGTTCATGATTTGGAAGAGGGTTGAATAAGCACGCCTCTCATCTGTACTATGCACTCTCCCGTCCTCGGTAACAACGGTGGTCTCTTTTGTTGTTCTTGCCATATCCATCCTTTCTGTACTGCATAACTTTATAGAAAATTAATATTAAGAGACTGTATGAAGGAGGTTTGAATTAAGTAGAAGAGCGGCCACAAGCAAAAAGTTGCTATATTGCACAAATTGTCCGCTGCAGCTGTCTATTTGCCGCTTGCTTCTCTCTGCCGGCGTGAGAAAATTATCAAGCTATGTCTGCAATGCCTGTCCTGCGCCAAGTTTATGTTTCTCCTGCTTTTACTCTTCATCTCGAGTTGAAACGTGAGCTTGCACTGATTTCCATGCAGGTTCACACCGAGCACTTGAGCACTGCTACGCTACCGTTCACTAAAAAAATTATTAAAGAAATTTGCCCCAGTGTTCTTAAGACCAAGTGCTTCAACAGTCAGAAGCTGCCCTTCTCCAGAGAGGTGGTCAACACAGAAATCGGCCATTTGTTTGAACATATCCTCCTCGACTCTCTGTGCTCAGAAAAAATTAAGCTGGGTGCAATAGAAGCCTGTTATAAAGGCAAAACTAAATGGGACTGGGAGATCTTTCCAAAGGGATTTTTTGAAATCAGCATCGGCCTGGGCGACACCGATGAAGCAATGCTGTTAGGTTCAATTGCCCAGACTGCGCAACTAATGGAATCGATCCTTGCATCATCGTCCAGTTATACAGTTAACGATAAAAAAACCAGAGCGGAGATAACTGTTTTTCCGCTCTAGTTTTATTTTTCAATAATATGTTCGATGACCAGCCTAAACTCTATTTTTAGATTTCCCCCTGGAATTTCTTCCTCCTCTGGATCGCTCCTCCCGCGTTAGCTTGTGTGCGCTGCCGCGGCGCTGCGCAGCCATGCCGCCTTTTTCTCCGGCTAGGCTTGCTTGCTTGCTGCCCGGTTTAAACTTCGTCGGGCTTTTTTTACCGGCTTTACTATGTCCAGCGGGGTCACCATGCCAACCCCTGCCTTTTCCAGCACTCCCTGCCATGAGTGAATCACCTCCTCCTAAAAATAATTATTCAACCCCGTGAGACTACAACACTGAAGCAGGAATGTTGTTAAAACTAGGCAAGAATGCAGCAAGAGCATCTTATAATCTCACTTCCAAAATTTCTATGGTGTCTCCAGTTATCGATAATCTGAGCTCAGAGGTATTGTTCTCATAATTAGTTTCCCAAATTGCCCTGTCGGGATTAATGATTGTCCTGACCAGGTAATTGCCATTGGCAACTCTGGCTATATCCAATTCTTGACCATGGACTGTAGCAGCATAAGTATCTGACCAACCCACGGAAAGCCCCTGAACCTCATTATCACATCCCTGATAAACACGCTCTGCCACTGCTGCCTTCAACTCTAAGTCATATTCCAGTTCGTCCCAGATGCAAAAGCTCATTTTTTCAGTGCTGGCCACCAGATCCGTCCGCTGCCAATCCTCAGACACATTCCAAAGTTCAAAGATGACGTAATTCTCAATATGCCAGTGCTCATGGTCTGTATGAAAAACAAATTCCCCTATTAATCTCTCTATCCTTTCACCCTCGCTGGCATAAATAACTTGTGAAGCCCTGGTAATTCCTGCTTCAGGTTGATGATTGCTGAGAGCTTCAAAAGGGCCGTCGCCTACATTGCCGAATGTCGTGCTGAACCTCATCACCCTGCCGCCGTTCTCTGCATCTATGAATAGCTGTGCCGGAGGTTCTGCCTTTAAATCCGGCAACAATAATGAGTTAGCCTCAGGCTCGGACTGGACATTAACCTTGTTGAAATTAAAGTCAGGAAAAAAGGAGGCGCTCTTGTTGAAACCGAACACCACCGTAACAGTGAGGATAAAAACCAAAGCCACCAGTAGATAAAGTATTTTCACACCCTCAGTTTAGCTAACCCGGACAACTGAAATTTAATAATTACGTAATGAAATATTAAAAGGGCGGAAAAAATCCAGAAAAAGATGAAACAAACAAAATTATTTCAAAAGTAGCTGAAGCTTCTGCCGGAGAGCCTGCACTCCAACCCCGGTTTTAGCGGACACCAAATGGATGTTGTTTCCAGTGTAATTTGCTTTCAAGGTCTCTACCTGCCGTGTGTTTAGCAGGTCAATTTTATTAAACACTAGTATCGGCTGGACCCCGATCTCTAGTTCATTCAAAACAACATCAACAACCTGAATTTTATGCTCCATGCCATTGTCTGAGGCATCAATCACATGAAGCAGCACTTGAGCCTCGACTGTTTCCATTAGAGTGGAGCGAAAAGTGTTAATCAGAGTGGGAGGAAGGTCCTCAATAAAACCAATGGTGTCAGAAATTAAAATAGCACCAGCCCTGTCTCTGGGAACCAACCGGCCGACCACACTATCCAATGTTGTGAATAATGAACCATGCGTCTTTCTTTCTTTGCCTGATAAGGCATTAAATAAAGTTGTCTTTCCTGCACTGGTATATCCAATTAAAGCAACTGTTTTCAGCCCCTTTTCTTTCCTTCCCTGCAGTCGCTTGCGCTGTTTTTTCTTCAGCTGTCCTAAGTCCTTAAGGATTTTTGCTTTGCGGTCTTTAAGCAGACGGCGTTCTTTTTCAATATTTGTTTCACCCAGGCCCCGAGTGCCGATGCCAGCTCCCTGTCGTGAAAGCACTGTACCTCCCAGGCCAAAAATTCTCGGGCCCTGATGCTCAAGCCGAGCAAGCTCAATCTGAAGTTTGGCTTCCCTTGACTTTGCATGAAGTTCAAAAATATTGAGAATCAGATCAATGCGGTCCCAAACCTTGATTTCTGTGTTCACTTCCCACAATGATTTTTCCAGCCTAAACACCTGTCCTGAATTTACAATGCCATTTAATACAACAACATCAATCTCAAGATCTTTTACAAGTGTTTTTAGTTCTGAAAGCTTTCCACGACCTATGTAGGTTGCGCTGTCTGGTTTAACTCTATGCTGAACAGTCTTTTTTCTAATCTTTCCCCCATAAGTGCCTACCAAATCAGCGAGTTCACTCATATTTGTAAGCGCGTCATCTGAGTGTGTGTGCGGATCGATAACTTGAAGTAGTAAAAAATTGGGAATTTTCCTGATTGTCTTCATAGTGCGGATGTACTCCGCCTATATTATAGCCTGCTAAAACTAACTAAAAAAAACTGCTACCAGGCTCCACCACGAGCTGGTTGAGAGCCAAGGTTTGTACGGCGGCCTTTTTTATTATTGTATTTTTGCTTGCCACCTTTCCGGGAAAGCAGGCCTTCCTGCTTATAAGCTTTTTTCAGCTCTTTGGGGTGTAAATTGGCTGGAATTTGCTCCTTGGCTTCCTTGGAAAGCCGGCTGTAAATTAATTCGCAAGCTCGAATATTTTGAACTGGGGAAAGATTTCTTCTTTGGAAATTTGTTATTTCAGCGTGATCAAAATAGTGGCATAGCCGGCAGTATACCTTAAGATTTTCTTCTGAATGGTTTCTCCCATGTGCCGTGTGCGCAATTTCTACTTCATATCGTGGAAAAAATCCGCCGCACCCCTCGCATCTCTTTTTTTCCCCTTTGCTTTCATGACCGTTGAGAATCCTATTCCTTCTGCTTTTTGAAACGGAATTGGTGCTCAACCACAAAAGGGATGCAGAAATTCCTGCAGCAAGCATGTATCTCGAGGAATTGTCAGGGTGAATTCGGTGCAGCCGTTCACTTAACTTCATCTCATAAGATAATAATATTGGACTAGAGATAAGTCAAGCTGTATTTAGCTCAATAATTTAGCTACAATAAAGGTTCTTAACTTTTTAACCTAAATTTTAATCTTCAAAGCGTACTGGCCGATTATCGGCAGCTCTTTTTTACTGCCTTGAAGTGCATTGATAACCCCAATCAACATTAGGACAAGTACGCCTGCATAAAGCATACTGGTAATAAACGACCAGCCCAATACTGGGATCATTCTAAAAATTCCTATAGCTACCCAGCTTATAAACAGCACAATCCCTTGTTTAACATGGAATTTAACATAAGGGTCATCTTTTGCATCAGTCAGCAACGGAATAAAAAATAAGATATAGGCCAGTACTGCCATGCCAATATTCAGGTCCTTTTCTTGTGCTTTTTTTGCTTCTGCCATAGTGTTTCCCCGCTTACTTCTACTAAAACTATCATGTCATAATTTAACCAGCAAATCAATGAAATTCAGTACTTAGCCAAGGATACCAAACAGCCTCGATACTCCACTTGTGTTCAAAAATAAATCGGAGTATACTAAAATTCTAGTGCAAGACACTAGTTTTTTTTTGACCGTTTCTAAGGCTGACAGCCAAGGGTATAAGAACCTCTTCAAGCGAGGTTCTCATTTTGATTTGACAAACCCCTTTTTAAAAAGGGGTTTTTTAATAGCAAGTTTTCCGGAAGGAGCAAAATGAGTTATCAGAAAGTCTCTTCATATGAAGGTCAAAAAGGAGAAGTAAAGCGGGTTGTCCTTTTATATTCCGGCGGGCTTGATACCTCAATGATGCTTAAATGGATTCAGGATGAATATGAAGCTGAAGTCATTGCCTTAACAGTCGATATTGGCCAGCAAGCAGACAACCTAAATGCTATCAAGAAAAAGGCTTTGAAGCTTGGGGCAATTGCAGCTGAGGTTGTGGACGCTAAAAACGAGTTTGCCTACCATTACATATCCTGGGGAATAAAAGCAAATGCCAGCTACCAAGGCGATTACCACCTCAGTACACCAATGGGCAGGCCGCTTTTAGCCAAAGTAGCTGTAGATGTCGCCCGCAAATATGGGGCAGACACGATAGCTCACGGCGCCACAGGCAAAGGCAATGACCAAGTCCGAATTGAGGGCTCTATCCTCACCCTAGCCCCAGAAATGAAAATCATTGCTCCTGTCCGGGAGTGGAGCATGGGACGCGATGAACAAATAGAATACGTCCAAAAACATAATATCCCAGTTAAACAAACCAAAGACTCCCCCTACTCTTATGATGACAATATGTGGGGAGTGACCGGAGAAAGCGGCGAGATCGAAGACCCCGCAAAAATCCCGCCTTTAGACAAAATTCTCCAAGTAGCAGTGATGCCGGAGAAAGCCACCAACACTCCGGAATATGTAAAACTTGAATTCGTTAAAGGCATTCCCGTAGCTATTAATGGCAAAGCAATGAAACTGCCTGAGCTAATTACCAGCTTAAACAAAAGAGGGGCTAAACACGGAGTCGGCATTACTCACCATATAGAAGATCGCTTGGTAGGCCTCAAGGTTCGCGGCCTGTATGAAGCGCCGGCTGCAGAAATTATTATCCAAGCCCACCGCAATCTGGAAAAGTACGTTTGCACCCGTTCAGAAAATGAATTTAAGACCATTGTTGACCAAAAGTGGGCCTATTTATGTTACGGAGCACTGTGGTACGAACCTTTGATGTATGACCTTCATGCTTTTATAGACCATATAAACCAAAAGGTAACCGGCGAAGTGACTGTAAAGCTGCTTAAGGGTGTGGCCGAAGTAGTGGCGCTGGAAACTCCGAATGCCCTTTACCGCGAAAAATTAGCTACCTTTATGAAAGACGACAGCTTTAACCAAAATGCATCTCCGGGATTCATTGAGATCTATACCCTTCAGATGCGCCAGGCACAGGAAACCAAGCGATATGCCCTATTTACGATCGGCGGCAATGCGGAGAAGAAACGCTTCGGCAAGTTGGCGGCAAGATTGGTTGAGCTGGGATTCGAACTCTATGCAACAGAACACACACGTGATTACTTCGAAAAAATAGGCCTGGACAGCATTTTGCTGCACAAAATGTACGAAGGTAAGAATCCAAGCTTAGAAGACCTCCTCAGGCAGAACCGGTTTGACTTGATTTTCCACCAACCTCAATCAAAGCCCACTAAAGCATCAAAACAAGATGTAGCTGTGATTAAAGAATGGGCGGTTAAAACAGACACTACTTATGTGACAGATTATGATACTGCCGCAAAATTGGTGGCGAGGTTGGAAAAAGAGCTTGTCAAGAAAAATAATGGTTCAAAGAAGGCTAAATAGGAGGAAACATGCCGGGATATGACGTAAAAGAATATCTGTTGAGCGAGATCAAAAAGCGGGGCGGTTTTGTAAATGCCCACGCTCACTTTGACCGTGCCTACACTCTCACAAAGGACAATTTCAAACACAGTAGGCTGGGAGTTCAGGAAAAATGGAAGTTTAATGCAGCAATTTCCAAAGCCTCAACTGTTAACCAGATATATGAACGGATGTCCAAAGCCACAGAGCGCATGCTGGAGCAAGGAGTGCAAGCCGTTGGTACTTTCATTGATGTCTACCCCGGTGTAGAAGACAAAGCTATCCGGGCTGCTGAAAAATTGCGCCAGGAATACGAAAAGCAAATTAAGCTGGTTTTTATCAATCAGCCACTTCAAGGTTTGGTTGATGCCAAAGCCTACGAGTATTTCAAAATAGCTGCGGACTTTGTAGACATCTTGGGTGGCCTGCCAAGCCGGGACGGCGATAAAGCCGAGGAGCATCTGGACATTCTTTTTGAAACTGCCAAAAAACAAGGAAAAATGGCCCATGTTCATGTCGACCAACTTAACCTGCCCACTGAAAGGGAAACTGAGTTACTGGTACGCAAAACCAGGGAGCATGGTTTGGAAGGCCGGGTAGCGGCAATTCACGGTATTTCCATTGCTGCCCAGCCCAAGGAATACAGAGAAAAGTTATATAAGGATATGGCGGCTGCTGGGATTATGGTGGTTTCTAACCCGACGGCCTTTATTGATGACCCGCGCAAAGAAGTGTTGGTGCCCTCTCATAATGCCATCACGCCGGTGGACGAGATGGTTAAGCATGGGATTACTGTGGCTCTGGGTACAGACAACATTAATGACCTGCATAAGCCATTTACCGATGGGGAAATGTGGATGGAATTGAGGGTGCTGCTGGAAGCTTGCCGGTTTTTTGAACTAGATAAATTGGTTCAGATTTCAACCGTAAACGGCCTGAAAGTTCTTGGACTTACGACTACTAAAGCGTAAATATCCAGCAGGCTAGATTTTCTCAGTCTGGGCAACGGGCATTCCCTTAACCGGGGCTTGCATAATCCGCTCAACTTCAACAGTTGGAGTTTGTTCAGGTTGACCGTTCTGGCCGACTGCTTCCTGGGTTAGTTGCGCTTCCTGAGCTAACTGCGTTTCCATTTCAGCGGCTTTTTTGCCGGCTATAGTTTGCTCCCAAGGAATCAAAGTGTAATTTAACTTGTTTTTCATGTAGGCCACGGCTAGGTCTGAGTTCCATATCTTCGCATCTCGTTTTATGGCATAAACTTTGTCACCGTGTTCACTGCTAAGCCGGACCATTGAGAGATAAGAAGGCCCAAATTCCTTTCGGGTGGCTTTCTCTTTACCGGTTGCATCAGTCTCTTCCGCAGGCTTACTCTTTGCTGCTACTTCTACCAATTCTGGCTCATGATACTGAACTTCGGTAATGGCCCATTCGCTGCCATCAATTGGATCAGCAAATTTTAAGTTTCTGAATGTTTCAATGCCGCGGGAGACTGGAGCCTCAGCTGCAGCTTCTTGAGTATCGGCGGGCATAACTACTTTTGCCGGTGATTCCAACCCAACAATACCTCCAATTCTTCTTAGACTTTCTAAAAATGCCATATTAACTTTCTGTGGGTAATTTTTACAGCCGTCTGCGGCATTGTACACTATTTTGATATGAGCCGACTACTGCTCTCTAATCTGCTTTATTAACTCGGGGCTATTATTTTGGGCAAAATTGACTCTTTTAGAAACAGGATAAGCCTGCAGTGAAAAACGTAGCTCTTGTTTGAGTAATTTCTCTAAGTCAGCTTCATCTGCTTTCTCATCCAACCAATCTGCTTCTTGATTTTCGTCCAAAACAACGGGCATCCTTTTGTGTACATGGCTGACAACTTTATCTGCACCTTTGGTCAAAATTGTATAGCTCAGGAGCTTGAGCTGGTCGGCGTCATAGCTGATTTCATACAAGCCGGCTAGCGCCATCATCTCTTCCTCACCCTTAATAAAGTAATAAGGCTGCTTACCTCTAGGCTGAGGCTTCCATTCATAAAAACCGCTCACCGGCACCAAACAGCGGGAGCGGCGGAAAGGCCCCTTAAAACTGGGTTTTTCTGCCACCGTTTCAGAACGGGCATTAAACATTTTATAACCGATTTTTGGGTCTTTAGCCCAAGGCGGAACTAGGCCCCACTGCATCGGCATTAAAATGTTTTTGCCATCTTCACGAATAATCACCGGCATAACAGCGCCGGGCCGGACATTAAAATTTCTCGGAAGAGAATCATAAGGGTTGCCGCTGATCTCAAAGCGGCTTAAAAACCCGTCGCCGGGGATAAATGTATATCCGCCACACATAAAGGTATTGTATCAAAATTGAATTTAGCTGGAGCTTGGCTTAACCCAAGTCTCTGCCATGCTGAATTTTTGCTCATGGGACATCTGCTTAATTTCGTGTTCGCGCTTAAGCGCTTCTGAGTGGCCTTCTAGCTCCTCTGAGTAAACCAGGATTATAGGCAGACGGCTACGCGTATATCTGGCACCATTGCCTGCCTGATGTTTGGCTACTCTTGAATCAAGGTCTCGAGCTGCACCAGTATAAAAAGAACCGTCGGCGCATCGCACCATATATACATACCAGTGAGATTCTGCAGAGGTCATATTACATAGCCGGAGTGTAGGCATTGATCTTCTTCACTCTCGAACGGATGTTGAGGGCTGCCTCAGCCCGGCTCCAATCTTGTTTCGAACCAAAGGTCCTGCAACTATAGCACTCTTTAATACCTGGGCCGCACTCATGTTTGGTTCTCTGTTGGTAAAATAAAAAGGCTTGCAGCGAGATTTTAGCAAGAATTTCTTCAGTGGTTAAACCCTCCAACTCTCTAGGAAGGATCTTATCCTCAAACCTCTCCATGCAGCCTTTCTTATGGACAGATACTAGATTCAGTATGAACCAAGTAGATTTTCTGGCAAGTGGCAGCCTTATTTGTGCTATATTTCATAGTATGATTCAACCAGCTCATCACTACAGCCGTGATTTTAAGAATATTGAACGAATACGCCTTGGTGTGAAAGCCCTTATCATTCACCAGGGAAAAATTTTAGTGGTAAAGGAGCGCGTCCCTTATAACGGAAGTATCATTACTGTGCACGACTTTCCAGGAGGCGGGTTAGATGCAGGTGAGATGTTAGAGGCTGGATTGAGGCGTGAAGTTTTCGAAGAGGTCGGCTTGAAAATTAAAGTTGGCAAGCTACTTGGCACCTGGGATTTTGTTGTGCCTAAAAACAGCGACCCCACGACAGCCCTGCACATTGTCTGCCTTGGATACCAATGCGGAATCGATGGTAATACAACTGAAATCGATGTTAATCATAATCCCGCTCAAGAGGATATTTTTGAGGCAGTTTGGATGACCAAAGAAGAGATCTTGGCAAAAGAAAACCCTGTCTTTGTCCTCGACGACCTGTTGGAAACTATCAAAAAAGTAAAGTTTTAGCACCTACCAGAAAAAAATTAAATTTTTTAACCACTGCCAAATTCTGACAAAGACAGATTGCTTCGGCGCCTCTAACCTTGTTTCTTCCACGAAATCCCGGTGACCTGCTCCCCTTATAGTTTACACAGATTCTAAGTAGAATACCGTAATTGAGA
>CAYVXV010000013.1:0-15029 GCA_964455555.1 uncultured Pseudomonadales bacterium | reverse complement strand
ACCCTGAAATAAACCCTATGTATCAATCATTATTTAACTTTAATACACAGGGTGTCGCTTTAGGTGACCCCACGGGGAATCGAACCCCGGTTGCAGGGATGAAAACCCTGAGTCCTAACCGCTAGACGATGGGGCCAAGTTTTATAAATTGGCGTTTATTTAATTTTTAAGTATTCCAAGTTACGTTCTCAAAATGTTCAATCTTGTTGCCGGTAACCGATATAATATCAAATCTGTAATCAAAATCGTATCTGTGTTTTTTTAAGAAGGCTCTGGCTGCTGCTGCCATCCCCCGCCGCTTTTTCCAGTTTACAGCCCGGCTTGGATTGCCGAAGCGGCTGCTGTTTCTCTTTTTAACCTCTATAAAAACAACTTCTTGATGTTTTTGATCGAATGCCACGACATCAATTTCGTTCTTGCCGGCAATGACGTTGGTGGCAATAATGTGAAAACCGTGTTTTTTTAGAAAACTGCAAGCCTGATGCTCACCCTGCCGCCCTGTTATAAAGTTAGGCAGTTTTAGTTGTGCTGCCGAGAGAACTCTTTTCCCTGATCCGGGTTGCGGCCTTGCCGGCGCGTTCGCGGAGGTAGTAAAGTTTGCTTCTGCGGACATGGCCTTTGCGTTTGACTTCCACTTTTTTAATTGATGGAAGAAGAGTTGGGAAAATCTTTTCTACCCCAACGCTGTTGGAAGAAATCTTGCGGACGGTGAAGGACTTGCCGTTGCCGCGGTTTTTGATGGCTATAACAATTCCTTCAAAAATCTGGATACGGGTCTTGTCGCCTTCTTTGATTTCTTGGTGCACTCTGACAGTGTCGCCGACAGAAATCTTTTTGTCATCGTAAGTAAAATATTGTGCCATGATTCCTTCTTTTATTCGTATCAAGTGATTATCGACAGACCAATCCGGTTGTCAAGGCTTATATTCTACTCATAAGCGGGCCTTTTTGCAACAGAACTCTTGATAGGTTGTGATTATTTAACTATTTTGCAGAAACAGGTTTCTTGCCGTCATTATGCTGCTTGAGCGCTGCGTTTAGATACTCCACAAAGATTGGATGGGGTTCCAACGGCCTTGACTTGTATTCCGGATGAGCTTGCGTAGCCAGGAAAAATGGGTGATCTTTTTGTGGCAATTCGATCATTTCGACAAAGAAGTCATCCGGTGAAGTTCCAGAAATAACGAAGCCAGCATCCTCTAGCAACTCCCTGTAATCGTTGTTAAATTCATATCTATGGCGATGACGCTCCGTAATGAGGTTCTTTTTCTCATCTATGAAGGCACTGTGCCTTTTATAAATTGAGTGCGCCAGGCTGCCCTCCTTTAGCACACAGTCATAAGCGCCTAAGCGCATGCTGGCACCCTGGCCCTTTATTCTTTGGTATTTTTCTTCGAATGGTATGTCGTGAATAATCGGATTGGTTGTTTCAGGCGCAACTTCGGTAGTGTGGGCATCTTCCAGTCCGCAAACATTGCGGGCATATTCAACAGAGGCCAGCTGCATGCCGTAACAGAGGCCTAAATAAGGAACTTTTTTCTCCCTAGCATACTTTATAGCGTCAATCTTGCCCTCTACACCTCGCTCTCCCCAGCCGATAGGGACGATGACGCCGTCAGCACGCTTTAGGTCATCTAAAGCCTCTTTTTTACCCTTTTCAAGCCCTTCTGCATTAACAAAGAGTATTTCCAACTCGATATCATTGTTCCAGCTGGCGATATTGAGGGATTCAATTAATGATACATACGAATCTTTTAGTTCAAAATCTCCTGTTGCAATATACTTGGCGATGATGGCAATTGTTGCTTTGTATTTTTTCTTTCCGTAGATTTTTTTGACAAATTTACGCCATGGGTTTAGGTCTGCTTTGTTGTTGGGCAGACCTAGTTTGGCCAGTACTTTCGTGTCGAACTGCTGTTCAGCCAAAACCAGCGGAACCTCGTAGATGCTGGGCAGGTCCTGGTTGGAAATTACATCTTCTTTTTCCATGTTGCAGTAGTAGGCCACTTTTTCTTTGCGTTTATCATCAATTGGATGCTCCCCTCTGCCTACTACAAAATCAGGCTGAATTCCCATGGAATTAAGAGTTTTTACTGAAAGCTGAGTGGGTTTTGATTTAAGTTCATTAATGTGTGATGGATTAGGGAAATATGTTAAGTGAACATGAATAACATCCCTGGGGTTCTGCAGCTTCATGATCCGGTAGGCTTCGTAGTAAATGACATTTTGGAACTCACCGGCAGTGCCGCCAAGTTCAACTAAACAGATGTCTGATCCTTCACCAGCTAGCTTAATTCTATGAATTGCTTCCTGAGGAATATAAATCCAGGCATCGACAGTAGCCCCGTCATATTTTAGATTCCTGGTATTATCGATAACTGAGTAATAAATTTGTCCAAGAGTGGTAAAGTTGTTGCTGCCTACCTCTTGAGAAAGGAATCTCTCATAAGATCCAAGGTCAAGATCGGCCTCAAGCCCGTCTTCACAAAGAAAAACATCACCATGTTCTACGGGGTTAATATTGCCGGAATCCAGGTTGAGATAATTCTCACACTTGATATTGGTAACATTGTATCCCCTGTTTTTAAGCAATAGCCCAAGAGATGCGGCAGTGATACCTTTTCCTAGCCCGGATAAGACTCCTCCAGACACAAAAATATACTTTGTAGAGGTTGGTAATGGTGATTTGGGAGAAAAAAGCCCATGTTTGCTCATGGGAACATATTATAACCAGTTTTTCGTGGATGGGAAAGGGCAATTTCCTGCATTTTGCATGAAAACAGTGCGGATTTGCGACTATATCTGTGTATGAAAGAAGCTATTGGCATCAGTGGAGCCATTTCAGTGGCAGAAACAGAGACAGAATTCAAGGAAATTATCCTGGCCGGATTCAGTATCTATCCGGGCTTGCTTGACAGGTTAATGAAGCCGTCGGCAGAAGGAAGGGTCGGCAGGGCTAACGGACATTTATTTGCAGATTACGAAGATGCTATCAGCGAATTTCTTGACAGCACCCAGCTTGCTCCGATGCTGAGGATGATGATGCGCAATATCCTGCTGGACTACAAATCAGAATCGCCGGTGCTGCTGAAATTTATTGGTGCAAAGGCAAAGATTGGCATCACCAAAACACTAGCCCTGGACGGCAGCGCACTATACAAAATCCGCTTAATAGTGTAATTGGATTAGCTGAAAGAAGCTATAAGCATAGCAGCTAATGCCGGTTCTAGCCTAAAAGAGTGGCTACTTCTTTTTCCAGCTTTTTATTCCAAGCCACACCATATGGGAGTATCATCCTTTGTGGTTTTGAACCGTTGGGAATAAGTACAACAATAGAGTCGTCACCAGGGTGGTCTTTCAGCAGCTTGCCTAGCTGCAGCAGGATTTCTTTGCTGGTTTTGCGGGGTATAAAAATTTCATGATGAGTATTTAAAGCCTCATGGTTAAGCTCTGCATCTGTGGGCGCGGTTATTTTTTCTGCCAATAATTGCAACTCTTCTTCCCTGTAGTCAACTTTAGCTTTAATTAAGAGTACAGCGTCCTCGCTCAGAATTGCTTGGCTTTCTTCGTATGTTCTGGGGAAAACAACTACCGGAATGCGGCCGGAGGCATCTTCCAGAGTCAAAAAGGCCATAGATTTATTTGACTGCTTGGTTTTCACCTCTCTAAAACGGCTGATTACACCTCCGAAAAGGAAAGTTTGTCCTTGATGAATGGTGTGGTCAAGGTCTCCAATCTGTTTATTTGCTCTCTGTTCAACAGCTTTAAGTGCGTGCGCCAGCGGATGGTCTGTTAGATAGAGCCCGAGCAGATCTTTCTCAAACGAAAGGAGTTCCTGCTTAGGATACTCAGGAAGAGTCGGAAAAGTGTCTTGCAGAGTTTCATCTACGTCTACCACCTTCTCAAATAAAGTATCCTGGCCGTCGATATCAGACTGCAGTTGTGAAGCTTTGTTTCTGATAGTCTCAAGGTTTTCCAGTATGCTGGAGCGGTTTCCAAAACGGTCCATAGCCCCGACTTTTATAAGGGATTCCAGTGATGTTTTATTTACTTTTCGGCTGTCAGTTCGGTGAATAAATTGCGTCAAAGAAGTAAACTCTCCAACCTCCTTTTTTGTTCTGATAATTTCTTCAATAGCTGCCGAACCCAGATGTTTAATGGCATTAAAGCCAAAGCGGATTGCTTTGCCGTTTAGAGAATTTTTATCCTTCTCAATTGTAAAATCATCGTCTGATTTGTTAATCTCAGGAGGCAGAACTTTAATACCCAGGCGCTTGCAGTTTTCGATAGCAACGGCAACCTTAGTGTCACGGTTCATAGAATGCGATGCAGATTCAACACTCATAAGGGCCGTCATGTATTCAACTGTGTAATTAGCCTTAAGCCAAGCAGTTTGATAGGCAATCATGGCATAACTGGCAGCATGGGCTTTGTTAAAACCGTAATTGGCAAAAGCCTCAATATATTCCCAAACCTTTTGTGCCACCTTGGGTTCGTAACCTTTTTCAACAGATTGGGAAATAAACCCCTTTTTGTTTTGATCCAAAAGCTTTTTCTTTTTCTTTCCAATGGCCCGGCGAAGAATATCCGCTTCACCCAAACTATAGCCAGCCATAATATTGGCAATCTGCAGGATCTGCTCCTGGTAGACCATGACCCCATAGGTTTCCTTGAGCACCGGGATGAGTGATTCGTGCGGGTACTCGATACTGTCGCTATTGTGTTTGCCTTCTATAAACTGCGGAATCAGGTCCATGGGTCCGGGACGGAAAAGGGCTACCATAGCTGTAATATCGGAAAATTGGCTTGGTTTAAGGCTTCGTGCCACTCGGCGCATGCCGGCAGATTCAAGCTGAAAAACACCGGCCGTATCACCCTGTGCCAAGAGCTCGTAGGTTTTCTTGTCATCTAGAGGCAACCGGTTGACATCAATGTCTTTATTTTGATGTTTCTTAATTAGTTCTATAGCATTTTGAATAATCGAGAGATTGCGCAGACCCAAAAAATCAAATTTGAGCAGGCCAATGGCATCATCATCGATGTTGCAGTCCAAGGCATACATGTCATATTGGGTAATGGTTTTGCCGGATTTTGAGTCTTTTTGTGTAGCAACGTAGTTTGAAAGAGGTTTGTCGGTAATGATAATAGCCGCTGCATGCACAGAAGAGTGCCTGACGCTACCTTCTACCTGCATAGCAAGGTCTAGTAGTTTTCTAAACTTTGGCTGTTGATAGTACTGCGATAACTCAGGAACCTCTTGTATCGCTTGTTTAAGCGACATTTTTCTGCCGGGGTCATTTGGAATTAGTTTGGCGATTTTATCCGGATCTTCGTAGGGCAAACCCAGAACTCTGCCGATATCCCGGACGGCAACCCTTGCCTCCATTCTTCCAAAGGTAATCACATGAGCCACGTGGTCATGGCCATATTTATCAGCAACGTATTGAATCACTTCATCACGGCGGGTATCAGCAAAATCCAAGTCGATGTCAGGAGGTGTGGGACGCTGAGGGTTGAGGAACCGTTCAAAAGCTAATCCGTGTTCAAGCGGATCTATAGAGGTGATTCCGAGTGAGTAGGACACCAGAGAGCCAGCGGCTGATCCCCTTCCGGGGCCAACTGCAATGCCCTGATCCTTTGCCCAGTTAACGAAGTCTTGGGTGATCAAAAAATAAGCTGCATAGCCTTTATCATTGATAATGTTCAGCTCATAATCTAAGCGGTCGGTGATCTCAGCAGAAAGCTTGCCAAAGATTTCTTCTGCCATTTCATAGGTTTTTTTCTTGAGATAGCTTTCTAGTGTTTCACCTTTTGGCAGTGGGAAATCCGGAAATATTAGTTGGCCGGTGGGAATTTCAATATTACATTGGGCGGCAATTTTAACAGTGTTTTCAATCGCATCTGGATAATCTTTAAACAGCTCAACCATTTCTTCGGTCGACCTTAGGTAGTAATCTTGCGAGTCCATCATGCTCATCCGTTTAGTGTCGGAAATAAGCTTGCGGGTTTGTACGCAGATCAGTGCATCCTGAGCAGGGGCTTCTTCTTGGTTTACATAGTGGACGTCGTTGGTTGCCACCAGTGGCAGGTCCAGCTTTCTGGCTAGTTTTACCTGCTGCTGTGTTAGTTTTTCCAGCCAGTCTAAACTGGGATGATTTTGAATCTCAATATAAAACCTGCCCGGAAATTTTTCTTTGTACAGTTTGAGTTTTTCTTCTGCCCCTTCAAGGTCCCCATCCCTTATCATCCGGTTAAAAATGCTAGATGGGCAGCCGCTTGTAGCGATTATTCCCTCATTGTGCTCAAAAAGAATTTCCTCATCAATTCTTGGTTTATAGGAAAATCCTTCAAAGTTTGAAATAGTTACAAGCTTATTGAGGTTTTGGTAGCCGGTAAAACTTTGAGCCAACAGCGTAAGATGATATTGGTCGCTTCCCTGGCGAAGCTGTTTGTCAAACCGGGAATCTTTGGCAAAGTAGACTTCGCAGCCGATTATTGGTTTAATCCCATTTTCCCGGCAGTTGTTGTAAAAATGAAGCGCACCGTACATGCCGCCGTGGTCAGTGATAGCCAGTGCACTTTGGCCATGTTCTTTCGCCTTAGAGACAAGGTTGGGGATCTTTGAAAGCCCATCCAGCATGGAGAACTCTGTGTGAACGTGCAAGTGAACAAACTGATCAGTTTTAGCCATGATTAAGCGTATGGTAGCAGGAAAAGAGTTGGGATTCCATATATACAAACAAAGCCCGGAAAACAAGATGGTTGGGTGTTGAAAATGCAAACCGAAATTATTTTGCTAAAGCTGTTTTAATGGCTTGGCGGACCTGGTTGGCGTCAGCTTTCTTGCCTAGCTCTTTCATCACCTGACCCATGAAAAAACCAATAATTTTGGTTTCTCCGGCGCGGTATTTTTCAACTGCATCTTGGTTTTGTTCAATTACTTTAGCAACAATTTCAAGCAGCTCAGTTTCGTCTACACTATCAGTGGCATGTTGATTGGAATATGCAGCTATAACCTCTTGGGCTGTTGTGCCGGCTACCACTTTAAGCCGCTTATTCACCAGGGCGTTAGCAATTTTATTGGGTTCGATTGAGGAGAGAGAGGCTTCTTTAAAAACGCTGTCCAGCCAGTTAGCCTTAACAGGATTAAGTATAAGCATTTGACCATACCTCTGCTCCACACCAAATTCCTGGTGCCAGCGGCTGACTTTATCCTCAGGCAACTCCGGGAGTGTTTCGCGGATTGCCTCAACCTGTTCATCGGTAAATCTGATGGGAGGAATGTCCGGGTCGGGGAAATAGCGGTAATCTTCTGCCTCCTCTTTTGTGCGCTGGGCGAAGGTTGCACCTTTGGTTGGATTCCAGCCGCGTGTTTCTTGGTCCGGTACTTCCCCATTCTCTAAAAGATTGGCATGCCTGCTTGCTTCGAAAGCTATAGCTTGTTCTACAAAGCGGAACGAGTTAATATTTTTAACCTCGACTTTGTAATCGGGCAGCTTGTCAGCACTAAGGGGTGAAATGGAAATATTGGCTTCAAGCCTCATGCCTCCCTGCTCCATGTCTGCATCAGATATTTCAAGGTAGCGGAGGATTTGCCGGAGTTTTCGGCCGTATTCTTTAGCTTGTTGCGGTGTGTGAATATCTGGTTTGGTAACGATTTCTATAAGAGGTACACCGCTTCGGTTGAAATCTACAAGGCTAACTTTAGTACCGTCTATCTCAGTGTGCATGAGCTTGCCAGTGTCCTCTTCCAGATGGATTCGGCGGATGCGAACCGGCCCTTCCGAAGTTTCTAGAACCCCGTCATAACAAAATGGGATGTCATATTGGCTGATCTGATAACCTTTGGATAAATCAGGATAAAAGTAATTTTTCCGGTCAAATTTAGAAAACAAATTAATTTTGCAGCCAAGTGCTAATCCCAACTTAATAGTCCATTCGATCGCTGTTTTGTTCGGAACCGGCAAGCCTCCCGGCATACCAAGGCAGACAGGGCAAGTGTAGATGTTCGGTTTGGGAGCGGCAAACGGGTCGTTCTTGCAGCCGCAGAACATCTTGGAGTTTGTTTTAAGCTCTGCATGAGTTTCCATGCCGCAGATTAGTTTATATTTGTCGTTGATAATCATCGGTTTGCCCTCCAACTATTCCACTCGGTTGCCTGTTCGTAAGCTGCCGCTGTTTGAATAGCTAAGTCTTCGCGCCACATTGGGGCAACTATATTCATTCCTAGGTACAGATTAGTCTCCGGGTCTCGGTAGCATGGGACGCTGATTCCCGGCAAACCCGAGATAGAACTGGGTTCCAAAAGCATATCTTCTAGTTCGCCAAACATTGCCGCCCCTTCAGTGGCGCCGACTTTTTTGGCAAATCCTGGGGATGTGGCGCTTATCAGCACATCATATTTTTCAAAGAGCTTTTTATAATCTTCGATGAATAATGTGCGGACTTTTTGAGCGGTATTATAATATTGATCGGCATAGCCCTTGCTCAAAGTATAAGTGCCGAGCATAATTCTTCGTTTTGCTTCATCACCGAATTTTGAGCGGTCATGGCCGTAGCGGATGCCATCATACCGAGCTAGGTTGCTGCTCACCTCTCCCCTTTGAACAACTGTGTAAACACTAATGGCATGCCGTGGGTCAAACCCGTCTGCTTCTTCGACATAAGCCCCCAATCCCTCAAAAACTTTAAGCTGTTCGGAGATGTGCGGATTAACACTCTCCAATCCCGGAATGTCATAATAGAGATAGCCAATTTTTAGATCTTTCACACCCCGGTTGATCGGCTCAGTAAAATCAGGCACTTTTTGACTGCTTGTTGTGGCATCATATGGATCTTTGCCAGCCAAATAATTAAGAATTGTGGCTGCGTCTTCTACAGTCTTGGCAATTGGTCCCGGAGAGTCTGTAGATGAGGCCATGGAAACAATACCGTAACGGCTAACCCGGCCATAAGTTGGTTTAAGCCCAACAGTGCCACACCAGGCCGATGGCTGGCGGATGGACCCTGCAGTTTCTGTGCCGAGAGCAGCAATGCAGGTATCAGCTGCCACGGCAGCTGCACTGCCGCCAGAAGATCCTCCTGGCAGGTAGTCAGTATTGCGCGGGTTTAGGGTCCGGCCGTATTGCGAGGTTTCCGTAGACGATCCGTGGGCCCAAGCGTCTAAATTAGTTTTGCCTATAATTACGCCGCCGGCTCTCTTTAACCGGTCTGTAGTGGTTGATTCAAATCTTGGGCTAAAACCCTCCAACACTGTGGAGCTGGCGGTGGTGGCAAGGCCCTTGGTGCAATAGTTGTCTTTTACAGCAATGGGGACACCCATTAATGGAAAGTTTTCGTCAAAGGCTTGGCCGGCTTCATCTTTTGCTGTCTCAGAAAGAGCCAGATAGATGTTGAGCTGAGGATTGTTTTCATCGATCTGTTTAGACACATCATTATGCAGCTCTTCAATGCTCAGTTCCTTGGCTTTTAGCTTCTTGATAGATTCTGTGAGGGTAAGATGCGCAGCCGACATACTGATTAATTTTCGTCAATAATTCTTGGTACTACAAAAAAGCCTTCGTGGGTTCGCTTAGCATTAGCTAGAGCTTCCTCTTGAGAAAACATCTTTTCTTCATCCACAATATCTTCACGAAGTACATTCTCTAAGCCGGTAACCTGATGAGTGGGTTCCGTGCTTGAGACGTCTACAGCCATGAGCTCTTTAACAACCTCCAATGTTTCATCAAATGATTTGGAAATGGCTGCGGCCTCATCGTCAGTAACGGGGATGTTGGCTAATTCTGAAATGTGATGAACCTGATCGGTTGATATATTTTTAGGCATATTTTTATTAATTATATAAAAAAACGAGCTTTGGGGCTCGTTCAATCTCAACTAACTGCCCCACTTTTCTAATTGAAAAGTTGTTGCAATTGTTGGCGTTTGGTAATTTTACAAGTTCTCATAAACAGCAGTAATCATATCACAAGTGTTAAGGCTATGAAAATTAAGCTAACTTGCCAGACATAGATCTCAGGGCTTTAATGCGTTCTTCAGCCGGCGGATGCGTGCTAAATAGGCTAGCGAACATTCCAATCGCTCCGTGCATGTTCTTTAATGGGTTTGAGATGTAGAGGTGGGCCGTAGCTTTGTTGGCTGCCTTGAGCGGCAAATTGTCGCTGCTAATTTTTTCCAAAGCGCTGACCAGACCCTCAGGATTCCGAGTCATCCCTGCAGCTGAAGCATCTGCCAGGAACTCTCTTCTTCTGGAAATTGCCAATTTTATCAGGTTGGCAATTAGTGGTGAAAGAAGTGCCAAAATGATGCCCGCAACAGTTAAGATTATTTGAATCTGGCCGCTGCTATTGTTTCGGTCGCGCTTGCCTCCAAAAAAACTCATTCGCAGCATCCAATCTGCCAGCAAAGCAATGAAGCCAACCAGGATAGTGACTATAGACATCAGGCGGATATCATAATTTTTGATATGAGAAAGCTCGTGGGCTACCACTCCTTCTATTTCAGGGCGGCTGAGGCGTTTAAGCAAACCTGTTGTAGCAACTACAACAGCGTGGTTGGGGTCACGGCCGGTGGCAAAAGCGTTCATGGCCGGGTCGTCGATGACATATAGCTGTGGTGTAGGCATTCTTTGGCCTGCAACTATATTTTCTGCCACCGTGTAGTAGTCGAAAAATTCTTCACGGGTGGCTTTTCGTGCCCCGGAAATGGAGAGAATGATTTTATCAGACCACCAATATGATACAAAAGACATCAGCCCTGAGAAAATCAAAGCGATGCCTACCAGATCAAGGCCGAAACCGAATCCCCTGGCCATAACGTAAGCAGCCAACCCAATAAACAAGATAAAGCTTGCGATAATAACGATAGACCGCTGTTTATTTTGTCGCACT
The DNA here is from genome assembly GCA_964455555.1 of uncultured Pseudomonadales bacterium. Classification (GTDB taxonomy): domain Bacteria; phylum Patescibacteriota; class Microgenomatia; order UBA1400; family PJMF01; genus UBA1370. The sequence goes on along the minus strand of CAYVXV010000013.1, from coordinate 4,140 downwards.
AAATTGTAGTGTGTCATAACAATACCTATGGCAAAGTGTCTTTATTAGTGTTAGACCTAATCAAGATAGCCTATAGATCAATTTTTGGCTCAACCATGTCATCAGCAGAAACCTCAACATGTTTGCCATCCTGAGGAGTTGCCAATCCCTTTTCTGGTTTGAAACCGAAGGCGTCAGCAACAAACTTTGAAGGGACCGTGACCAGTTTTTCGTTATAAGCTTGAGTTAGGTCAATAACGGCTCTCCTGGCGTACATAAGCTTATCAGCTGTGTCAGTCAATTCATTCATCAGCTTCATGACAGTGTTGTCACCTTTAAGCTCTGGGTTGTCTTCTACAACAACCTGAATTCTTGGGATAACCCGCTGAATTTGGCTAATAGCTTCATCAATAGTGGCGGCATCATTACTTGCTTGTGCCGCTTGGACTGATTTCCTAGCTTCTGTGAGCATTTTAAAGACATCCTTTTCATGTTTTAGATATCCCTTGGTAGAAGCCTCTAAATTTGGGATCAAGCTAGCCTGGCGCTTCAGTTGATTACCGATTTCCTGAATGCTGGCAACAATTTGGGTCTTTAGCCGCTGCAAAGAGTTGTAGACACTTATCACATACAGGAAAATTGCAGTGATGATAATGCCTAGGATAATAAACGTATTCATGGTTCCTTTCCGCCGATACTTCTTAATTTTCAGTACCTTAGCTGCCTATATAATACTATATCTCTGAGAGGCTGAACAGTTGCCATCATTGGTCAAGTTGAGCTTGGAAAAGAAGCGCTAAGAATGTATAATCACAGCCTAGCAGATTGAAAAACAAGAGTGGCCCCGTGGTGTAGCGGTTAACATGCCTCCCTGTCACGGAGGAGATCGACGGTTCGAATCCGTTCGGGGTCGCAAAATAGAAAATGGCCCTCAGTGGTCATTTTTTTAATTTACGTCTCTGAAAACGGTGAAAACCTTTACTTGCTGTATTCTCCAAAATTATACTCTTAATGATATAATACCCGATGTATCAAATAATCAATAATTATGATCAATCAAAGTAGAGAGACAGAGGGCGGAAGACCATCAAAAAGTGAGGCTCAAAGATCTGGTGCTGTTGCATTGTTGGACGCTGCTAGATTAATTGCTGAACGACTTGATGTATCTGCACTTTCACCGGAGCAGCTCCAAGAATTGCAGGCCTCAATTAACCTTCTTCAGGAAAAGCTTAGGTTAGCAGAAGTCTCGAAGGAGGCACATTCTTCATGGCAGGAAGGGCTTATGAGCCTGCATGAGAATTTCAAGGCTTTTTCACAAGATTTTAATAGGACCGGGGAGATCCCCAGAGAAATAAACAGCGCATTAAAAAAACTTAATGCCATTGTAAACGGGTTGCTGGAAGACTCCGAATTTATGGGTTCATTGGGCGCCATGGAGTTGGTTGCAACCATTAATTTGCAGGGTCTGAGGAGAAGCTGCAGGCAATTAAATGAAGACATAGGTGCATATAAACTTGAGAGGATTTCCAATTCTTATTCCTCGAGCCAGGGAGAAGCAAGAATAATGACGCATCTGAGCAAAATTGCTTCAGATATAAATTTTTGCTTAGTGCATCTAGCCGAACCCAGTTTGGACGAGTAATTCAGAATTAATTATCTTTTGCTTCCTGGCTTGCGAAATACAGTATTACCGCCCGCATGCCTGGGAGTATATCCATCTTCCCTTGCTTGCCTAACCTGCTCTGCGCGTTTTCTTTTGGATTTTTTCCCCTGATTTTTGCCCATGAATAGAGCGGACAGTTCTCGTTTAAGATTATTGATAAAAGACCAATCTAGTTCGTTGCTCCGGCGGGCATCCATAGTGTTTAGCATGTGTCCATGCTATCACAGTTGAGCCAAGACTTCACAGGGTTGAGATATATTAAGTAATAATAAATTTGCTACTCATTGATGCTTAACTTGACCCTTTTATGAACAATATGTTTGTGTTATTTTGCTTTTGAATCCAACCTTGATGCAATGATTTGTTTAACGGAGGATGTCAATGACTCTAGAATTGGTTGTGATTCTAATGCTGTTACTTGCACTGCTTCTGACTCATACAATCGAGTGGGGTCCGAGCAAAAAGCGGGTAATAGAAAACAAAAAAGAGGAGAGATGGCAGTGACCTTGCATTGGCCGTCATTTTTAACTAACCCATCGGCGGGTTGTTGTTAAACATGATGGGCAGCCGTAAGCAGGCCTACTCTCCTCTATTTTTTGATACAATACTGCCAACAGTAAATTTGCGGGATTAGTACACTGGTAGTATGCATCCTTCCCAAGGATGAGAAGCGGGTTCGATTCCCGTATCCCGCTCCAAAAATCCAAAAAAACAGTTCAGCGTACCCTCTGCTTTATCCAACAGCTTTCATTGTTTCTTCAGCCAGTCATTGCGAGCAAGTATTATGATATACTTTGATAAGTGTCTTGTTTCAACTTATAAAAGAAAGGCTGTATGGCTGGTTCTCCTGAATCTTGTGAGTATTTAGAGTCTGCCAAAAGTAAATTCCAGTTGTCGGATGGCCAGACAACTAGTTTGATGCCGCCGCTTTCAGATTTATTTCAGGCCTTAGAGAATTCTCCGTTTGCAGTTTCTTTGACGGAACATATCCGTTTTAAACAAAGATTTTATTTTCCCGAGCAAGGTGATGCAGATGAGGTTTGGGCTCAGTGGGTCGAGCCATTTACCAGCCTTATGGAGCACCAGAGAGACTTTTCCCACTGGGGTATTGCCTTTCATGCTCTTGAAGGCAGTAGATTTTCTGCAGAAGAACAAATGCTTGGAATTTTAGCAGATGCCATTCATGACCTAGGAGAAGCCCAAGTAGATGGCCAGCCTTTTGTTGGTGATATTTCTATTGTTTATAAAACCAAGGAGGACGAAGCCAAGGAAGCTGTGGTCGCCCATGCCGCTATCAACGCAATTCCATTAAATGGCGCCAACAACGAGGACTTGAGAGGATTGCTACATGTTGCCTATGATGAGGTGGTAGCTGGTGGAAATGAAAAACTACATCACGCCCATAAAGCCAGAGAAAAATGGGATTATGTAAGGACAGCTATTCACCTCTTTGAACTGACTGAATCTGATGAAGAATCCTTTCGCCAATTTCCCATTTATTCTTTAGATTGGTTTATTGCCCGAATTTTGGCTGCGGATTTGCCAAAAATCACAACTCAACTAGCCGATTACTACTCAAGCTCAATTGGTTATCAGCTCAAGATTAACAGCGGCTTGCTTGAAAGGGCTTTTTTAAGGGCCCAATGTTTTCTAGATCGTATGATGACTGGTGAAATCGAGTCGGTAATTGAAGACGACTATCGCGCACTGCAGCAAAGGCTTGATAACTCTTACCTACTCTTTAGGCAGTGGTTGGCAAATAATCAAGAGATGAGTTGAAATGAAGATTAATAAAGAGGCATTTCCTTACGTAAAAGACGAGTATCTTAAAGATCAGGAAAAACTATTTGATCTGCTTTTGAAAGATTTCGGTCCTGATATCCTCAGTCATTTGGCAAGCAGGGCAGCAGAAGCCAGAAAAAATGCCTACGCTCCGTATTCAAACTATCAAGTGGGCGCTGCAGTTCTAACAACGGACGGCAGGATTTTTGAGGGAGTCAATGCGGAGGCCGTTAGTTTTACCCAAACAGCCCACGCTGAGGAAACTGCCATAAGGAATGCGATTTTGGCAGGTGTGATTCATGACCTTGGCCAGCATTTTATTGTAGCGATAGTCTTTGTCTCTTCAAATAATAAGTTCAGTGCCCCATGCGGCCATTGCCGGCAAATCATCAGGGAGCATGCGCAAAACTGCGTGGTTGCTCAGGGGTCTGAAGAAGGTGAGGTAAAGCACGCAACAACATTAAATTTACTCTTGCCGCTGAGCTTTTCATCAATAAGTTAGTGTTGAAGGAAAATAAAGTGTTTGCCCCTGTCCTTTAGGAAGAGATAGGTTTTGCCATGAAATTTGAGTTGGGAGCCCGAAGGTAGGTTGCAGTGGTACTTGAGCAAAAACTCTAGGGCTCGCCTTTGTTCAGCAGACAAACCATTAGAGCTTTCCAAAAATGACTCGACTACTGCATCAGCAGATTCTCCTTCAAAGCTATTTTGCTCTATGA
>CAYVXV010000012.1:0-16515 GCA_964455555.1 uncultured Pseudomonadales bacterium | reverse complement strand
CTTTCTGACTCCTATTCTAATTACAATTAGTGTCAACTATAAGGGGAGCGGGTCACATACTACTATGTTTTATCAGTGGTGTACAAGTAAGAAATTAAAAAAAAGTAAGAGTATAGTGTTAAGAATCTAGTTATAATTCTGAACAAGGCTAAATTTTATTGACCAAAAAACAGGCCTCTCCAGATAAGAAAAAATTTCTTACTATATCTTTACGAGCCTGTAAAATAATGCACTGACTTATATGGTTATAGAAATTTGAGGGCGCAGATAAGAAAAACTATATTTTTTCTTCAGCCGAATCAGAAACATACTCTAGACATTGCCAAAGTAGCGGTCGCCATAATCCCCAAGCCCAGGAACGATAAATTTTTTGGAATTGAGGTTGTTGTCAATTGCAGCGGTAAAAATTTCCACATCGGGAAATTCTTCATGAATGGCATCAATACCCTCCGGTGCAGCTATAACGCAGACAACCCTCATAGCTCGCGGCTTTTCTTTTGCTACCCGCCGAAGCAGATGGCAGATAGAACCACCGGTAGCCAGCATCGGGTCCGTAACTACGACCACTGACTGAGGATGAAGCTTGGGCAGTTTCCAGTAATATTCATGGGCAATAGCTGTTTCCTCATCTCGCTCCATGCCGACAAAACCAATTTTTGATTTAGGAAGCAGGTGCATAGCTCCAAAAAGCATAGCAATACCGGAGCGCAATACTGGTACAACCACAATTTCTTCAGCAAGCTTCTTTGCCTTAATTTTTTTAAGCGGGGTATCGATTTCGACTTCTTTGAATTCCAAGCCGCGGATGGCTTCTGCAAACAACAGCTGGCAAATCTTGTCTGAATGGTGGCGAAATTTTTGTATCCCGGTTGTTTTGTCCCTAAGGTGGGTGAGCGAATCAATGGCAAACGGATGGTCAATGATGTGAACTTTAGCTTTATTCATCTGGTCCTCTTTTAATTAATCCGGCTCTTCCTCAACTGGCACTGCTTGAACGATAAAGCGTTTGCTGTCCAGGAATCCTGAACAAGTATAAATCGTTAAAGTTTCCGTGTCAGTAGGGCGGAGATATTCAACCCTGGAAGGGTCAACTTCTGTAATCAGGGAAATTTTATAATCGCGGGTTGTGCCGTCTGAAAGAGTTAGGGTAATAGTTTCCGAACTTTTAAGAGCGCGGATGTTGCCCAGGATGCTCCTTTTGTTGTGGCCATAGATAATGATGTTACCCTGTTCGCCGGGACGGGCAGACTGAGTCAAATAGGAAGCGTTTTCTTCCGAAATAGTCCACTGGCCATCCTGATAACTTTCTTCATCGATCGGCACATCGACAAACCAATCGATTTTAATATGAACCGGCCTAACCTCATTTTCTTCTGCTTGAGTTTGATAAGTGCTGACCAGCTCAGCGTTTAAACTGAGCGACCGCTGCTGCAGGTACCAGTGAGAACCTGAAATCAAGATTGAGAAAACACCTAAACCTACTAAAAGCTCAGGCAGCAGTTGAAAAAACAACCACTTGCCTGAGCTTTCCTTTTTCTTTTTCGACTTTTTATTTTCTCTTTTTGGCATAGAGGAGAGCGCCTACCGTGGTAGAGATAACTCCCTCTAATCCTAGCACAGCCATCATGGTGTCTGCTACTGTGCCTGTTTCAGCAAAGGTTGTAGCGCCAAGAACATCTCCTTCGGTTGAAGCACCAAGAACGCCGCCAACTGCATCACAGCTGAGGCTTTCCACTTTGAGGTGTTTATTGCTGTAGCTTTCGATGTCTGCAGTTAAGTCGCCTTCACCGGCGTAGTCGAAGCTGGCTCCTGCCCTGCCATCACTGCCGGTTCTGGAAACAACCTCTTTACCGTTGTATTTGAAGGTTACTTTGACGCCTTCGTCACCTGCATCATCATTCTTAACCTCAACCCTGGCGCGGACACGCAGGTCCTCACAAGCGACTTTTTCAAGCCACATGCGGGATGTGCGGGAAGGACCGGGCTCCGGGGTGGGATCAATGCCACCATTGCCATTTTCAGAACAACCTTCCACATCAGTGGTGTACCAATTGGTGAAAGGGTTTGGATCATTGTTAACAGTCCAACTCCATGAATTCACGCTAGCGGCAAAAGCGTTAATTTCAGTTTCAAAAGTTGGTGTACCGTATCCTGTCCAGATTGGCAAATCATAATCTCTCTCACCCCCACCAAACACTCTCCAACGCAGGATAGTGTTATTGGTGAATGGACCAACATTTAAATTTACTTCCTCTCCAGAAGCTGGCATATGCTTTGTCTGAACCGATCCTGATGCGTCCACTACTAAATACATATTGCCAACAACGTTGGTGGCAATTTGCTTTGCAGTAAAGGTGGTCAAACCACATTCGCCAGTAACACGATTTACTTCGGCTCCTGGGTTGTTGCTGTCAGCCCTAACAGCTGCATTACTCTGTACTTGCCAACCAATGAAAATTGCCATCACTAGAAAGGCAATGACTATACCTATCTTCTTCATATTCTCCTATTCCGGGCAGGAATTAATAAATTAAAAGCAAGACTATTATTATATAACATAATATCCAATATATCAAGTTATAACAATATTCTAGGCCTATTTTGGCAGTTAATTAGATTTCACAGCAACTTTAGGCAAAATACTTGCTCAAAACCGTGCTCTGTCCTATACTTATTGGCATATATGAACAAATATTTCTATTCCCTCATAGCCTTCTTTTTCATAGCTGTATCGGTACTTTTCCTACCTGTATCTACCCAGGCTAAAGTCATCACTTCCGCCAATAGCGTTGTAGTAGAAGAAGATGAAGTTATCGAGGAGGATTTGTTTGTCACAGGCGAGAGCGTGGTCATTAACGGCACAGTGGATGGTGATGTTTACGCTGCAGGCGGCAATATCGAAATCACCGGCAATGTTACCGGCGACATCTTGGCTGCTGGCGGAAACATCTTTATATCTGGCACGATCGGCCAGGATGTCAGAATTGCGGGAGGCAGTATTGTCATTTCCGGAGCCCAAATCGGCAAGGCTTTATCTGCTGCAGGTGGGACAATAACCATCGACACTACCAGCTCTATTGGAGGCAGCTTAACCGTAGCCGGAGGCACAGTCACCAACCGAGCCCCTGTGGGCAGGGATGTGCTTATCGGCGCCGGATCAGCAGTACTGAACGCCCCAGTTTCAGGAGAAGTTTTAGCCGGAGTTTCCAGTTTGCAACTTGGCTCAAATGCCAGTATTTCCGGCGACTTGCGCTATCCATCTACTGCCAGCACTAATTTCTCAGACTCAGCCAGCATATCCGGAACAGTTACGGAAATTACCCCGGATCAGGAAGGTTTGCGTAGTATAGATTCCAGGCCTGAAGATCTGGGCAAAGCTTGGTTTGGTGCTAACTCCGCCTTTAAACTCTGGTCATATCTCTCTGCCCTGGTAATCGGAGCAATTTTACTCCACTACTTCCCGAAAACCAGCTTGGCCGCAACCAGGACACTTGAGGTCCAACCACTGAAAAGCGCTCTTTGGGGGCTATTGGCACTGCTATTGGCAGGACCGCTTTTTATCGTCCTGCTCTTGACCTTCATCGGCATTCCGCTTGCCTTTATCCTATTAATGCTGTTCATGATAAGCCTTTACCTGACTAAATTGGTGGTTGGGTTGGCGCTTGGCCGGTATTTGCAGGGGCAATTCGGCTGGGACAAGCTCAGTGCTTTTATGACCCTGGCCTTGGGTATGGGTATTTATTATATCTTTCAACTGGTTCCTTTCTTTGGAGGGATAGTTTCCTTCCTGGGAACTATAGCTGGTCTTGGCGCCATATACATATACACCAAAACTGTTTTCAAGAAGAAGCGCTAAATTTTTAAAACCTCTCAATCCTGATTTTAACGATTTATTTACGGTATTTTGTTAGTGCTGTGTGGTTGTTCGTCTAGAGTGCTGTTTATGATACCGATAAAGGATCACCGCAATCCCGGGCGTTTTCCAATCATAAACTACACTCTAATTGGCATAAATTTAGCTGTTTTCGGTTTAATGTTTACTATGAGCTTCCCTGAGCTGCGCAACTTCATCGGTACTTATGCCGTGATCCCTTCTGAAATTCTGCGTGGGCAGAATATAGGCACCATCTTCACTAGCATGTTCCTTCACGGCAGCATCCTGCACTTGTTCGGGAATATGCTCTTCCTCTATGTTTTTGGCGATAATGTTGAGGATGCCTTTGGCCACATTTCCTATCTTGCTTTTTACCTGCTCGCCGGTTTAGGAGCCACTCTCCTTCAGGTCGCCATGACACCAATGTCTGCTATCCCAAACATTGGTGCATCAGGAGCTATAGCCGGGGTTTTGGGCGGCTATCTGTTGATGTTCCCCAAACAGCGGGTAGATGTCTTAATCCCGATTGGTTTTATCCTCAAGCATACTACTGTGCCGGCATATACCATGCTTATTTTTTGGATTGGCTTTCAGTTGCTGCAGGGTGTGGGATCAATCGGCATGGACAGCGGTGGTATAGCATATTTTGCCCATATCGGCGGTTTTTTCATGGGCATGTTCTTGGCTTTCTTTTTCCGCCCAAGCCATTTAGAACAGGAACAGCCGGCTTAGTGATACAATAAGGTTGGTGATAATACCTTGGTTTATAGCAATTTTAATCCTCGGGCTGATTACTAGTTTTTTGGTTATTCTACTGGCTAAAGAAATTGTTTATAGCCTGCCCATCCTCAATAGCCCGGTCTTCTATCTTTAAGATTTTTCCTGAGGAGAAGCCAATTCTGACATATTAGCGGCTAACTTTTTGCTGCAGGTATCTTAGTGCCCTTTTCCAGCGCTGGCTGCCTTTTCTTATTTCAGGCGAAAGCACCGACCTAATTCTGGTTTCATCAAATCCTGTCATGCTGATCTCTGACTCAAGTGCTTCTAACTTAAGCTTCAGCTCATAAACCTTAATCAGGGGCTGAGCAAGCTCACGGGTTGGAACTAGAATTGGAACCAGCTCTTTTTTAATATTTAACAATAGGCTGATTGCTTTTGTTTGTGCGGGTGTAGGTGGGAAATAATGTGAACTGAGCGAATGCATAATATTTTATGGGAGGCTCTCACAAACTATACCGTCCCCGTCTCCATCAAGTTTGTGCCTATCCTTTTGCGGACCGCCACAAGCTATGAAAAATTCTTGGGCTTCCTTCTGTGTAACAAAGTCTGAGCAATTTAAGTCGGGACCATTGCAATTTTTATCTTTGGCAGCAGGTGTTTTTTCTGTCTGGCCTTGGTTGGAAGGATTATTGCTGGTCCCCAGAACTTTTTCCTTATCGTTGCCAAGTTTTTTGCCGTTATTGGCTTGTGCTGCCTGAGCTTCTGTTTCACTGCTCATCCCTCCTGCCAGCGGGCAGCCGCCCCACAACCCGCTGCCGCGCTCTCTGGCAGTTTTTTCTTGGGTTGAAAAATTTTCCTGATATTTAACATCCGGTGGATAAGCACTAGCAAAAGCATAACCTTGGGCAACCAATATTTCGTTAATCATTTCGTTGTCCAAGTACACATACCTGAGCAGCCTGCCATATCTGTCTGTTTCGGAGACATCTTTTTCCAACCTGACCTGTTTGCCCTCAACCAGCTGCCTGTTGGCGGCAGTGGCCTCCTGTCCAAAACACTCCTTTTGCGAGGTGTTTTCTGGTGCATTAATACCAATATATCTAAGCCTTTCTCCTGAAGCCAGCTCTATAGTGTCACCATCAATTACTCGAGCCACAGTTACCAGTGAGGGAGCAGCTCTTTCAACTCTCCATGAGGTTTTTTCACTTTTATTGCCTGCACTGTCTGTTGCCCAAAGAGCAATATGATTTTCACCCAAGTTCAGGTTAATTTTAAGACTAAAAACTCCCAATTCATCCACGTCCGCATGAAACAATCGTCCACCCAGCTCAGCAGTAACTACATTATTCCCCGAACTGGTGCCATTAATAATAAGTTCTTCGGTTTGCACCTCCTCATATTGAACAGGAATAATCGGAGGTTCAGGTGCAGTCCAATCTACCAGAATTATTAATTCCTCCGTGCTGCAATTTCTGAGCGTCTCACTAGTGCAAGCTTTAACCTGCAAGCTAAGCTCACCTTCTTCAACTAATTCAATCCGCATGGCAAAATTTCCATGCTGATCTGACCTGGTTTGATGAATTAACTCTGATTCTCTGTAAAGATAAACAAAGGTATCCGGATCCGTACTGCCTGTTATTTCAGTTGTTAAACGGTTGATAGGGGCTTTGGTATCTACTGCCAAAGAAGGTGGTGCACTAGTGAACCAGGTCAACACAATTAAAGCAGCTAAGCCGTATAGGATTGTTGCCAACAGGGCATTAAGTTTATTCCCCGAACTGTAACCTGGTATTCCCGCAACCACGAAATTTTCCTTTCTAGATACGAGCCTACTATTTCAATACTGTTTGATAGGATTGTAATAAATTGGTCAAAGAAGTGTAAGAGTGACAAACCAACTACCAAACTATTTTTCTTTTTATACTCTTACCGCGTTTTAAAACTACTATCAAATCCCTTGCCTAACATTTATTGGATAAAATCCAACAAAATATGCAGGGAGTTGAATGATCAAATTAATCTTAATAATACTATTTTCTTCAGCGGTTCTAGCAGGTTGCACGCATGAAGGAGCCTCAGAATCATTGTCTAGGTTGAACTTATTAAACTCCCCTTCACCTTCCCCAACTATCCAGGCAGAATCCCCACTTACAGAACAAACAAACATTATCAAACTAATTGAACGGCACCAGCCGCTAGAATGCACCTTTGCCAATGATCTCAATGACACTTCTGTGGGTGGAACGGCTTATATAAGTGAGAATAACCATTTTCGAATTAATGCAGCAGTCATAGAGCAAAATGATCCAGAGGCCAACGGTATTATTTTTTCAATAATCGGAAGAGACGAGTGGGTTTACCAGTGGGGCCCAGGGAGCACTGATGGTTTTAGAATTGAGATGCAGGTCTTACAAGATGCTAGTCAGGATCTGAAAAATGTGTTGGATGACTCAGATCAGCAACAGGCTTTGGTGGGTTTTCTCGAGGATACCGAATATGACTGCCAGGACTGGGAAACAAATGATGAACAATTCGAACTGCCAACCCAGGTAGAATTCAGAGACATCACTACTCTTATAAAACACTCCAGTTAAGAAATAGGTTTTAAGAGTTGTTTTGAAGCGATGTTGTTTTCAGCTCAAGTTGACCCGCTTCAATCGCAGCGAGTTGCCCACAACTGAAACACTCGAGAATGCCATCGCTGCTCCAGCCAACATCGGATCCAAAAGCAGGCCAATGAATGGATAAAGTAATCCCATAGCTACGGGGATAAGCAAAACATTGTATGCAAATGCCCAGAAAAGATTTTGCTTAATATTTAGCATGGTAGCTTTGGAAAGTTTAAGCGACATAGGAACCAGTGAAATATCGCTTCTGAGCAGAGTGATGCCCGCGGACTCTATGGCAATGTCGGTACCTTCACCCATGGCTATACCAACATCAGCAGCAGCGAGTGCAGGTGCGTCATTTATGCCGTCACCAATCATTGCCACTGTTTTTCCTTCTTGTTTCAGTTGGCGGACCACTGCTTCTTTATCTGCCGGCAAGACCTGAGCCCTGACATTTTCTATGCCTACGCGCCGAGCTATAACCCCTGCTGTTTTGGGATTGTCTCCTGTTAACATGACGGGCTCGACACCCATTTCCCTAAGCTTTTCTACTACCTCACCAGCACTGCTTCTTAATGAATCTGCAATGCCCAACGCAGATACTACCTTGCCTTCAATAGCTACAAAAGATACTGTCTCAGCTCCGGACCTCCAGCTTTCTGCTGCTAAACTCAGTTCTGACGGAACCTTCAAGCCACTATCTATAAGAAAAGCTTCGGTGCCGATCAACACCTTTTTACTACCTACTTCTGCCTTAACCCCTTTGCCCCCGACGTCCTTAAAGTTTTTCACTCCTGATTTCGGTTTAACTTTTCTTTCTTCGAAATACTGCACCACTGCTTTAGCCAAAGGGTGATGAGACAGTTCTTCAACTGTTAAAATTATTGAAGCTGCTAAATCAGCTTCTTTGCCTGTTACACCTTTAACCAACTGGTAGTGTTGAACCATGGGTTTTCCTTCAGTCAAAGTGCCTGTTTTATCAAAAACAACAGTGTCAACTTTGTTAGCTATTTCTAGGGCTTCGGCATCTTTTATCAGGATGCCAGCCTCAGCCCCTTTTCCAATTCCAACCATCAATGATGTTGGTGTAGCCAACCCTAAGGCGCAGGGACAGGCAATAATCAGCACATTAATCATACTGACTAAGGCAAACAAGAAAGCTGGCTGAGGACCTAATACTAACCAAGTAATAAAAGTTAGAATCGAAATCACTATTACGATTGGTACAAAATAAGAAGAGACTAAATCAACTAACTTTTGGATTGGCGGTCGAGAACCTTGAGCTTCCTGCACCAGCCTAATAATCTGCGATAACATGGTGTCTCCGCCCACTTTTTGAGCCTTCATTTCCAAAACGCTACTGGTATTAACTGTGGCGCCGATCAACTGGTCACCTTTGCGTTTCTCAACCGGCAGGCTTTCGCCGGTTACCATGCTTTCATCTATGGCGCTTGCTCCCTTAATAATCTCTCCATCTACAGGAATTTTTTCACCAGGTTTCACTAGAATAATATCTCCGGCCACAACTTCCTCAATCGGGACGTCAATGAACTTTCCTTTCCGTTTTACGTGGGCATATTTAGCCTGCAGGCCTAGTAGTTTTTTGATTGCGGCTGATGTCTGACCTTTCGCCCTTATTTCTAAATATTTGCCTAACAAAATAAAGACAATAATCACCGCCGCAGTTTCAAAATATACATGTGCCGGAATGCCCATGCTTTCCAAAGTGCTGCCAAAAGCCACCACGGCTGTTGAGAAAAAGAAAGCAGCTGAGGTACCCATAGCAATAAGAGTATCCATGCTGGCCGTCCGGTTCTTCAGAGCAGAAAATGCACCGTGGTAAAAACGCTTGCCAGCCCAAAACTGCACCGGCAAGGCTAAAAAGAACTGCACCAAAGGACTCTGTAGTGCAATTGGAGCGTTGGGTATCATACTGCCGATGACCAACAATATTGCTAAAAAGCCGCCAACGCCCAGTTTTTTCTTGAGGTCTTGCAGCTCTTTGTCCCGCTCTGTGTCAGCAAGATCAGACCCATCCTCCACTCCGATGTGAGCAGTGTAACCCAAGGACGAGACTGTCTCTTCTATTAGGCTAGTCGAAACTGATCTCGGGTCATACAACACAGTGGCTTGTTCATTGGCATAATTGACTGCAGCCTCGCCCACACCTTTGGTGTGGCCAAGCGCCCGTGTAAGATTTGCAGCACAACTAGCACAGTGCATGCCTGTAATATGAAAACTGATTCGTTGCTGCTTATTTTCTGACATAGGCTTCTGGCTCCTCCTTAAATTTTTTTAGGCATCCACTCGCGCAAAAATAGTACAGTTTCTTTTGGTGTTTATGGCTATATGCTGCAGTTTTTGGTGAAAGCCTCATGTTGCAAATAGGATCATGCACTAGAGGGACTAGGTCTTTCATTTTATAAGTTAACTCATCAGCTAAGCTGGAATCCTGATATTTCTCAATCAAGATTTCACGGACTAAGTCACTCGCTTGAATAAAGTTGGGATGAGTCAGCATGTAATAAATTTGCTTTCCCTCGCGCCTTGTACTCACAACACCAGAATTCCTTAGTATCATTAAGTGCTGACTAATATTCGACTGAGGCAGATCTAGCATCAGATGAATGTCGCTGACACACATTTCATGCTCCCGAAGGAGGTGAATAATTTCTAGGCGCCGAGGGTGTGCCAGAGCCTTAAGTAGATCGGAATGAAGTTCAAAAATCTGTTTGTACATATTCGTAATTTAGAATATGTGCTAAAATTTGTCAAGCGAAACAATTTAACTCAAGTACTAGGTAAGCCAGAAAGATCAACAAAAATGAAAGCAGAAAGCCTCACTGCTCGGCAACAACAACTTTTAGCTCTTATCCGAACAGCCCTTGGGTTCCTGTTTCTTTATTCAGGTTTAACCAAGCTTCTGGGGGATTTCACTGCAGCAGGCTACCTTAACTTTGCCACTAAAGGTCCCTTAACTGATTTGTTTCAAGCCCTATCGGGGAATCCTATCGTCGATTTCTTAGTGGTTTACGGTGAAATTGCCATTGGCCTTTCGTTGATCCTGGGTGTGTTTGTATGGCTCGGGGCCTTGTCGGGAAGCTTGATGATGATGCTCTATTACTTGTCTAGCTTTCCCCCGGAACACGGGCTGGTGAGTGAACACATAATTTACATCCTTGTTTTTGCCCTGCTCTGGGCATTTGATTCAGGCCATTATTATGGCTTTCAAAATACTTTCGACAACATACTTAGCAAGAAAAGAAAATAGATGAAGAATAGGCAATAACAAAGCAATCTACACTACTAATATTCAACACACGAGATAAAAGCCAACCAACAGGGCATGCTGACCATAATTTCATAGAATGTTGGGTCAGGCTACTAATTTTTAGCTACAGCAACATTTATTGAAGCGATAACACTGGAATTTTACCTAGAAATTTCCACTCCAATTTTGAACCTTCACTTTGTTCATTTTATGGAAGCCAAATCCACAAGCGTAGCCGGTGATTCCTTGAAGGAGGTGGTCAAACTGCTCCCAAAAAGAGTCAGCGCCAGTTACCGGTAATCATTGGTTCGATCGGATGCCTTTCTCGGCTAAGTTTCAGTTGGTTAAATATATCGGCTGTTTCAACTGTTTCTTTGTCTTTATCCACGGCAATTCCCAGCCGCCCAACCTCACTGGTAATACCGGTCAGCAATATTTCCACTCCTTCGTAATCTAGAACAGCTGGCTGCTCCAGAGCTTCAAATTTTTCTGTGTCACCAACCCCCATTTGTGTCAGCTGGTTCTTTGACAGTGTAGGACTTGGTTTCACAGCAATTAGGTAATTCCCTTCGCGATAAAGCTCTAAGCTTTGCTGTACTTCTCCCCGCCGCTCAGGCAACTCAAGGATATAGACAAAATGAGTATGGTCGCCATGTTTGACAAGAGCATATAATCCCTCTCCTGCCGCTCTGGCAGCATCTTTTCGCTGCTTGCCGGGTTTAGAAATCTCAAAACCGCGCCCACCCACCTTCTGCAATTTTCCCCATGAAGTTTTGCCACCGTTGGAAATCCTAGGCATTTGTTTGGCCCCCATTAAAATGTAGCGGGGCGGTTGGTCACCATCCGGTTGTAAGACAAAATAAAACCTGCCGACATCATCCAAGCTTTTCACCTCATCTATACCCTTTCGGGGTTTATAAAAGAAATAAATATCACCCTGCTCCAAGAATTGCAGGTCAATCCTCCAGCGTTTGTCGTCGGTGGGCTTAGCTGGTTGCGGATCAGTCATTTAAGCTGAGAATATAGAAAAACGATAAGAAAATGGGTAAAAAAGGGTAATGCCTATATAAATACGCACAAAACATATAAGAAAAGGGGGCCTTTTCAGGCCCCCTAGGGAACATAGATCAGCGACATAGCAATGCCGCCAATCACCGCCAATGCGACAGAAAACAGGTTCCATCGCTTGGGTAGTTGCCACTTTTTTTCTGTGGCAATCGCCCCAACATTCATTCCAACGCATCCAGCTAGACAAATCAACACAGCCAGAACCAACATCTTACCTCCTCTTCCCGCTCTAGGTTTTTTCTCCCGCAGTGGGAGAAGCAGCAGGAAGTCACCAAGAACCAACATGCCGATGCCTGGCAACTCCCCAAATGCAAACTTAGCACAAAAGGAATATTTTATATTCTTTTATTTTCTAGTCAATATGCAACCTATAATATTGGGTTTAGGCTTATAATTCCAGCTATAATGAGCGCACTTGAAGCAATCAGTGTTTTGCTGATACACTGCTGATGTGAAAACCCTAAAAATACCCCCTTTTAAAACTTTCCGAGACAAAGAGCTCTGGGAGCCCTACATTAAATCTAAGCTTGCCAGCCTTGAAAAAAACACCGCAGAATGCTTGAAATATTGGTATATTGAAAGCCGAGAGAGCATTGAAGCCTACCCCAGCCAAGGGATGCTCCTAACACCTTTTGATGATTTGACACATGTACAAAAAGGCATGATCCCTCCTGAAAAGATGTTGGAAATCCTCCGTGTCCGGCAATACTTTCTAGAAATTCTCAACCATCCTGAGAGGGTTGCAGAATTAAAAAAAATCCAAGCGAAACCATTCAGCGCACCAAAGGCTTCTTCCAGCAAAGTTATGGAGAGGTTAATGGCAAACGGCACCGCAGCGTCTATTTCCGATCTAGGCGTGCGGGTAGTAGGCTCTCAAGGGGAACGGATTTCCAGAACTGACCGCTTTAAATACAGTCCCTTTGTAAGGCTCGGCAAATATGCCCGTTCTCTGCTGGTTGGCTCAGCAATGCCCGATGTCTATGGCAGCGTTTACGCCATCTCTACTATGGCACAATGCCACTCCCTGGTTGGAGTGCCTCGCAACGGCCCATTCTCCGATATCAAACGGCAAAGCGACCTTGTGCTTGAAGTAATGAACGCCCTCAAAGAAAGCGAGGTGCTGCAAGGCAAACCTAAAGCCGAGCGCGAGTTCCTGCTCAACCAATGGCAGCACAACCTGCTAGGTGTAATCGACGCCACCCCGGACAAAGCATTAGTTAGGGCAAAAGCCCTTTATCAGGCCGGAGTCAGAGCTTTCCGCATCTATTCTCCTGAGCCAGGTTTAGGGCCGCTACATACAGTTCGGGCAATGAGAAAGCAATTTGGGCAGGATATTGAACTGTTCGTAGGCCAGGTTGTAGACACAGAGCAAGCTCTCCAACTGGAGGAGGCTGGTGCAGACGGCCTTTACATCGGAATTGGGGGAGGCGGCCGGTGTATTACTGGTGTCAGGAGCGGCTCTGTCATAGACTGGCCAATCCTGCTTTGGGAAATGCGGGGAAAGGTATCTATTCCTGTAATAGTTGAAGGTGGCGCCAGTGATCATATTGCCACTACTCTGAGCCTCGGAGCTTCCGGCATCGGTGTATCCAGAATTGCAGCCGGAGGCACGATTGAATCTCCCGGCGGCATGCTTTACTGCATTGATGAAAAAGGCAGGTACTTTAAACCATACGGCGGTGAGGCATCTGCCCGGACTAAGTTCCTAGACGGAAAAATGATGCCATTCAACGTGCCCTCATTTGTAGAAGGAGAAACCAGAAAAGCGTATATGCTTCATTTGGAATACGGCGCCCCTACCATCCCATTCCATCTCCACAGCTTAACGGAGGATATAATCTTGTCGTTTGTTTTTAGAGGCGCTAAAAATTTGACAGAGTACCAAAATATAAATCCTTCGCCAATCAGGCAAAAGACCCCCCAAGGTACTTTTTCACAATCTACCCATTAAAATATTGGCGCTTCCTGAAATCCTCTAACTCTGACTGGTTGGTGCTGGAGCTTCCTGAAAAGTAACTTCCTGCCAGCCCTCTAAACAACTGATACAGAGCAAAAGTGCCTAAAAACACGACAAGAATAGCCAAAATTACTTTCAGGTACCTACTAAACGACACTTTATTTTCCTTTCTACGTGACTAGCGATTTTTGACCAAGAAATATTCCTCCTTGGGCAGCCCTTCTTTTAAAGTTAATATTGTTTCTACATCCTGCATTTGCGATTGATGCTGCCTCATAGCTTCAACTTTGGTATTCCACTCCTTGTTGACACTAATTACTGTGTCTACTTGATCCTTCCGAAAGCCATCCGGAAAATAGATGAAATAATTTTTCACCTGATCTGTCACCTCTTTTGCTTCGCAATAATACCAAAGCTCTGATATCTCCGGGGAATGCTCATATACATAGGTTGTAATCAAAGAAACCGCGGTGTGATCGAGATGACCGGAAACACCACGTGGCTCGAACGTGATGAGTCGGAACGGCTTTACCCGATCAACAATAGTCTTTATTTTTGCAGCCAACTCATGATACAAACCATTACAGAGCGCTCCATCTGGATAGTTGAGCTCATGCACACCGGATATCCCAAGAACTGCCGCCGAAAGCTTCAGTTCCTGTGATCTCTGATCTGAAAGACGGCCGTTTTTTCTGGGATCATTGCCATCTGTCACACAAATCAACTGAACCTCATGTCTTTTAGCAAATTTGGCAATTGTTCCTCCGGGACCAAAGGATTCATCATCTGGGTGCGCCATCACAACCAGAATTTTTCCATCATCCATTAAATGCCCCTCCGGGGAACACACTACTAATAACTGTGAAAATAATATTTATTGTTCAGAAGATAAATAAAATATTGTAAGAAATTCTTGAAAGGCGGCGGCTTAGCAGAAACTAGCCAATACTCTAGCAACCATCAATCCACTGCGACTTAGTCAAATCCACCTTTTCACCCCGGAATTTAACTCCTTCATTTTGCAGCAGAACTTTCTTTGTGCTTAATCCATCACCAGCTGAATAGCCGGTTAGGCTGCCATCTACTGCTACTACACGGTGGCAAGGAATAACAGGAGCGTGGGGGTTGGTTTTCATACACATGCCAACAGCCCTTGCAGCTTTTGGGCTGCCGGCCAGCTCGGCCAATTGTTTGTAGGTGGCTACTTTGCCTTTAGGAATATTTTTAGCAAGCTGATAAATTTTTTCCCTGAATGTCATTATGAGCAAACACCTATTGGCTTAACTTTGCTTTATAACCAGTAGTTTCAATAATTTCTTGCAGTTTTTCAACAGACACTTGGCCGGGATCATAAGAAACCACTGCCTCTGACTGAGCATAGCTTACATTTGCCTCAACTACACCATGAGTGTCTTCCAACGCTCCAGAAATATTCATGCTGCAACTGGAACAGTGCATTCCATCAATTTTAAAAACTGCTTTCTCACCCTCCACCGGTTTCTTTTTAAAAATATTAAACATAATGGCCTCCTAAATAACTTCCATAGTGCCAGAATACATTCCCATTGAACAAGTATAAGTAAATTTACCTTTTCTGGTTGGCGTGAATGTAAAAGTCTGTGTATCCGTAGACTTCAAAAAAGTATTGATGCCAAACTCACGGAACACAAAGGCTAAAGCGCACGAATAAACCTCATTACTGTTAAGCGTTAGTTCCACCGGCACTCCTGATTTAACTTTTACATATCGGGGGTTGTAGCCATTATTGAGGATGTTAATGCTCACTGTTTGCACTCCATTCCTCTGCGCAGTTATGTAGCCATCGGCAAACCTTTCCTCAGAAAAGAAATAGGTTACCGGACTAATCATTCTGTTCAGCGTTACGGGAGAACCTGAAACTAACAACACTCCGTTGACGCTATAAATAGCCATTGCGACCAAGGTGTAAGCGGCAATCTTTGTAAACTTTGCATTCCAGGCTTCAGACATCTTTGCTGTGGCAACTCCCAAAAGCGCAAACAAAGGGCTTGTACCCAGGACAAAGGCAAACATTATCAGGGCTCCGTAAACGGGATTTCCACTATTAATAGCCAAGACTTCCATAGCCTGAGTCACTCCGCAAGGAATAAAAATAGTCAAAAAACCCAATAGAGCTGGGGCAAATAGGGCCCTACTCTTAGTGGTGTCACGCACCATCCGCTGCATAAATTTTGGGGGCTGAATTGCCATACGCCTGAAGACCGGATGAACGTCTAATAGATTCAAGGCTGTTCCGAGCATAAACAAAGCAGTGAAAACTTGAAACGCCAATCTCATTCCGAGGCTTAAGGTAATGACGGAACCAAGCGCCCCTAATAAAAAGCCTAAAATAGTGTGGGAAACCAACTTGGCTGCCAAAAACATCAGTACCGGCATCCAGTCCAGTTCGTCAAAAGATGATGGGGACAGGCGGTTTTTTGCCAGCTTTCTAAGATACAAAGCTTTTCTCTTGGCCTTAACTGCCAACTTGTCAGACTCAAGCCCTTCCCGCTCATCTTCCTTCTGATTGGCAATCACACTTGCCAACAATCCCCCTTGCATTGCCAAACAGGAGATGCCTCCCGTAGTTAAACCTGTGAAAAAAATTACTAATAAATTCATATTCAGAAAGAACCAAATCACCTAATATACATTCGTAATTTAGAATATATTCCAAATACTGTCAACCTGACCTGCTCCCCTTATAGTTTACACAGATTCTAAGTAGAATACCGTAATTGAGAGGGGGTAAAAATGGCAGGGATTGCAGGTGAGGTAAAGGCCGAGATATTGGCAAAAGTAAAAGCAGGTCAGAAAGTGGTAGAGCTTTCAAAACAATATGGCGTCAGTGACAAGACAATATATAACTGGCTGCGAGGTCAGGTGACCGAGCAGGTAAACTACCGGGAATATAAACGAGTACTCAAGGAAAATGAGGATTTGAAGAAAATATTAGGTGTAGTAACTCTAGAGCTAGAGAAAACAAAAAAAAAGAAGC
>CAYVXV010000011.1:0-18214 GCA_964455555.1 uncultured Pseudomonadales bacterium | reverse complement strand
AGTTACTAAATTACCTCGTAAATAAAGTGATAGATCAAGATGATTTTGCCGAGAAGAAAGCCGAGTTGGACAGTGAGATTAACACTATCAACATGGACATAACCAGGATCGAAAAGTCTGGTAATTTTGACTTTGATCTACTGGAAGAAGTCCTCAAGTTGACCCTAGATATTCCAGCTTCTTACGCCGAGGCACCAACCGAGTTAAAACGCCAATATCTGCGGTTCTTCTTCAAGAAAATCACGGCTGACAATAAGGAAATTAAAAGAGTAGAACACTCTGACTTAATCCAAGAACTAATTAACTGCAAGTTAGTTATAGGTTTAAGCACTAAGCTCCCCGGGGAGGATTCGAACCTCCAACCTGCCGGTTACACTGAATCCATATGTTTCCATACGGCGTGGACTATCTCTTCACCATACCAATACTGGCTTTAGGTGTTGGGCGCTAAATGGTGTACTCACCTAGTCTCTGAACCTTTCTCCACCGCAGTGGAGACTTGGCTGCGGATTACCATTTCCATTTCTGGAAAGAAGGCTTCCCGCAATTCACCCAATATTCACCCTACAGTTTCCTGCAGGGGCTGCGTTTTCCCAGCATGAATTTCTCTGTGGCAATTTGCACATACGAGGATACACTTGTTTATTTCAGCTTTGATTCTAGACCAGGATCTGGTCAAACCACGCTGAGATAAGCCAAAATCTTTCTGAGTTTCCTCTAAATGATGAAACTCCAGGGCTGTCATCTCGCGGTCATAGCCGCAAGTCTGACATTTTTCTCCTCCGTATTCGATCGCTTTTTGCCTTAATGCATTCCGTCTTTTTTTTTGACAGCCTGTATTAGATATTCACGCCGGTCGGAATATGTTCTTTTCTCGGTCATGTGCAAAATGTAATTAATACAACTCCAACCAAGTAGAACCAGTGTATTCACAGCCGGACGCTCTGCCATTGAGCTACCGGGGATCGTCTTAACTTGTTAAACTCAGGCTGATTTTTACACTTTCAAAGTGTTTGACCAGCCATTCATCGCCGCCGCCGAGTGCCGGGCGGCTCCTCACCGGTTCCGCATAAAGCGGAACAACCAGCAACCGCCACTCGACTGCAGACGAACTATATTCTAACACAATTGCCTGGCTTTGCCACGCTAGCCTCAGAAAAAAACCGTTTCTCAACCTCTTAAAAACTACTCCAAAAAATCCTGGAGCTTTTTGCGCCGGCTCGGGTGTTTGAGCTTCCTCAAAGCTTTGGCCTCTATCTGCCGGATCCGCTCCCGGGTCACGCCAAACTGTTTGCCCACTTCCTCTAGAGTCATCATCTTGTTGCCGGCCAGGCCGAAGCGCATTTTCAAAACTTTAGCCTCACGGTCAGACAAAGCCTCTAAAACTTCCTCAACATTTTCGCGCAGCATCTGCTGGCTGGTGGCATCATAAGGGGACTGCTGGCGGTCATCAGAAATAAAGTCGCCAAGGGTGCTGTCATCATCGCCCTCGCCCACCGGCGCCTCCAGGGAAGTAGTATTCTGGGCAATCTTGAAAATTTCCTTAACCTTCTCGGGGTCCATTTCCATGGCTTCACCGATTTCTTCAGGTGTCGGCTCGCGGCCAAGCTCCTGCATTAGCCGGCGGCTGGTGCGCATTAGTTTGTTGATTGTTTCAACCATGTGGACGGGGATGCGGATGGTCCTGGCTTGGTCAGCAATTGACCGGGTAATAGCCTGGCGAATCCACCAAGTGGCATAAGTAGAAAACTTAAAGCCTTTGGTCCAGTCAAATTTCTCAACAGCCCGGATCAGACCTTTGTTGCCTTCCTGGATTAGGTCGAGGAAAGTCATGCCGCGGCCAATGTATTTCTTGGCAATCGAAACAACTAGGCGGAGGTTGGCGTCGATCAGCTGCTGCTTTGCCTCAGGTGAACCGGCCTCGACCTGCTGTGCCAGTCGAATTTCTTCTTCACGGGTAAGCAGGGGAATCCGGCCGATCTCCTTCAGGTACATCCGGACCGGGTCAGCTACGCTTTTCTTGCCGAGAGAAGTTAGGCGGTCAAGCTCCTCAGCCAAACCATCCGCTACTTCCTCTTCTTCTTCCTCATCTTTGGCAGTTGACTCAAAAATATCAACACCTTTGGCAATTAAGCGGTCATAAAGGTCATCAAGCTCCTCAACATAGCGCTCAGGCTCAACAAACATTTCCAGAATATCGTCCTGAGTGACATAACCCTGCTGCTGGCCTTGTTTAAAAAGCTTATTAATGTCGTTTTTGAGGGTAGCAGGAATTTTGCCGCTGGACTTAACTGCCTTGGGAGGCTTAATTTCTTTGATAGCTTTAGGGGTTTGAGCCGGACCTTTGGCCTTTTTTGCAGCTTTGTCTTCTTGAGCCTGTTTGGCAGGTTTTGCTGCTTTGGCTTCCTTGGCAGCTTTCTTTGCAGCCGGCTTGGCAGTCTTGGCGGCCGCGGCTTTTACTGTCTTTTCTGGCTTTGCTGCCTTATTTGCCTTGGCAGTTTTCTTGGTCTTGGATTCTTCGGTGGATTTTTTAGCCATAATGGTTCGAATATTTATAAGCTGCTTCTAAAAGCAGCTGGGCAAGTTACTTAATAGGTGGGCAATTTACTCTTATCATTCTGAACTCTTGCAGAACTGTATAATTATACAAATATTTGTCAAGAAAGTCGAGCATTAAAATATCAAGCCACTAACTAAGCAGCTAATATATTTTTGCCTTTATATCAATGAATATTCAGGTAACACCTCGGAAAGCAGATACTCTTCCCACTCCCGGACTACTTCAGCGCCATACTCATCGGCCACAATATGAAGCACCAACAGCAGGGAAAAATTGTCATGGTTCTTTAATATTTCAGCATCTCCGGCGGGGTCGCGGGCTTCTTTGGAAGAAAAATTTTCATTCCTAAAGTTCAAACTATACATGTCATGGTGCTCAACCAAATATTGGACGATATCTTTTTCAGCCTGAGTAAGGTCGCTGCCCTCCAACATCCGAGGCACTGCCAAAGCACTAGCATGCTCATGGCCGCGCCCCATGGTGGTGCCATCATCTTTGGTAATCAAAAAAGTTTGTCCTGGGGCAAGCTCATCATCATCCGGACGGATCTCTCCTTTGCCGATATCATGCAGTGAACAGGCAATCAAAGCTAGTTCGCGGTAGGTTTTAGTGCCATCTGGATCAGGGATAGTATCCAAATATGCCTGATATTGCTCCCTAAGCGCAGAACTTTTAACAAAATTGAGGCTCAGCAGCTCCTGATAATTAAAGAATACGCTGTGGATATGGTCGAAAACATTTTCCTTATCGTGCCAAGGATTATTTTCCGTCAGGCTTTTAAGTCGCTCCGCTTCCTCTGACTGAAAAATCTTTTCAATCAGTGCTGTAGTCTCCGGACTGATTCCTTCCATAAAAACAACATTTTCATAAGCAGGCTCGGGAACTGGGGTACCCTCGATAATTGAAGTCATTAGTCCTTTATTTAAATTATTACAACTTTCTGCCGGTTAATTTTCTCCAGGTTTCAATTAAGCCAATGCTTACAGAGCTGGGGCATAGATACAACTATAATACAATCTAATCCCACAGATGTTTAAAGCACTGCACTGTTTAAACCCTGCCACGCAGCATCATGGCGTCGATAACTTTTTTAACGGCACTCATATAAGCCGCCATCCGACCATCGACTGAGTTGGTTTCCATCTGCTGCCACATATCAGCAAAAGCAGCCACCATCAGCGGCTTGAGTTTTTCCACTACCTCATCACGACTCCAATAGTAGCCATGCAGATTCTGCGCCCATTCAAAGTAAGAAACAGTTACACCGCCGGCATTAGCCAGGACATCGGGAATCAACAAGATGCCTTTATCTTTGAGAATTTGGTCGGCCTCCGGGGTGGTCGGACCGTTGGCCATTTCCAGGACTACCTTGGCTTTAACCTGAGCTGCATTTTCTGCATTTATTACATTCTCCAAAGCAGCCGGGACCAAGATATCAACATCCAGCTCCAACAACTCCTCATTGGTAATTGTCCGGCCGTGGTCAATACTGCAGCCATCCTCAGTGCAGAGGCACTCCGCCAACTCGCCTTTGGATTTTTTGCATTCCAAAACTTTTTCCGGATGGATGGAGCCATCTACCAAAATTGCCCCTCGTGAGTCAGAAACCGCCACTACTTGGAAGCCGGCATCATAAGCATGTTTGGCAAACCAGTATCCTACATTTCCAAAACCTTGAACCGCTATCCTCACATCACTCTTGCGCTGCCATTCGTACTTGCCCTTTAGCTTTTCAAAAACCTCTTCCAACACAAAATAACCGCCCAAACCTGTTGCTTCATCACGACCTTCAGAACCGCCCAAACCCAGAGGTTTTCCAGTAAAGGCTGCTACCGGATTTTCCTGAATACCGACTTCTCCAGCCTGTTCACTTAAAAACTGCTCATATTCATCTATCATCCAAGCCATAATCTGGCCGTTGGTGTTTACATCCGGTGCCGGCACATCAACCCAAGCGCCGATAAACGGAGCTGCAAAACGAGCATAGGCCCGGGTCAGGCGCTGCAGCTCAGCTTCGCTCAGCTCAGAAGGATCAACTATTATGCCACCCTTGCCCCCGCCATATGGGATGCCGGTAACTGCACACTTCCAAGTCATCCAAGTTGACAGGGCTATAACTTCTTCTGCAGAAACATTTTGGTGATAGCGGATACCACCTTTGTAGGGGCCGCGGGCATTGTTATGCTGAGAGCGGAAAGCAGTAAATTTTCTGGTGGAACCATCATCCATGGTTATCTCCAGTACATTCTCATGAAAAGCGGCCGGAGTTTTTAACTGCTCGACGGCTGCTGTGAAACGTTCGTTTTCATTGTATTGAGGCCTAAGCAGCTCGGCCACTTTGTCTAATTGGGCAATAGCATTCTCATGAGGGTTTTGCATTCATTCCTTTTTCTAAAAATAACTTGCTCGCACTTTTTTTAACTCTTTTGAGTGCTTTTTAAAACGTTTGAGCACTTATAAAATACTCACCGGCACTTTTCATACTGTTTTCACAGGCTTTTCACCAGGGAAAAACCTGTGAAAACATCAAACCAAGGGATTATTCCTGTTGTTCCAGCCAGCGCTCTGCGTCCAATGCAGCACTAGTGCCTTGTCCAGCAGCCGTGATAGCTTGCTTATAACGGACGTCCACGCCGTCGCCGGCAGCAAAAACCCCATCAACAGAAGTCATGCTAGGAAATTGCACCAAGCCGGTTTCACCCAAAGCTTGCTGGGCAGCCACTACTCCTGCTTCTGTTGCACTCTGACGGGTCACAACGTACCCGTGGGAATCAAGCTCGACCTCACCGGCAAAGATTTTTGTCATCGGCGTGTGGCCAATGGCTACAAAAACGCCCTCGGCGGGCAGCTCTTTATCTACTCCGTTCTCTTTGATCCTTATTTTTTCAACCATGTCTGAACCAATTACCTCCTGAAGACTGGTATTCCACATCACTTTGACCTTAGGATTATTTAAAACCCGTTCCTGCATAATTTTACTGGCTCTAAAGGCATCCCGGCGGTGCAAAACCGTCACGCTGTCTGCAAACTTAGCCAATGCCAAGGTGTCTTCCATCGCACTGTCGCCGCCACCAACTACAAAAGTAGTTTTGCCTCGATAAAAGGCCGCATCACAAACCGCGCAGGTACTTACCCCACGGCCCATAAACTCATCCTCTCCGGGGACGCCCAGCATGATTGAAGAAGCGCCAGTGGCAATAATCACCGCATCAGCCTCTGCAGCCGGTACCTTAGCACGGATTTCTTCCCTAAACTGTTGCATCTGTTCGGGAGTGGCTTTAGCAAAGACATCCGGAGTGACACCGTCAGGAAAATCCGTCCAAAGCTTAAACGGCCGAGAAGAAAAATCGACAGCTGTGACAAAAACATCCTGAACAGTTGTGCCGAAGCGCTCTGCCTGTTTGCGGAAGCTGTCCATCAGCTCGGGGCCGCGGATACCTTCCGGGAAACCGGGAAAGTTTTCTACTTCTGAGGTCAGCATTAATTGGCCACCGGCAGTGAAGCCGGCAAAAAGAATAGGTTCCAACTGCGCACGGGAAGTGTAGAGTGCCGCAGTATAACCAGCCGGGCCGGAGCCGATAATTGCAATTTTGCGTTTTTCCATAGCCTGTTACTCCATTGCCTGTTCAATCAGGGAAACATAGCCCTGCTCACCGGCAAAACCGATCTGAGAGCCAACTTTTTCTTTGTTTTTGAAGACCATGACTGTCGGAATGCTCATCACGCCGTATTTTTGGGCCAACGGACCCTCGCTGTCGACATCGACTTTTGCAATAACTGCTTTGCCTTCATAGCGTTCTGCCAAATCATGAATGACGGGCGCTGCCATCCGGCAGGGGCCGCACCAGTCGGCATAGAAATCTACCATCACTGGTTTGTCGCCGGCATCTGCCAATACTTTGTCAAAATCTTCACTAGTGAGGTGAAGTACGGGATCTTTTTGATCTGCTGTCATATTTCTCCTTCGGGGCCTTGGCCCCTTTAAATTAATTTTACTAAAATTATGCCCACTTTTTGCAGTCCGAAATAACAAACTGCTTGATGCCGCTGCGGCTGCAAGAGGTACTAATACCTAAAGAGCTCCTTGAGGACTGCATCCAGTTCTTCAGCCTTTCTTTCATGGGTGCAACGGGAAGCCTCATCTGTGAGAAGGTCCCTGGCTACACGCCCCAGCGAACTGCGGACTGCGGCTATTTGGTGGACAATATCAACACAGACCCTCTCATCTTCATACATGCGGATAACTCCGTCGAGCTGCCCGCTGATGCGCTTGAGCTGAGTCAGAATCTTGTCTGAGTCTGTGGCCTGTATATTCTCTGTCATTGGAAATATCCTATACCCCCCTGGGGTATATTGTCAAGCGAAAATTTGCTCCTGGGGAAGCGGTCAATAGCTCGGCTGGCTTGCCGGCTTTACCAGTTTACCAGAGCTTTAAAACTGCATCAGCTACCATTTTGCCACAACCTACCGGACAGCCCGGTTTAGCTCAACAATTTTCTTAAGCAGGTGGTTTTGCCTGTTTTTTTCTTCAGCAGTTTTATTAAGCTTTTTATCTAAAGCGGACAGTTCATCAGTGATGGCGGTAATTTTTTCCCTGGTGCTTTCAACCATGATTTCCCTGAGGGTTTGTTGCCACTCCTTTTCTGCATCCAAACTACTTTCGCTACCTGAAAAGTACTTTTCGTGAGTCAGCAAATCAAACAACAGCTCCTGCAGGTCGTCGGGCAGGCTCTTACCTACGTTCTCAATAGCAATTGCCTCGCCTTTTTCTGCCAGGGCTCGGACCAGTTGAGTAGCTCCAGGGATAGTCAGTTCAATTTCCTGAAGCTTGACTGCTTTGGCGTGGAGGTCTTTAGGCTTCATTTGCAGCATCAAGAAAAGCAGGTACTCTTCCATAGCCTGGCGACGAGTCTTGGTTATCTGCCACCGGCCGGGTTTTGTTCCTTCCGGCTCTGCAGCTGATCGGACAGGATCAACTTTGGGGATGCCCAGCCTCTCTTTTTTCTTGTAAGCCAGCACATCCTCACGGATTGCCTCCGGTTTGACATTCAAAACCGCTGAGAGCTCCCTGAGGTAGTGTTCAAGCTCGACGGCGTGGGTGATGTCGGCCAAAACCGGTGCCATCTCCTGCATAATCCCTCGCTTGCCCTCTGAGGTATCCGGGTCATGACGGGAAAGAGCCACAGCTATTAAAAAGCCAGGAGCTGTTACAGATTTTTTCACTGCTTCCCTCCAGGATTTTGGATTCTCGCGGATCAGCTCATCCGGGTCCTTGCCGGAAGGTATCTGGATCACTCTTAACTCTAAATCTGTGCCTTTAAGGACTCTAATAGCTTTACGGGTGGCCTCAATGCCAGCTTGGTCAGTATCCAGAGACAGCAAGACCGTATCAACTGTCCTAGCCAGGAGTTTGGCATGCTCCTCAGTCAAAGCCGAGCCTTTAATAGCGACAATATTATTCAAATGCGCCTGCTGGGAAGTAATCACGTCAAACTCGCCTTCAACCACTACCACCCGCCTAGCTTCACGGATATGCTGATAAAGCTGGCTGTAGCCAAACAGCAGCTCACTCTTGTGATAGAGCATGGTTTCCGGGGAATTAATGTACTTGGCCTCTTTGGCATCTTTATCCAAAAGCCGGCCGGAGAAGCCAACCACTTGGCCCCTGTGGTTAGTAAGCGGAAATATTACCCGGCCGCGGAAGCGGTCATAATAGCGGCCCTGGCGGTTTTTGGCCACCAAACCTGCCTGCTCCAACAAATCCAAGCGGTACTTTTTTTTCTTGTGGAGATAAGAAATCAACCCATCCCAGGAATCCATAGCATAGCCCAATTGAAAAAGCCTAATGGATTCATTATTCACTCCACGGTTCTTGAGGTAATCGCGGGCTTTGCTGCCGGCGTCATGCTTAGTCAAAATATAGTGGTAATACTCTTTTGCCAGGTTAAGTGCCTCAAGCAGCTTATCCCTTAGCACGTCTTTTTCGGTGCGAGTAAACTCTTTAAGCGTGATGCCGGCTTTTTCGGCTAAGTGCTGCAGGGCTTCATAAAAAGCCATACCTTCATACTCTTCCAAGAAGGTAAACACGTCCCCGGTAGCACCGCAACCAAAGCACTTGTAGCGCTGCATCTGTTCGCTGACAAAAAATGATGGGGAACTTTCATTATGAAACGGACAAAGGCCTTTGAAGTAGCTGCCAGAGCGCTGCAGATCGATACGGCTGCCTATCAACTCGACAATGTCGGAAGCTTCCTTGACCTCGCGGATTTGAGACATAATTTGATTTTATACCGTATCAAAGTAGATCTGTAGTGGGAAAGTGGTTTCCAGACCACTACGGGGCTTTTTTGCTTATAAGCTATAATGAAGCCAATTATGACAAAAAACAAGAAAGCAAAACCTGCTAAACCCGCCGCTTCAGCTAATAAAACACCGTCAGTCAAGAAAAAAGCATCTCAAGACTGGTTTGATACGCCTTTTGCCAAATATTTCAACGAACTGAGCGAAATTGACGGCAATCAGCGTTACACCGAGGAATTTGGTTCCATCCTAATTCTTTCCTTGGTGGAAGAAGTCGGAGAAATGGCCCGCGCTTACCTGGCTGAACACGGCCGGAAAAAATCAAACATCGCTGCCCAGCAGGACGAAACCTACGAGCAAGAACTCGGGGATATTTTGTTGGTGATTTTGCGCTTTGCCCGGATTAAAAATATCGACTTGGACGAACGGCTAATGTATTCCCTCAAGAAAATCAAGAAGCGCCGAGGCAAACCTAAGCAGTAAGCCTAGGCTGCCTCTAGCGCTCCAATGTTGCTTCCTTTATTCAAGCACTTAATTATTCAAGCACTAGCTCATCTGCGTCAAAAAATTCGCTCTCTGAGGGGACTTCCAAAGCATCCAATTCATCACTGATTACTTCCGGACTGCTATCATCTGAGATCTCCGGCTGATTAGGGAAAAGCGGCACATCTGATTGGGTTTCTAAGCGCTCTCCGCCAAACCACCTGCCCATATTGTCGTTCGCTCCTGGTGCCGACAAGAAATAAAACAGCACTAGAGCTGAGGCTATCAAGATTAGTCCGAGAATGAGATTTGTTCGATTCATAATTTCTCCTTAACGGATTTATTCCGCCTCTTCTACTAACTCACCTTCTTCCAGCGCCTCAATTGAGGACATCATGGTAGTGAATGCCAATCTAAGGGACTGAAGAACCTGGGCATAAGCTTGACGTGCTTCCTTGACTGCCACTTTGACCTCCTGCAGGGCTGCACCTAGATTTTTAGGTTCAGTCACGTCCATCTCAGACAGGATCGTCACGGCGTCTGCCGTGGCATTCTTGGCAACTTCCAACTCAGCTTCTGCAGCGGTCAAAGCCAAATAAGTCTCGCCCACATCTAAGCCTTGATTGGTGTAAAAATCTGCCCGCTCTTTAATTTTTGCCATCATTCTTTTCAGCCGGAATTCATATTGCAAAAATTTCTCAGCTAGCAGGTTGGCATGGCGTTTGATGGCGGCCTCACGGTTGAGAATGGCTCTCTTCTGAGCCTCCTCTTGTTTCTGAAGCTTAACCATCTCAGCTTTTTGCTGATCTTCCTTCATATTCTGAAGCCTTTTTTGCTCAGCTTCCAGCATTTGCTGCTTCATGAGGCGCTGCTCTTCCCGCTGCTGCTCCAGCTCAGCTGCTTTTTGTGTTCTAAGCTCTGTTTTGCGCTGTTCAATCAGAGCGCTTTTTTCTGCTCTGAGAACCGCTTTTTGGATCTCGATTTCTGCTGTCGGTTTTTGCGCATAAACTACTCCTGAAACTGCCAGGAATGCTGCCGCCAGCAATGAAAGTCTGAAAAATTGCTTGCTCATAGAGGCTTTCCGGATACTTTTTAACTTGCCCTCAACATAGCATATAGACTGCATCAAAACAATGCCGCCGCTACAGTTAATGCAAGATTTTTAGTAAGTGTAAAAGTTCCGGGAAAGCAGGGATTATTTTTCCCTGGCGTAAAGAGGGACTGTGCTAAGCTCCTCCTCGCTTGGATTCCAAACTTTTTTGCCGCCACGGGTCTTCTGGAAGACAAAGAAGCTAAGGCCGAAGGCCATGTCACCCATGAAAGTGTTTTGGTAGAAAGGCAGTGCTGCCAGATAGCAGGCAATCAAACCCTCAAGCGTATGAGGGAACCAGTACAACCATACTCCGAAATTTGAAGCCAAGAAAAAAAACAGTGAAGCTGCCGGCAGCAGCATCAGCTGACGCTTGGTGTTGCCTGCGGCAATCTTGCCCAGGATTGAGTAGCCCAGGAAACCCAGATAAGTGAATAGAAAACCGGGATAAAAGCCGCCGCGGATAGCATCAAATACTACAATCGTTGCAAAGTAGAGCAATGGGTGCCCGCCGAAAAAACCAAAACTTCCCAGCGGGGAAAAGTTGGGCGGCAAGAAACCAAATCTGGAAATATAAACACCAAAAGCGGCAAAACATTGTTTTTTCCAGGTGTCCAGTTTGATTGTATCGATCATTATTCCTCTAGTAGATAATTTCCTCGTACTTAAATTCAACTATGTCGCCGGCCTGCAGTTCAGTTTCTGCAATACCCATGGTTCCATACTCGCCATTTACATACATGGCCCAGTAATAATCAGAGCCGCCTTCAACACCATTGATTGAAGTGACATAAATTCCCAAGTTTGACTCCTGATAGCCAACCTCTGCATTTTCCTGAAGCAACTCAAAGGCTGTCTGGCCATCTTCAGTTGCTTCAAATGTTAAGCTGGGAATTGCATCATCTTGGCCGGCATCCTCAGTAGGCTGCTGCTCAACTTGCAGCTCTCCGGCTGGCTGCTGCCTTAATTCCTCTGGCCTGTTGACATAAGAAAAGATGGCCAACAGAAGGATTATGAGTGGCAGTATCAGGTAAATTATTTTGTTGTTCATGGAGTTGTTGAATTCCCGTATTTTTTATCGTGGGGCGCCATTATAAACACATTTTTTTTATATTAAAAGGGCGAAAGTAAAAGGTAAGAGAAATGTGAGAATTGACCGCTCCAGAGGTTAAAACGTTTAACCGTGATTCAGGTCAAGAATCTCATTTTCCAGCTTTTCAAAAGTGGTAAAATGAGTCATATCAAAAGCGCAGGGAGTGATGGAAATATAACCCTGAGTGACGGCCGCCGCGTCGTAGCGCGGATTTGTTTCCTGTACTTTAATCAACTCCCGGTCATAGGAATAGCGCTTGGTTTTCTCGTTCATCAGAATTGGATAGCTGTAGTAGCGGGTGATGTCTTTGAGTATTTTTGTAAAGCGGATTTTTTTGGATGCCTGCTGAGGCAGGTTAATGTTGAGCACCTTTACCCCCCAAAAATCAGCCTCGACAGCCTGTTCTAAAATCGGCCTAAGAACGCCGCCGGGGTATTCCAAGTAATCTGAGATGTCATTCTCGTGATTGTGATCGATAAAAAGCAGGTCGCTGGGCGTATCCCAACTCATAATTAAAGCTAATGGCGCAATCTTCAAGCCCATCCCCCTGACTGCAGCACTATAAGTGCCCGATGAAACCACAGCTGTAGTCACATTGGAGCCCAAATTCACACCGGAAATCATCAGATCAAAAGGCTCTTTAAAGTAACCCTGAGCGCATTCCATTACGTCTACAGGAGTACCATCGACCCACAAAGCAGGGACACCATCGACCACATCAGTACCCCACTCGCCGCCGCTTGAAGCCGACATCTTGCCGCCGGAACATGACTGCTGCTCCTTGGTAGCTGCTATATGGAGCTCATATTTATCCTTGAGAGCATGAATTAAAAGCCTGGTACCAACTGAATTGTAGCCATCATCACCAGTAAGGAGTATGCGTTTGATATTCATAAGTCCACACATTGTACATTATTCGTAAAGACGAATGCTAATTGGAGGTATGGGCAGAATCAATAGTGCGGGAAACTGACTGGAGAAACTTTTCCAATTGCGAAAAATCATACCCTTTAGTCATGATGCAAAGCAGATAAGGTTTATTGTTGCTATAGACAATGCCGCAATCGTGGAGCTGAAAAACTCCGGAGAAAGAAAAAATTCGCTCACCAAATTTGTGAGCCACGGGTGTATTTGCTGCCACCCCGGCAAATATGCCATCAGAAAAAGTGGTTTTTGCCAACATTGACAAAGCAGCTTCAGAACTTTGATGATCAAGGTAGGTGGCATTAAAGAGGATTCTGAAAAATGAGGCGTATTCTTGAACTGTAATAATATTATATTTCAGGTCAGAGTCTAAAATTCTGTCAATGTCGATGCCCAAGTTTCGGTAGACTTCATTAATAGCATCTTGACCAATGGTATTTGCTAAAAGTTCATAGGCAACATTGTCAGAATCGATAATCATTCTTTCCAGTAGTTCCTGATAGCTGTAGTTTTCTCCTTTCACTAATTTTCTTGTGGGAGGATAGTTGAGCTCTGCATACCGAGGCTCATCCTCTATTAAAATACTCTGAGCAAGAAAACCCGGCTGAACCTCAGCTCTCTTGAGGAAAGCAATCAACACCGGAACCTTAACTAAGCTGGCGGGAGAAAAAGTCGCATCCTTGTTAATTCCAAACCAAGGTCCATTGTTGAGGTCGCGGTAGTAAATTGCAGCCTCTGTAATTTGCCCTAATGCCACCGCATTGTCTTCCAATTGAACCACGTCCTTCTTCAATCCGGTTAGATTGTCTGCATTTTCAAAAGATACATTTTCACACTCAATCAAGGGATTAATATATTGAAAATTGCCTTCATTGACTCTGGTAATTCCAATTAGGTGTTCCGGTATCAGCCGACTACCTCCAAATCCAAGTGCAGAGCCCAACGCAATTCCGAGACAAAATATACCAGAGGTAATTAACCCGGCTCTGTTCATAAAATTTATTGTACTCTGAAGATTTTATTATGCACTGAGGAAAATCGTGATCTTTGTGAAGTCAAGCTGCGGAAGCGGTGGGATTCGAACCCACGAACCGGAGAACCGGTCAAGGTTAGCAACCTTGTGCAATTGGCCACTATGCGACGCTTCCAATTACTCTCAAGTTTGGCTTTGCCATGAGATGCTGCATTATAACAAGGAAAGCAGCGATTTGAAATGTGTTTGTACCTGAAGGTCAAACCGATTATAATAGCTACTCACTGCAACGTGTTACAGGAGGTGTCGCATAGTGGTCTATTGCGCACGCTTGGAAAGCGTGAGCCTTCGGGCTTCGTGGGTTCGAATCCCACCACCTCCGCAACAATCAAAAAGTTCTGGTAGACCCGTCTAATACCGCTAAATGGGTTGATGGGGCTTGCTTAATTTCCTTGATTTGAAGATTTTTTGTTACAACAGCCGTGTAAGTTCTACCAATACAGCTTATAATGACACTAGGAGATCGAGAATTATGGGCAACTGGGATTCAATTTACCAGCAGTATCTACAAGGTGGTGATGCATGGGCTACTCTAAGCGAAGGAGTTGATCATCGCTTTATTGCACTACTAGAAAATACCAACTTTTCTCTCAAACAAGCTTTGGATATTGGTTGTGGTACTGGTAAGTATCTCGCTTTTCTAGAAAATAAGGGATTTAGAGTTGATGGAATTGATTCCAGTCCAACTTCAATTGAGATGACGCAAAAGATTGTTTCCAAACAGGCAAAACTTCAGGTAGCTGATATGTACGGGCACTCCTATCCTAAAAATACCTATGACCTTATTTTATCTGTCTCAACGCTTCATCACGGTCGAAAGGCGCAAATAGCTAGCACAATTAATAAGATCTATTCGAGTTTAGTGCAGAGTGGAAGAATCTTTATTACCTTGCCAAATTTCGATGCGAGTAAGACCTGGGAAACATTCAAAGATCATTCTGAAATTGAGCCAGGAACATACTCACCAAATTCGGGTCCTGAAGAAGGTCTACCTCATAGTTTCTTTACAGAAATTGAAGTCCAGGAACTGTTCCAAGCGTTTGAGAATATTGCACTCGATCTTGATAAAATTGGGCGTTGGTTTGTTACTGGAAGCAAGTGATCTGATGCTTCGCAAGGGCTAAATTTGAGCTACAATGGCTTTAAGACCTATAACTACTCGAGGCAGAGGTCTTGCGGTGAGAATCCCATCCTCCCCGCAACAATCGAAAAGTTCTGACAGACCCGCCTAATACCCATGAATGGGTTGATAGGGCTTGCTAAATTTCCTTGATTTCAACATTTTTCGGTTTAACAGCCGTGTAAGTGCGAAAAGTCTTCGTTATAAAGTCTTATTTATCTCGAAAATCTCGAGTATAAAATAACTCATTCTCTTCAAATATAAGTAAATCATTCCTTCTTGAATTAAGATGGACTTCAATTGCTGGGAATTTATCTGCTCTCCCAAAGTGTAAACTCATTCCATTTGAAAGATACAGCTCAAACCAACCACCTTTTAGTATGTACTTTTCAATAAGAGGCTTATCTTTTTCGAGTAATTCAATAGCATTGTCTAGCTGCTCATAACTATTCATTCTTGAATCAACTAATACATTGGCTCTACCTTTTTTATAGTCCTGAATACTCCATGAGCCATACGACACGAGAACACCAGCTTTGTTCACATCTGCCTCATCAATATGCATTTGAAATATAGTTCCATACACTCGAAATGCTTTTTGTATGCTTGAACCAATAAGCAAATCTAAATCTGTTGAAGCTTGCTTAACACTGATCTGATGTTTCTTAGTTTTTTGAGCTAACACATGATATCGATCAAAACTATGCACCAGTCTTCGTCGATCAAGAATTGCCGGATCCCAATTTAATCTTTCTTTTAGGAAGTCTCTGAGTTTTGGTTCTGCATATTCTTTTTCAATTGCAGGGTAAGAGTATAACTCAAACTCACCTTGATTCGTATCAATATAATGACGCCAGATATTTCTACCAGCACTATCAAAATAGGTTACATCCTCAATTTGACCAATCCCCCAGTGATCTAAAATTCGTTGTAGTACTTTTATGCTATAAATGCTTTTCATTATTCATCAATTTTTCTGAATCTTGGGACACTTTTACCATCAACTGTTACATTTTCTGTAAACATAGCGAGTGGTCTTACCCACATGCTAGCCATATCATTTTCGTAAAGCGTAACATAGACAACTAAATCTTCTTTTGTTTCGCTATGTTTAGCTACTCCGAGTACTAAATACTTACCACCTTTATAGTGTTTGTAGACCCCTGTCTCAAAGTTATTCATGATTTTCCTTTAAATACTTTTGTAATTTCTCTACGTATTCCAGTCTGTCTTTAGGATCAGGCAAGAAGCTTTTTTTGGTAAGTTCCTGATTAAAATTATCATTTCCATATCTAGGAAAAACATGAAGGTGATAATGAAATGCATGTTGATCACCAGCAGGTTCATTATTCTGACGAAGCGTAATTCCATCGCATTTATACACTTCCTTGATAGTTTTACTCATCAATTTTGAAATCTTAAAGATTCGATATCCAACTTTATCGGGAAGTTCATATATGTTTTCGAAATGCTCATTAGGAACGATTATTACATGCCCTTCATTACCTCTGATCCAAAACGAATTTATCCAGACACTCACAAGATCATCATGAAAAACTAAGTCAGATTGTTTTAACAAAGTATCCTCATTTTCAATACCTTGATTACCTAAGCATATTGGACAAACATAGTTTTTTGGGGCGTTTGATTTCATAATTGGGTACTTTTAATAATTTTTCCTTCGTGAACAACTGGGAAGAAATCAAATACATCAGTTTCTAAACTCAGGTGAAAATCATCTTCTGGAAAATTATGATTATCAGGATCTAGAAAGCTTTTTTGTAGCCATTCATGTTGGGTGAGTTTATTTTTAATGGCTTCCATAGCAATAGGCTGGCTATCAGTTAAATGATCTCTAAGGTATTCTGCAAACAACTGATCCTCCAAAGCATGCATGGGTACGAGTGTTATATTTTGGTTTGGTTGATTCTTTAAATAGATGAGAATAGCTCCAGCGGTAACAAAACTCCCAAAAATAATTTGCTTTGCATTTTGAGCATTAACAAGCCCTTGTGTTCCAGTTGAGCTACGATGAATGGCTTGTTTGCCATAAATGTCTTTTCTTTGTTTTATCTCACTAGGAGAATTGCCAATATCAAAGCCTGGAATTTTAATACCTTTATCCTCACCTATTAGCAGAACATCTGAGTTGGCTTTCTTATAACTAAATGCTTCTTCAGATGTAGATACAGGGATAATAGAATGCACACCTGCATCAAGCAAGTATGCTGAGACAGTTGCAGCTCGCAATACGTCAATAATAATTGCTATATTATTTGCCTGCTGAGCCCCTTCAACACCTTCGATAATTTGAATATTCATAGTTCTATTCTACTAGTTGAATAACCGGTTATGTAAGCTAAAATGGCTCTAAGACCTATAACTACTAGAGGTGGGCGTTACACGGTGAGAATCCCGCCCTCTCCGCAACAATTGAAAAGTTCTGACAGACCCGGCCTTTATGACCAAATGGGTTGATGGGGCTTGCTAAATTTCTCCAATTTCAACATTCTTCGGTTTAACAGCCTGTAGAAGCAATAGTGTTGATTTATAATGATAGTTTATGAATATAAAAAATAATATTTCATTCGTATACTTTGATGTTGGAGGTGTACTTTTGCTTGATTACTCTGGAACAAATAAGTGGATTCAGATGAAACGTGATTTAGGTGTAACTGAAGAACTAGATGAACTATTTGACGGTGTTTGGAAAAAACACCGATCTAGAATTTGTATTGATTGTGATGTGGATACAATTGTGCCTGAATTTAAAGAGAAAGTCGGAGTGGAAATTCCTGATGGTTATTCAATGTTGGGTGATTTTGTTGATAGATTCGAAGTAAATCACACCATTCACACTTTAGCTCAAAAGGCTAAGGAGAAGTATAAGGTTGGACTATTAACAAATATGTATCCACGAATGTTATCAATGATAAGAGAAAACAAATTAATTCCCGAATTAGAATGGGATAGCGTAGTCGATTCTTCCATAGTTGGTTTTCAAAAACCTGAAAATGGTATTTATGAAGTGGCTGAGCAAAAGGCACAAACAGATCCTTCCCAGATATTTTTTGTCGACAACAGCCCAGAACATATCGAAGCCGCGACAAAAAGAGGGTGGAAAACACTATTGTATGACCCTCAAAATCCTAAAGAATCAAGTAACAAACTTGCTCAAATTTTAGACATTATATTAGCTTAATTAGTTTTTAAATCCTTATTCATTAGAATAAATTTCGTCCTAATCATTCCTAGTGCTTCTCTCCGATCGTCAGCACTACCTGTTTTTAAAATGTGCTTTAGATAGTTAATTGCCATTTCATCATCGTTGCTTTTTACAGCTTCATTTTCGATTTCACCGAGGTTTCCAGATAGATATTCTTGATGAAGTACTTCAGACCTCAATCTGTGGAATCGCTCTATTTCAGCTTTGAGTTTTTTTGCTGTTTTAGATTTATCGATTTTGACATTACCTGCATTGATATGACCTAGGAGTTGACCTGCTCCCCTAATAATACACAGTGACTGTAAAATAGCAGTACTGTGAAAGGGGGCAAAAAATGGCAGGGATTGCAGGTGAGGTAAAGGCCGAGATATTGGCAAAAGTAAAA
>CAYVXV010000010.1:0-29295 GCA_964455555.1 uncultured Pseudomonadales bacterium | reverse complement strand
TATAGAACGATATATAACCGAGTCCAGATCTAAACTTGTATTTATGGGTATTGGACCCATCCTTTTAACCTAAAACTAGACACCCTAAGCAAGAATTATCAGAACTCATGATTGCATTTTTGCCTTTCCACATCATGCGATTGATGCCATAATGATTCTTATGGAATTGTTAACTAGTCTAGGATTATTCACTTTATCGTTTGTTTTGCTTTGGATTGGATCTGGTCTGGCAGTTCATGCTATTACCAAAATTTCCTACAGCTTACGAATGTCTTCGTTTTTCGTCTCCTTTTTTATTATGGGTATTTTTACATCACTAACAGAAATTATGGTTGGAGTTAATGCAGTAATTAGCAATCAACCAGAAATTTTTGTTGGAAACTTGGTTGGTAGTTCTATAGTTATGTTTTTGTTAGTTGTTCCATTACTTGCGGTACTGGGAAATGGGGTGAACCTTAACCACTCATTCAGGTTTAAGGACTTGGTAACCGCAACTCTAGTCGTGGGATTTCCAGCACTTTTGACACTAGATAACAGAATTACTTTAGTAGATGTTCTCATCTGTTTAATTTTGTATGTTTACTTTGCCTTTATTCAGGAAAAGAACAATCAAACTTTAAGTAAATTAGTGATGGTAAAATTTACTAGATCAACAATCTATGTAAACTTGGCAAAAATCTTAGTAGCTATAGTGTTGGTATTTTTTGCTAGTAGTATTCTTGTTCAACAAACATCTGTACTTGCTAATCTTTTTGGAGCCTCGTCGTTTATTATTAGTATATTAGTTATCTCGATTGGCACCAACATACCAGAGTTATCTATTGCAATTAGAGCTGTATTAGCTCAGAAAAAAGGTATTGCTTTTGGTAACTATCTTGGATCAGCAACGCTCAACACATTGGAACTTAGTCTACTGGGACTGATTAGCGCTAAACCAATCGCTGCGCTTGGATCAAATTTTTCAGTTATAGCATTTTTGTCTGGTTTGATTGCGTTTCTTTATTTCGCAAAAAGTCAAAAAACTATTTCTAGAATTGAAGGTCTTGTGTTGTTGTTTTTCTACTTTCTATTTTTGGTCTTTGAGTTGTTGAGTGGACCTGGGTGGGAGTTTCCATTTTAGAACTATTTTGAAATGGCAGTAGTTTGAAAAATTTCGGACATTTCATTTAGCCTCAGCCTCACCAACCCTACCTGCACCGCGTCATCAAAAGCTCTTAAAATACGCTCTATAGACCGAGTAATAACTGAGTCCAAATCTAAACTTGTATTTCTGGGTATTGGACCCAACAACCCTTGATCACCCATTTCTTATTTCTATCTTTAAACCTCTCAGGTTTGAGTTTTCGTCTCATTTCACAAACAATAGGTCAATTGGTTGGCAAATTTCTACCACTTTCTTGTCATATTTATTACTATTTATCCATTTTTTTTATATTTGCTTAAAAAATTTACTTTTCATTCTAAGTATTTATAATCCTGTTATTAGTTGAAAGGAAATATGCAAAATCGACAAGAGAGTCACTTGTATCATTTTGACTTCAACCCCAATCTTGAACCCGATGCGGAAGCTTCTGCTCATCAAGCAGAACTGTTCCGGCATCTGAGCCAGCTGAGTACAGATCAGCAAGTCGAGAGACTGTCTCAAGTTAGAGAGCTCCTGGCTGAGGCTAACCGGCAAATAGATCAGTACTGGGAAAGGTCAACGAGTTCTGAAAGATTCCACATGAGAGTAAATGCGCAGAGCCTTCGGGAAGAACTTAATTTTCTGATCGAGGCGGTTGCTAACGCCGAACGCTAGACGCCTTTTTCTTTCGTATCAGCGACTCCCAAAGGGCCACCCTCAATAAAATAACCAGTGTCATAAAAATTGCCACTAACATGCTGAGGGTTGGCAAGCTTTGCATGCCTTCCCGGTACCAATCCAACCACTGCGAGGATTTTAGCAGATAAACGTGTAGCCAAATTAAAACGACTGCAAGGTATCCCACCCTAAGCATCTTTCGCCACAAAATACCACCTAGTTCAGCTGCAGCGTATTTGTTTGAGATGAGCGCCATAAGTAGGAAGATGACGGTTGCGGCTCCCGCAGATGTGAAACGCAAGTTGCCTAGGTCAGTCCAATAGGCTAAATCTAACAGCCGTTTAAAAACCGGCAGTGACAGCCAAATATGGACCAAGGCAAATCCAAAACCTACCAACCCCAGATATTTGCGGTAAATGATTTTTGTGTCAACAAAATCCCAAAAATAACATAAGCCACTCAGCATCATCGATAAACCAATCAATACGATGGAAGTATCAGCCACAGCCTTGTTTAGTGGGTTCCCCAAACCTTGAAACTGCGTAAAAAAATAAAAAATTGCCAGCATAAACAAACCAAAAACAAGGGTGTTGAAATATAAGGTTAGGCTTGATGCCGGTCCAGCTTTTTTAACTGCTTGCTGATGCCATTGTTGATAAGACATGATATTAATATACCGAATTTTTTCTGCTTTGCCTATCTTTTTGCTGAACCGGCAATAGTTGCGCACGATAACGTTTTTCTCTACTATATTCTTAAGTGCCCAAAAACAACTCTGAGTCAGCAATCTACGAACAGTTTACTCACTTGGAAGAAGCAGAGGTCCTTAGGCATCTAAACATTGACTCGAATGGCCTCAATAAAATAGAGGCTGAGCAACGCCTGATTAAACATGGTTTAAATGAACTAAAACCCAATCAGGTTGGCTGGTTGGACATTTTGATTCGACAATTTAAATCTCCCTTCATATATATACTGATTTTTGCAGCCGCGCTTGCTTATGGACTTGGGGAGGTTGTTGACGGGACCATGATCTTGGTTTTTGTCCTCATTAATGTACTCCTAGGATTTTTTCAGGAATTCCGCTCAAACCAAGCAATCAGTGTCCTTCGCCAATATACGACACCTACCACTAATGTTATCAGGGCAGGCGAGGAAATGGAGGTTCCGACCACTCTGCTTGTGCCGGGAGATATTATCTTGTTGCAACCGGGAGATATTGTTCCCGCAGATCTCCGTTTAATTAAAACAGGAAATTTTTGTGTTGATGAATCCATTTTAACGGGTGAATCTGAACCTAGGCAAAAAACTCATGAAGCTCTCACGCACACTTGCTTGCCAATCCATGAGGCAGACAACATTGCATTTTCTGGATCCAGTGTTGTGCGTGGCCACGCAACCGGTGTGGTAATAGCAACAGGTCTGAAATCTTACATAGGCAGCATAGCCAAGCTGACACTTGAAACTACCAGCATCAGCAGCTTCGAAAAGGGCATGAATAAAATCAGCATCTTTGTCCTCAAGACTGTCGGCATAACCCTGTTCCTTGTCTTCTTTGCCAACCTAATGATCAAGGGCCCGGCCGCTGATCTAGGCGATATGGTGCTCTTCGTGATTGCCCTTGCGGCTGCAGTAATACCTGAGGCGCTGCCTTTAGTAATCACCTTCTCACTGTCCAGAGGGGCGGTCAGATTGTCCAAGCACAAGGTCGTTGTAAAACGGCTCTCGGCTATAGAGGATTTGGGTGGAATTACTGTGCTCTGTACCGATAAAACGGGCACCATCACAGAAAACAAGTTGACTGTAACCGAAATGTACGGCGAGGAAAAGACAGTGCTTTTCCAAGCTCAGGCCGCCATCAGCCAGCTCAATCAGCAGCGTGACCCATTTGATATGGCTATTACTGAAGCCTGTTTGAAAAGAGATAAAAAATTGAAGCCTCCGGCTATTTTGCATGAAATTCCATTCGATCCTGAAAGAAAACGGAATAGTGTTCTAATAGAACACAACAAGGACAAATTAGTAATTGTCAGGGGTGCGGCCGATGCAGTGCTGCCACACTTAAAGCAAAGGGCAGACAAAGCTCTGCTTCGTTGGATTGAATCGCAGGAACAGCAAAGCCGGCGGGTGATAGTTGTTGCCCACAAACAAGCTGCTCAAAATGAGACGTATGACAGGTTAGCTGAAGAGAGTGAATTGATTTTTTCCGGTGCAATTGCTTTTACAGACCCGCTCAAAAAAAGCGCGATCGCTGCTGTAAAAAAAGCCCAAAGCTTGGGAATCTCAATTAAAATCATTACCGGTGACGGAGCTGCTGTTGCAGGAAATGTAGCTCGGCAGGTTGGCTTGATTGAAAACCCAGACGAGGTGATCACAGGACAGGATTTCTTTGCCTTAACCACAAAACAACAACAGCAAACCGCAAACAACTTGCACGTTTTTGCCCGCTTTTCACCAAAACAAAAACATCAATTAATT
The DNA here is from genome assembly GCA_964455555.1 of uncultured Pseudomonadales bacterium. Classification (GTDB taxonomy): domain Bacteria; phylum Patescibacteriota; class Microgenomatia; order UBA1400; family PJMF01; genus UBA1370. The sequence continues at coordinate 25,016 of CAYVXV010000010.1, read as the reverse complement.
GAAATCTTGCAACTCACTCATGAGGTTGGGTACATGGGTGATGGCATTAACGATGCCCCCGCACTTAAGGCAGCTAATGTGGCGCTTGTTGTCAATGGAGCCAGTGACATTGCCAGGGAAGCAGCAGATGTAATTCTGCTCAACCAAAGCTTAAGTGTCGTCATCAATGGAATACAAGAGGGCAGGGAGGTTTTTACCAATACAATTAAGTACGTAAAAATGACTTTGGCATCTAATTTCGGCAATTTTTATGCAATTGCGTCCGTTTCCTTATTTATTGATTTCCTACCAATGCTGCCGGTGCAAATTCTACTTGTAAACTTGCTATCAGATTTTCCTTTGATTGCTGTAGCCACTGACTCTGTAGATCCTGCAGATATCAAAAGGCCGGAAGGCTACAATATCAGGGAATTTGCCCTTTCAGCAGCTGTATTCGGTATTGTCAGTTCTGCCTTTGACTTTGTTTTCTTTGCCGCCTTTTACCGGATTTCACCTGAGGTACTTCAAACAAATTGGTTCATTGGTAGCATTCTAACGGAGCTGGCACTACTTTATTCACTGCGCACTCACCGGCCATTCTACAAAGCCGTAGTGCCTTCAACAACGATACTGATACTTACAATCCTAGCAGCTTTTGTCACAGTGGTAATTCCTTACACCACGTTTGGACAGACCGTTTTCCATTTTTACGCACCGAGTATGATGCACATGGGGGTGATTCTGGGAATAGTAGCAGCTTATTTCATTGTCAATGAATTTACCAAGTCTGCCTATTACAAATTTTTAGAAACAAAATACAACGGCGCAAAATAGGGTTTTTTATCTTAGTACAAGCGTTGCCAAGCCCAAGAAGGCTAAAAATCCTAAAACATCGGTTGCTGTTGTAATAAAAATTGTTGCAGAGGTGGCGGGATCCTTACCCAACTTCTTCATGATAAGAGGCACTAAAGTTCCAAATGTACCAGAAACCAATAAGTTGATAATCATAGCGGCTCAAAGCACTAAGCCCACCTTCACGTCTCGGTTAAAAACCGCCACAATAAAGAAAACAATCAGCCCGGTTATAACCCCATGTACCAGTCCGGCACCTACCTCGCGCTTTAATGTTGGCCAGGCGGTTTTTAAGTCGATTTGATTAAGAGTTATACCCCTCACCAAAACTGCCAGCGTCTGTGTTGCGGCATTGCCTCCCATACCGGCCACGATCGGCATATATACTGCCAGCAACACATACTTCGAGATTGTTTCATTAAATATACCTACGGTAAAGGCTGCCAGGAAAGCGGTGGCCAAGTTAATGATCAGCCACTTATAGCGGTGCTTAACCTTTAGCCTCACACTATCCTCTACAGATTCTTCTTCACGCAATCCTGCAAAATCATATAGGGTAGAAATCTCTCGCTCCTGGAGAATTCTAATAACATCATCAGAATATAAAATACCTAGGACGGTATTATCCTCAGCCAAAACTACAATTTTTTGGTGTGGATTGTCTATAAAACGATCTACCACACTATCTGAGCTGGCTTCGTACTTAATAGTCTGTATCTTTTTAACAACGTGTTCAGCCCGGTCATGCGGCTGTGTAAAAAGCAGTCGCTGCAGTGGTATGAAACCCAGTAGTTTGTTATCTGAAGTAACAAGCGCTGTAGGCAGTTTACCCGTCCTTTTTTCATGATTATCTGCCAGTTCAATCACTTTTGAGAGCCTGGTTTTGCTATCGACTTTAATGTAATTAAGGCTCATCAAGCCGGCTGCAGTTTTAGGATCAAATTGTAGGAGCAGAGAAAGGGCTTTCTGCAATTCTTCTCCCATTGCCTCGATCAGATCTTGTTGGCGGCGCTTAGACAATAGCTGAAGGATATCTGTAGCATCATCCGGATCAAGCGACTCCAAAATCGGCTAGAGCACATCGTCTTTAAGCCTTGGCACCAGGTAAGCTTGTACATACCTGGACAGCTTCATCAACACCTTGGGGCGTTTTTCCGGGTCTAAATCCAGAAAAGTTTGAACTCTCGTCGAAGGATGGTAAGTAATGCTTTTGACTGAGTCTTTAAGGGAAGGCTGCTTCATAAGATTATTGTATAGCAAATGCTGCTATTACTAAATTCCTCAATCTTCATCTATACTGTAAATGATTTAGACTAGAAAAATAATCATGACTACAGATGTAACCCGCAGACTTAAAAACGCAACCTTACCAAAAGATGCAGTTGGTAGAGAGCTGCTTACGAAAGTACCCACTGCTTTTTCAAATAGAACTGTCGGCGAACTGCTGGGAAATTTGCCCTATCTTGCTCTAAACACAGACAGTATTGATTACATTTATATTCTCAATAAGGAGGAAAAGTTAACCGGGGTTATTTCGATTAGAGAGCTTCTGCGCAGCAAACCGGATGATAACATCCGAGATGTAATGGTAAAAAATCTTGTAGTTAGCCACGCTCAAGTTCATCGGAAGCGGGTGGCTCATCTAGCAATTAAACATAACATTAAGGCAGTGCCTGTTGTGGATGATGATAATAGATTATTGGGAATCTTATCGAGTGACAAAGTTTTATCTATTTTGTACGATGACTACCGGCGGGAAATTTATCGGTCTGCAAGTATTTTTAATTTAAAGGAAAATTTTCAAACTATTCTTGATCAGGGAATCTGGCGCACTTTTCTCAGCCGCATTCCATGGATTTTAGTAGGGCTGATGGGAGGGATTTTTGCAGCTCAAATAATTGAGGCTTTCGAGGTGACCTTGGCAGGCAATATTGTCCTAGCAGCATTCATCCCATTAATTGTTTATGTCAGTGCCGCAGTTGGTACGCAGACACAAACATATCTCGTTAGAGACTTAGCTTTTAATCCAAAAATAACAATAATTCCATATGCTTTGAAAATGCTAGTTACTTCTTCGTTGATTGGGCTCATTTGTGGCACACTGATTTGGGGGCTAATAAGTTTATTCTGGAGCGATCCGCAGATTGGATCTGTTGTGGGATTGGCGGCATTTGCTGCAATTTCCGCCTCCACAGTAATTGCAGTAGCTGTTCCCTACACACTGTTTATGATTAAGCAGGATCCGGCATCGGGAAGCGGTCCTTTTGCAACAATACTTCAAGATTTATTAAGCATTTTTATCTATTTTGCGGTAGCCTCCGTGCTCCTTACTTGACCACAAACATAAACAAGTCAATAATAGCTTGATGCCATTGATCACCCAATAATACCCGAGAGACGAAAGGCCAAATGAAAATTTCACATATTTACGCTTACGAAATTTTAGCCTCTGGAGGTTTTCCCACAGTGGAAGTTGAGGTAGTGCTAGACGATGGAACTAAAGGGAGGGCTTCGGTTCCATATGGCGCTTCGGCAGGTACTCATGAGGCTTCAGTTTTGACAGACACAGAGAATCCCAGATATTTGGGCCAAGGCACTCTGAAGGCTGTTTCAAATGTTCAGGAGATTATTGCCCCAGCCTTAATCGGCAATGATGCATCTGACCAGCGCAGCCTGGATCAAACTATGATAGAGCTCGATGGTACACAAAATAAATCCAGGCTGGGTGGCAACGCCATCCTGGCAGTATCTGTGGCTGCAGCAAGAGCTGCGGCAGCTTCTCAAAATATTGAACTCTATGAACACATAGCAAATTATTTCAACACGGCACCTGACTTCTCACAGCTGCCGCAGCCGATGGTTGTTGTAATAGAAGGGGGAAAACACGCCGATCAATCAACCGACATGCAGGAGTACTGTATGTCCGCACTGGGCGGCGGCTCGCCAACGGAGAATATAAGAAAAATCCTAGAAAGCTATCACAAGCTCAGGAGTGTGCTTAGAGAAAAGAACCTCTCAATTAATGTCGGCAATGAAGGGGCTTTTGCTCCCAGCGGAATAGAGAACAACGAGGCGCCATTTGAATTTATTCTGAGCGCTATCAAAGAAGCAGGCTATGAACCTGGCAAAGATATTGGCATTTCCATTGACCCTGCAGCCAGTGAATTCTATCAAGATGGTAACTACAATCTTGCTCTGGAAAATCGAAAACTAAATGCAAATGAATTAATGGATTACTATGAATCCTGGTTTCAGAAATACCCTTTTGCAACAGTTGAGGATCTGCTTCATGAGGACGACTGGAAAAACTGGTCGCTAATGAAGCAAATTACCGATCGTTATAATCTGCCCCTAATCGGTGATGACCTGACAGTTACAAGCCAAGAACGACTGAAACTTGCCATTGATGCCAATGCAATTTCCGGAATTTTAATTAAACTCAATCAAATCGGTACGCTCACCGAAACCGTTGACACCTGCATGCTTGCAAAAAGACATGGCCTAATGACTGTCCCATCCCACAGAGGAGGAGGGGAGAGTAATGACACTGCTATGGTGGACTTGGCAGTGGCTGCTAACTCTGCCTACATTAAGGTCGGCCCAACACGGGGAGAGCGGGTAAGCAAATATAACCGCTTAATGGCAATAGAGCGTCTTGTCCGTTAATTTTGCTCGTTGATGACAGGCATATTTTTTTAAACTATACTAATATAATGCTGCCTCAAACCCTGCTCACTTTTGCTGCTGGCCTTGCAATAATGCTTGGTTCAGCAGAAATTTTCTTAAGGGTAACTCAACGGGCCGCCGCCAGTTGGAAGTTTTCACCACTTTTTATTTCGGTGGTATTAATTGCACTTGGTACCACGCTGCCTGAGTTTGCTTTAACTCTAACCGCCCTTGCCCAAAATGACCCAGGCCTTGCTCTAGGCAACCTGGTCGGCAGCAGCATTGTCAACATTACGCTTGTGCTCGGTCTTGCCACAATGGCCGGATCGGTTAAAATTGGTACACATAAAACGCAGCGAAACGCCCTAATGCTGCTTGGCGCCACCTGTTTATTTGTAGGCCTACAATTTTCCTCACTTGAACCTACCACAAAATCAGCAATTTTCTTTTTGGCAGTTGCCATTAGCCTGACTTACCAATATTTTGCAGCCAAGAATGGCCGATTGCATGAAGACAAAAAATCCATCAATAAATTGGTGAAAATTCAAAAAAAGAAACGTGTTTTTCCAGGATATGTGATGGTGGCTGCTTTTTTTGCCAGCGGCGCAGGACTTGGACTCGGGGGATATTTAACTGTGCAAACGGTTGACAATCTTTCTTCACTGCTCAATATTTCTACAACATTTTTAGGCCTGACGCTGACAGCGGTGGCAACTTCATTCCCAGAGATAATTCTTACTGTAATGGCGGCTAGAGAGCTTAAAAATAAAGTGGTTGTAGGCACATTGTTGGGCAGCAATATCTTCAACCTCACACTGTATCCTGGAATTATCCTCCTCTTCTCAAAACCGGTTCATATTGCATCAATAGAGTTTGTGTTCCTGCTCGTGGCTACAATTACAGTGGCAACAGTTATTTTCTGTTACAAAGGAAAAATTATCCCGAAAAAAATCAGCTTGCTGCTGCTTGGTATTTTCCTTCTTTTCCTTTATGCCACCTATCAATCGATGGCATATAAATAAGGTTGCTCGATTTCAAGCGTTTCTTGCTGAGACCACCTTTTTTCTCTATACTTAATTAATGCCTAAAAAGCAAAACCTGCCCAAACCTCTTACCTTAAGTCAAACAATCGGCCCCTCATTTATTATGCTTGGTTTAGCCCTAGGCAGCGGCGAGCTGATACTTTGGCCCTATCTTGCTGCCAATTGGGGGCTCGGACTGCTTTGGGGAGCGCTTCTGGGTGTCACGCTGCAATTTGTTCTCAATACGGAAGTGATGCGCTATACCTTAGTTTGGGGTGAGAGCGTTTTCATGGGTTTCCGTCGTCTTTCGATTCTGCTGCCCATTTGGTTTATCCTTTCTACCTTCATTCCCTGGTCTCTGCCGGGATTTTCAAGTGCTGCCTCAGCAATTCTAGTTTCGTTTGTGCCTTGGCTGCCAGAAACAGGCGTTGCCATAGCCTTGCTGTTGCTCACAGGCCTACTGCTTTCCGCCGGTAGTACGGTTTATAAAACCATGGAAACTTTTCAGAAAACGATCATTTTTATTGGTTTGCCATTTATGACAATCTTGGCAATAATTTTAAGCGGCAGAAGCGACTGGATTGAAACAGCCTGGGGTTTAGTCGGCAGAGGAGATGGTTGGTGGCTATTCCCACAAAATGTCTCTTTGGCAGCCTTTTTAGGAGCCTTTGCCTATTCAGGGGCCGGAGGAAATCTCAATTTGGCCCAATCCTATTACATTAAGGAAAAGGGTTTTGGCATGGGTTACTATACCGAAAAAGTCAGCTCTTTGTTTTCCGGAAAAACCAAAGCAATTAAGCTGGAGGGGCAGACCTTCCCTGACACACCGGCGAACAGCAAACGATGGCAAGGCTGGTGGAAAATGGTTAACCAGGAACACCTGCTTGTCTTTTGGTTCTTAGGCTTTATTACTATTGTAATCATGTCTGTGCTGGCTAGAACCACAGTGCATGGCGAAGCGATTGAGTCAGGTCTCTCATTCCTTTACCTTGAGGCAGAGGTGATAGGCGCATCGCTCAACCCAATTGTAGGTGTCTTTTTCCTTTTAGTAGCTGCACTTATGCTTTTCTCAACTCAGGTTGGTGTTTTGGAATCATCTTCGCGGATTATTTCTGAAAACATTCTTTTGCTCTTATATAAAAAGGGGAAGAAGTTAAATTTATCGCTAGCATTTTACGCAGCACTATGGGGACAAATCACACTAGGTATGGGCATCTATCTTTTTGGATTCCAAGAGCCGCGGTTACTGTTGACGATGAGCGCAATTTTGAATGCCGTGGCTATGATGGTTTCGTTCCCATTAATCCTTTTACTGAACCGCAAGCGGCTAAAACCTGCTCACCGGCCGCAAATGCTGCGCAAATTAATCATGCTGGGAGCCCTGGCTTTCTTTGCCTTCTTTGTAGTTGTAACCTTTCTAGATTTATTCTAATGAAACAAACTGTTTAAGTAAAAAACAGGCATATTTTTTATTGAGATCGATTATTTGCTATAGGTCTATATATACTATTACTTTATCCTATATTATGTGATCCAAATCACTGATTATCTTGTCTTTATTAGATATAGTCAGAGTTACTATGTGCTAGCAAGGGTGTTCCCTATGCCATTTACCAAAGAAGCTGTTGCGTCCCATGTTGAGAATATTGGAAGAAATATGAGGGTGGTCCGTTCCCCTCATTTTTGCTGTATTGTTGAGAATTTTTTTCAAAACTATCCAGTCAGTATGGCTGCAGGCCCTTTTTTGAGGTGGGAAGCAGTAGCGCTTACAGACCGCAATCCTTATTTTTCTCCCGGCCACGGAACAGGGTGGGAACCTTACTTTTTGCAGGACGGTACAGAACCAGAGGAGGTGTTTGAAAAAATCGTTCAAGAAATAGGCCTGCCAATGCTTAGGGCAATTCTCCAAGCATACCCATTTTCCAGTCAGAGAGAGCGGATTTGGCAGGCTCTTAGAGGAGAGCAGCAACATACCAGCGCACTGCTTTTCTTAGAAAGCCAGTTCACCGCCCATCTCGCTAGGCAGAGAGCCAAACTACTTTACTCTCAACCTGCGAAGTTGTTTCAGGTCGGAACCGATAACCTGATAAATCCGAGAAGCCAACTGACTATTAAACAGACTGGGGGCGGAGCACTTGAAGAAGAAATTATAATTCCTATCAGCAGTTATGCGGGCAGAAAAGTTGACCCCACAGGGCTTAGAGACAATTTGCCTGAAGAGAAGAAGCTCGCATGGGATCTAAGCAAAATTATTGGAGCAATTGGCCATCCTGTCGTCCGAGAATTTTTGCACAATCAGCGCAAAGGCGGTTGGAGAAACCCGCCTGCCGGAAAAGAAAGAGTCGAAAGAAAATACCACTTTTACCCTCCTCGTCAATTGCGGGAAACGTAGGTTTTGCTGTCAGTATCAATTACCAGCTTATCCCCAACCTTTACAAAGAGGGGGGCTTGAATAACTAGGCCTGATACTAGTGTAACCTCTTTTCGAGCTTGACCTACCGTATTGCCGGCCACAGCCTGTTCAGCTTGAACAACTTCCAGAGTCACTTTCGGCGGCAAGCTGGCTCCGATGGCTTCGTTATCGTAAAACATAATATAGACTTTAACGTCCGGGGTCAGCAAATCTAGTTTATCCTCCAGCAGCTTGCGAGAAACCTCAACCTGTTCATAGCTGCGGGGGTTCATGAACACCACATCATTGGCGTCCTCATAAAGAAATTGCATCTCAACACTGGTGATATCTAACTGCTCAACTGATTCGTTGGACTTATAAGTAAATTCTTGAGTGGATTCACTCTTCACACCCTTCATTTTTACCCGCATGAAGGCAGAGCCCTTGCCAGGGCTCATAAAATCGGTCTTGGTAACAAGGAAGGGTTGGTTTTTATAAAGAAGGTACATACCCTTCCTAATGCTTCCTGCTTTGATTTCTGGCATGGGGTATATTGTATTACTCTTCCCCAGAGAAATCAAAAACATCCTCGACAGGGAAGAAAAGTGTATCTTTCAGCGATGCAGCATCGGCGAACAGCATTACTAGCCTATCCACCCCAACAGCTATACCACCGGTTTCGGGCATAAACTCTAAACAATTTATGAAGTCGTCATCTATCCCGTAATCCGTTTTACCGGCTGACTGTCGTTCATCCAGGTCAGCCTCCATTCTGGACCGTTGCTCTACAGAATCTGTTAACTCTGTAAAGGCGTTGCCCAACTCCAGTCCTGCCAGATAAAGCTCGAAGCGCTCAGCAAATCTTGGGTCGTCAGCCTTTCGCTTGGAGAGTGCAGCCTGGCTGGCTGGATAGTCATACAAAAAAGTGGGTTGTTCTTGACCGAGGTGGGGCTCAACCTCATTTAGAAAAATTAGGTTGTAAACCTCTTCCCAAGGAGAGCCGGCGTTGACGCTGTAACCTTTGGCTTGTGCTACCACAACCAGTTTTTCATGAGTAAGAAGAGTCTCAGTATCAATGCCGGCAAATTTTTCGAAGGCCTCAGCAACAGAAATCCGAAGCCACGGCTGAGACAGATTATATTCTTTTCCCTGATAAGTTAAGACATTATTTCGGCTGCCCAGTTTCTCTAATAGAAATAGCATTAAGCCTTCAAAATCATTCATCACATCTGTGTAATCTGCATTAATCCTATACCACTCAAGAATTGTGAATTCGGGATTGTGAAAACTGCTTAATCCTTCTTCATTGCGGAAACTCTTGCAAATTTGAAAAATACTGCCGAAGCCAGCACTTAATATTTTCTTCATCGCTAGCTCGGGGCTGGTTAGGAGAAACCCCCTCTGTTGGGAATGATTTTGAACCCTCAGCTCAGTTTCAAAAACCTCAAGGTATGGCTCAGTTCCTGGATATTTCACCAACAGTGGAGTTTCCACCTCATGAAAACCGTTTGTTTTAAAGTATTCCCTTATGCCATCAATAACCTGCTCGCGGATCAGTAAATTTTTTCGTAGCTTAGGATCATTTTTTAGCTTCTGCCAATTTTTCATAACGCTCCTCTTTAAGAGTAATTTTGCTGCCGTCGATGAGCAGGTATCTGGCCCAACCCTGTTGAAAAGGCCCGAGATTGATAAAACCATTGTCCCGGTCATCAACTTGTATATGAGAATGCCCGGTAATAAGCAGCTCATTCTCTTCAAAAATATTCTGCGCATGGGCACGCAGCCGCCTCATGTTGTACAAATAGTGCTGCTGCTTTAAAAGCCGGTAGATTTGTCCAAATCTGGAAGGCGACCGCGACAGCCTAAATATAAGCGGGTACCAGTGTCCATACCTCCTGGTGACAGCGGGAAATACTCCGTCGAATTCCGGTGCAATATGATGGCCATGAGTAACCGTCACAGATTTTTTGCCGGCTTTAAACTGATACTTTTCAACCTGGCTCACAGAAAAAAGTTCAGCCTGATCATCAACAACCTCACTGCTGTCATGGTTGCCATAAATATAAATTGTGTTTTTTTTCAGCAGTAAGGGAAATAGCTTGCTCCACTCGGAATTAATAAATTCGTCAAAGTTAATTACATAGCTTTCCCAGAAGTCGCCATTGATGATAACCTGGTCAACCGATTTAATCAGCTTCGTAATATAATCATAGAGCTTCGGCTCTAATTCATTGGTCAAATGGGAGTCGGAGAAAATCAGCCTTTTCATACAACCGTACTATACTACAGAAGCGGCCAAGCAGAGTAGGGAACACTGAAAAAAATATGACAATAAAATTGCAAAAATATCTAGCTGAACAGGGAATTGCTTCCAGAAGAAAAGCTGAAGAGGCTATTGCTGAAGGTAAAGTTAAAGTTAATGGTGAGAAAGCTCACATTGGCCAACGGATCGACCCGGAAACAGATGAGGTATTTTTTGCCGGCAAAGCTGTAACATCTCAGGCCTCTCTCCGCTACTTTCTAGTTTATAAACCAATGGGGATAGTCTCAACAACCAGCGACGAACTCAATCGAAAAACAGTTTTATCGCTGCTTCCTCCGGTAGAAGAGCGCCTTTTTCCTGTCGGCCGGCTTGATATTGACAGTGAAGGATTAATTATTATTACAAATGACGGCAGCCTGACTCATCAGCTTACCCATCCCAGCAAATCCATTGACAAAACTTACGAAGTGTTAATCAAAGGTGTGCCCAGCACCAAAGCCCTCAACCACTTAAGAAGAGGGGTCAGACTCAAGGAGGGTTTTACCAAAGCTGCTTCAGTGGAGGTTTTAAGCCATGAAGATGGCAACACCTGGCTGGAGATAATCATTCATGAGGGCATGAATCGGCAGGTCCGCCGCATGCTTGAGAGGGTAGGCTATGACACCATCAGGTTGATCCGCACAGAAATGGGGCCCTTTAACTTAAATATGCTGGATGGCGGTGTGGTTGCAGAATTATCGCTTCAGCAAGTCGAAAAACTTAAGACAAAGTTATAACTTTTTAGTGATGGTGGCCATCGGTCTCCAGGCTGACATCATTTTTACTAGCCCAATATGCGGCCAAGGCAGTGGTAAGAGGCACAGCCATTACCAATCCGATCGAACCAATTAAGGTTCTGACAATTTCTTCCGCTAAAAGTTCATTATTGATAAGCACCCAAGAGGGAGTGTTTTGACTAATGGTAAACAGAATCAATAAGGGCAAGTTGGCACCGACATAAGCCAACACTAAAGTATTTACCAATGAGGCTATATGATCCCTGCCTACACGCATACCACTGGCATAAAGCTCTTGGAAGGGTAGTTTTTTATTCGCTCTTTTTATCTCAAAAACAGTAGAAACCTGAGAAATAGTAATATCATCCAAAACACCAAGGGCACCCAACATGATTCCACTTAGAAGCAGTCCTCTCATGTTAAGTGTGGCTGTTTCTCCCAGCTGCAGAAAAATTGCTTCCTCACTGCCCATTCCCACCAACTTGGCCAGAATCACATACCAATAAGAAAGCAACGTAACCACTACTAGTGTTCCGAGCATTGATATCAGTGCAATATGAGATGAGGGTTTAAAGCCGTGGGAAACATAAACGGTGATTAAGGCAATGATCAAGGCAGCCAGCAAAGCAACCGCAATAGGATTCATACCGCTTAATAATAGTGGAAGAACAAAATATGTCAGGATGAGCAGGCTGCTGAACATACCTAAGATAGAGAGCAAGCCTTTCCAACCAGACACAGCGGTTACAATCGCAAAAAAGCCTACCAGCAGCCAGAGCAAAACAGGGATTCTGTAAGAATCAGCTATTACAAATTGAGATTGGCCTTCAGCAACAGATGCCTCTGTAAGGATAACTTGCTGTCCGGGAAGCAACCGCTGATCGAAAGTAAGGGGCTGGAACTCGCTTCCCATTACAACTTCAACCTCCTCACCTGATTGTTTTCTGACTTGAAGCAGTTGAACGTAATATGCTTCGCCATCAAGCTCTAACTTCTGTTCTTCCGCTATACCCAGAACAGTAGCCACTTCATAAAACTGCTGAAGCATCTGTTCCTGGGTTTCTTGAGCATAAACAGGAAACGCTGGAAGCAATAATATCAATAAGAAGGGCAAAAGAGAGAGAAGTTTGCGAACATTTTTCAACATTAACATTAATGTAATATAACTCTGATTGTCATGATTGATGAGCGCAATTGCCCAACAATGCAGTGAGCGGGTGAAGGGAATCGAACCCTCTTCTTCTCCTTGGAAGGGAGATATTCTACCGGTGAACTACACCCGCCTAGGAGTCTTATTTTACTGTTTTCAGGGGTGATTAGCAAATGGGGTTGAAAATTTCATGGCAGCGTCCGGAGATTGTCCGGACGCTGCTTTCCATACTCTTAGCAGATAAATTCAATCAGTCTTCAATTCTAGTAACAGAGGTGGCAATCAAAACGGGTTCACCCTCATAATCTGCCAAATCATCTGCGTCTAGGCTGACATTTAAATCCTGCTCCATCTGGTTCAAATTAAAAGTGCGAATTACTCCGGTTACCCTGACCCGAGTGTCTTCTAATAAGTCATTGTCTGCCGGTGGAGCCGTTGCCCCTACAACTAGCAGCCGGTCTCCGGTTATTCCTGGAGATTCAAGCAACCATGTTTGAGGGCTTAAGCGCTCTGCGATATCGGATGTTACAGTAACAGTCCGGCCGACATAGTTCTGAGGGTTATTCAATATATCCCCAATAAGTTCTGTCTCGTCTAGTTCATCAGCTCCGTCATCAAGAAGCGTCTCATCTGGAAAAAGGCTATCTCCCGGCGAGGATTCTATTATTTCCTGGTTGGGGTCATTGATAATGTTGTTATTCTGCCCTCGATCTAAAATTGGTATAAGAATAATGACTAGTCCAATCAGTAATACCGCTGCAATTGCCAACATTGCCGGTTGAGATAAACCTCTATTGTGACTATTCATATATTTTCCCTTCACAACTTAATAAAGTTATATGGATACAAGCTGAGACTACTGAAGGAAAATCAAGATGTCATGAACCATTTGTAAGAGTCCTATGAACCGCCTTAGAATGATATAATACAAAACACTCAGCCGAAGTGGCGGAATTGGTATACGCGACAGACTTAAAATCTGTTGGCCGCAAGGCCTTGTGGGTTCAAGTCCCACCTTCGGCACCTTAAATTCTTAATTATTACTGTATAATCAACCGTTATGGCAAGACTATCACCAGAGAGAAGGGGACCGGTCGAAGTTGCCGGCAGTTGGGTTGACAGCCTATTTCAGCATTTATGGAATTGGTTAAAATCCACGGTCGGCAGAGATTAGTTAATACAAAAACGGGGAGTAGCTCAGATGGCTAGAGTGCGCGCTTTGGGAGCGTGAGGTCGCAGGTTCGAGTCCTGTCTCCCCGACAAATTAAAATCCGGCCTTGTGTCGGATTTTTATTTGTCTGGGCAGGCAAAGGAATCAACCTTTAGTTCGCTCTGCGAAGTGAGAATAACTTTTCATCCAGTCTGAGCAGCGTGAGCGAGTGAAGCGAGTGAGCCGTCCTGTCTCCCCGACAACAAATCAACTCTTCACCCACCTACCTCGGCAGGCTAAACCCAATCGGCCTCTGTGAGACGTCGTTAGCTCCGGCAATCATTGCAGATTCTTTTCTTTTGGCCGCTATCACTCTCAGAAAGTCTTCGGTAGTTAATGGTTTCAGGCCAAGATCTTCAACCTGCTCCGGCTCTGCAGCAACTTCCTGCAGAAGGGCCCTAACCATACTCAAAATTTCTTGCGAACTGTTTCCTGAACTTACTAAAGCCTCAATAGCCTCCACCTGCTCTTTAAGAGGATCAATTTTTTCTGAATCGTATGTTTCAAAGGCTAGATCCGTTACCAGGGTGTCGACCACACCTTTAATATCTGCGCCGCTCATGCCTTCGCTGCTGGCTGCAATAGCATTAAAATCCAGCGTTCCAAAGATCACTTGCCCAAATGCTACACCCTGCACCCTTTGGTTGACATAATGTTCAAAAATATCTCTCCGGCCATCAATGTCGGGCATCTTAAATTCAATCCGCTCACCAATCCTGCCGGGCCGCATCAAAGCTGGATCAACAATGTCAGGACGGTTAGTTGCCATAATCAGATGCACCCCTTCCAGCACCTTGAGGCCGTCCATTTCAATCAGAAACTGATTGACAATCCGTTGAGCAACGGCAGTGCCTCCTGAACCTTCGCCACTGCGTTCGCGGCCGATAGCATCAAATTCGTCTAGGAATATAAATTGGTGCCTGCCGGTTTCTGCAAATTTCTTTTTGGCGCGGTCAAAAATCATCTTCACATTTTTTTCAGAATTTCCAAACCATTGATTGTTAATTTCTGTTGCACCATAAGTCTCCAAGTCGCCGCCTACCTCGTGGGCGAGGGCGCGGGCAAGCATTGTCTTTCCAACACCGGGAGGACCCCAAAACAAAGCTGCCTTGGCAGGTAAAACCATATAACCTTCTTCAAAATAGGATGGGCTTCCTATTTGTTTAAGTAGCCTGCGGATTGCTTCGACCGCTGTAGGCTGGCCCCGGACATCATCCAAACGGACAACTGTCCTCTCATCCAAAATAACTACTTCCTCTTCAAGGCTTGCTTTTTCCATGTCATAAGGATTGACCACATCTGAACCAGCACGATCTCTTGCTTTTATTAAATCTAAATCCGGAACTGTGAGTTCTAAAGTAACGTCCGGCTCTGGTTCTTCAAAATGCTGATATAGCGCTTTTGTCAAAGACTGGCACAACTCAGCAAACTCCTTAACACTTTCGTTACTGGCTGACATGCCAGGAGCATCCTCGGGGCTGCGAAGCGGATGCCGGCCGCCAATGATAATAATTTCATTTTTAACCCTGCCGGATTGATCCTGCCGGATAAACTTATCATCGTCTGGAGTTCTGGAGGTCTTTGCCCTCAGGTCCTGAAGGTATTCAGCTTTAGTTGCATACCCCAGTAAGACTACATAGGTAAAGCCTGACGACCCAGTCACGTATAAAACCAACTCATTTACACCATAAAAGTTTGGGTCAAAGTTCGGATGTTCAAAATCTGACACATAACCCATGGCAGCAAGAAGCTCCTGGATTCGAAAAGCTCCCTCGTCACCCAAATAAGTTCTATCTGCTCGAATTTTGTTTGAAAAATGAGGTGCGTATTCAAGGGAAATTCCAGCTAAGTCCTCGTCGTTTTCACCAGGCAAAAATAAATTAAGTTCAGCTCCCTTTACTAATCCGCCCTTACAATCATCGCCAAATACTTCAATGCACTGCGTTTTAGCAAATTTGCTATCTAGAAGGGAAGTGAGTGCAGCCTCATCCTTTAATACGATGCGAAATCCTTCGCTGCTTGGTTGAAGTTCTTTGTTTTCACCCGCAGCCGCTGTGTGATTTCTCGAGACTTCTGGACCAGTCATATCTTAACATTTCTAACAAGCTACTTGATTACAAGTGCTTGCAATAAATTTTTGTAATTATATCCCATAAGCTAAGGCAGTCAAGCAAATTTGATGCCTCAGACTTTCAAAAGATATAATTGTTCCTCAACTACGGAATATTAAAATATAACACTTAATGATAAATAAATCTATAAGTGACCTATATTAAGTATTTTTTCTGCTTTCTATGGGCTTATCTAGAACAGCTGACCTTCGATTGGATTCCAGCCACTTTTCCTCAAAATCACGATACACGGCAACTATTTCCCTCCAAGTGCAGTCTGTGGGAAGACTTAGTGCTTTTGCATAAAAGATTCTCAGATTTTCTATATGAAAAGCAGTGATCTCAGCCCAACTAGCATCTCCCAAACCAAGTTCCTCAGCTCTCTGTTTTCGGCATGGGTCGTCATACTCATCAGAAGATATCCACTTTTTGGTATCTTTTTCAGACATGGGCAATGTACTTTTTTAATAGAGCAGCCTAAGCCAACCGTCCACCAACCATAACAGAAACTTCTTCGATTTCTTCAGGTTCTACTGACTTTTTACTAAGTTCGCGAGCTAATACTGATAAAATCCTATCTACAGCCCTACGCTGCAATCGGCTTTCTTTATTCAGGGCTTCCGCACCAGATGTGCTCACTCCATAGCAGCGGGCTAACTCCAATTCTAGTTGAAGGTTTGCAGACATATGATTCTCCTGAGCAGAATTTTGTATTGATAATATTGTAGCACCTTTCAATTAATATCCTATAGTATTTACTTTTTAGCATTTTTCAGCTAGAATAAAGTTCTATCCTATGATGTGCACTGTGCACTAACCCGGGATAGAAATGATTGACGGCATGAAAAAGGAGTTTTGGGATGGACGAAAAATTGTATTTCTGGGGAGCATTGGTGGTGGTGATCATTGCCGCCAAGCTCGTTCTTAGCAATCCAAGCTTCCCTTGGTGGTCGCTCTGGATAGTGGTTATACTACTGTTCGCTGCTGCATTCCTCCGGAAACGGCGGTAAGATGCGGCAAGGAACACTCAACTCAGCACCTCTGTGGCGCAAGCCGCTAGAGGTGCTTTTTCTTACTAAACTCTGATGCCTCTTTGGCTGTTCCTACAATTTTTTCCTCAATAATGCAGTTATTCGTACAGAAATTTCTGTACTTAGTACAAAATTTGCAGCAGAAAGGAGAAAATGGCAAAGGACATTAAAATGCAAAATGACAGTGTGAAAACTGGACTTCTTGGCCTTACCGCTTTGGCAGTCGGCGCCCTCACCGTATGGTTGTTCAGTGATAAAAGACGAAGAGATGATCTGAAGGACCAGGTCGACAAAATGAAGGACAAGTCGCTTAAACTAAAGGATAAAACACAAGACTACTTTAGTGAAGTTAAAGACACCCTTCAGGACAAGCAAGAACAAATCATCGGGTAATCAAACCCACACAGTTAAGGGCTCCTCTATGAGGAGCCCTTTCTTTGCAAGTTTGCTTCTAGACATTCTCTGGGTACAATAGCCTCATGAGAACCAAGTTTGCCATTGCTGGTTTAGGGGGCACCTTCGACCGGCTGCATGACGGGCACAAAGGCTTTCTGAAGTTTGCAGCTGAGATGGCAGATTATTTGATTATCGGCGTGGCTGATGAACGCCTCTCGCTTCACAAGGGTTTCGCTGAGATGATTGAGCCGCGGTATGTCCGCACCAGGGGAGTAAAGCGTTTTTGCAACGACAACCACATAGCCCATGAGATTGTCGAACTGAATGACCCCTATGGACCAACTATCGACCCTGAAACCAGAATCGAGACATTAATCGTGACCGAGGAAACAGCCAAAGGTGCTGACAAAATCAATGAAATCAGGGGCAGTATGGGTTTGGCTCCGCTTCCCGTTCATATTTATTCAATGCAAAAAGATGAGCGCGGGCAAACCATTAGTTCCTCAAATATTAGGGCAGGGGAAATTAGCCGATCAGGCATCTATTTTGCCGGCCTGATTGATAGTGGCTTGAAAATAAATGAAGATCAAAGAGAATTTTTTAGCAGGCTGCAGGGCAAACTTATTAAAGAGCCTACTTTAGCATCAAACAGAATTTGCATTGTCGGTGATTCCGCCCTAGAGAACTTCCTTTCTCATCACTGGGAGTATGATCTGGCAATTTTTGACAAAAGAACCAAGCGGGGTAATTTTACTTCTCCGTATATAGAAAAGCTTACCGTTGATCAAACAACTTCTAATCAGCCTGGTGAAATTTCAGCTGAGCTAACAGCGTTATTAAAAAGTTGGAAGCCCGGTGCATTTAAAAACCTCCTCATAGATGGGGAAGAAGACCTGGCAACTGTAGCCTTGGCACTAACCCTGCCATTGGAATCAGTTATTTATTACGGCCAACCCAAACAGGGTTTGGTTGAGCTTGTTGTGACAGAGAAAGTGAAAAATAAGTTCTACCAAGCTCTGGTTCAAATCGAAACCCAAGCGGCTGCAGTTTAACCGAATCTATCCCAAACCTTGAAAATCTGTTAAATTAAACTGATGTCACTTTTAGCTACTCAAACCAGGCCATCATCACTCGATGAATTTATTGGCCAGGAACACCTCGTCGGGCCAAACAAACCACTGCGAATTGCTTTAGAAAAAGAACATATTTTTTCGATGATTTTCTGGGGCCCGCCGGGAGTAGGCAAGACAACATTAGCCCGAATCATTGCCGATTCCCAGCAGCGCGATTTTTATGAGCTATCAGCTGTATCTGCAGGCAAAGCAGATATTAAGAAGATTATCGAAAGCACTCATCAGCAGAAAACACTGATGGGCTCATACAAATCCCCAATCTTGTTCCTCGATGAGATCCACCGTTTTAACAAAGCCCAACAGGATTTTTTACTGCCTTTTGTAGAAAACGTTGATATTATTTTAATTGGTGCTACCACCGAAAACCCAAGTTTTGAGGTAAATTCTGCGCTTTTGTCCCGCAGTAAGGTTTTTGTCCTGAAAAAACTTAGCAGTGCTGAATTAGACCTAGTCATCAAAAGGGCAATTGCTTTTCTAAAGAAAAGCACAGGCAAAAAACTTTCTATCAATAAAACAGCCAGAGACTGGCTGACTAATTATGCCATCGGCGATGCCCGGAAAATTCTCAATCTGATGGAGAATACCTTTGAGCTGTATAACAATTTTGAGCTGGAAAACCTAAAAACCACCCTGCAGTCGTCACACCTAAATTATGACAAAAAGGGTGAGGAGCACTATGACACGATCAGCGCTTTTATCAAATCGATGCGAGCCTCTGACGCCAACGCAGCACTTTATTATCTGGCCAGAATGGTTGAAGCCGGTGAAGATCCTAAGTTTATTGCCCGGAGGATGATTGTCTTTGCCAGTGAAGATATAGGGCTGGCCGTCCCCACAGCCCTGGTAGTAGCCAACAATGTATTTGATGCTGTACATAAAATTGGTTATCCAGAGGCACAAATTAGTTTGGCGCATGGTGTTGCCTATTTGAGCCGGTGCCAGAAGGACAGGTCTGCTTATGATGCTTATTTTCAGGCTCTGGCAGATGTCCAAAAATACGGAAATCTGACCATTCCCCTAGAAATCAGAAATGCCCCCACGGACCTAATGAAGGAACTCGAGTATGGCAAAGGTTATGAAATGTATCCTCAGGACACAAGTTATCTGCCGGATAAGTTAAAAAATAAAAAATACCTTAAAACTAAGAGAAAAAAGGAATAGGGCAAGCACCTCCTTCAAGAGAATTTTTATCCTATAACTATTGACTATCAACTCCTAAAGCTGTATAATAATTGGTGGAAAAAAGATTGAGCCGCCAGCCCAATTTATTCACAAACTACTAAATATGTGGTGTCAATAAACCTGATTTTCGTGTTGGAAATCAGCTTCCTTTACATCACGAACAAGCAACTAGGTTCATCGCGAATTTAATTTGCTTAAGTGAAGTATGGGTGAGTCCGGATCCAGAATATCTACATTTTGTTTTCCGGGCAGTTCTTTAACATCTCGCTAATTTTTGCCTATTCGAAGACCAGGCTTTGCTTTCGTTTGTGAGGTGAGGGTATTTTTGTTGGGATTTGAGGATCATAACCTGATACCAGCATAAATACCCTCATCTCCTGCTTTGCAAAGAGATGGGGTTTGACCCAACCTTTGTTCAGCGGCCGACGGCCGCAAGGAGTGTTTGTGAAAGGCAAGTTGTTTCTGTTTTTGGTGGCGGCCTTGCTGGCTGCCATCTTATTCGCGGCCGCCCCCGTGGCCGCGCAGGGAGGGTCCCAGTGTGAACAGGACCCGAACTGCGAACATCTTGATAACCCGGGTAATACCGGGTCAGCAACCGCCCCCGGCCCAATTTGGTCATTTGTGATCAAAGCGGGCAGGGACGGCCTCAACTCCGATTGCTACCTATTATTCAATCCCTTTAACTTAAAAATCCATAACGACCTGATTAATAAATCAACAAGCGAAAATACAAAGATTCTTAATACAATCAAGTTGCAGACTATGGTGCATTACGCCCAAGCAAAAACCTGTAGAATTGCTTATCTCCTAAAATATTTCGGTGAAAAGGCCGGACCACACTGC
Organism: uncultured Pseudomonadales bacterium; assembly: GCA_964455555.1. GTDB lineage: Bacteria > Patescibacteriota > Microgenomatia > UBA1400 > PJMF01 > UBA1370. Next base: position 5,010 of record CAYVXV010000010.1, on the reverse strand, counting down.
ATCCAGTGTGATAATTGTTCTGCAATTTACCAAACTAGGCATCCCTTGCTTGTAACTGTTTCCGACAAGCAAGAGCTTGCTAAGATCAAATTCTTAATTGAAAAAAGGGCAGAGCTAGCCAGAGAGCACCGGCTGCCCCCAACCGAAGTGATTACAGATTCCTCACTTTGCTATTTAGCCCACTGCCGGCCGAGAACAAAAGCTGAATATGCCAAAATTCCGGGAATTGGGACAGGATGGATTGAAAAATGGCAGCATCAATTCGGCAGAATTTTAGTTGAACTGGACTCCTAGTGGTACAATACCACCTATGACTATTGATGAACTTGTAAAACAATATAAGATAATCGGTGATTTTCTCAACGAACGCTGGCCTCTGGAAGACAAACACCATCGGACTTTTGCCCGCATGATGAAGGTCACTGAAGAGTTGGGGGAGCTTTCTGACGAAATTCTAACCAGCATGAATCTTCAGCGCGACAGCAAGGTGGCAGAGTTCAGCCGAAAAAATGTAGAAGACGAGTTTGCCGACGTCCTAGGTTCATTAATTCTTCTAGCGATTGAAATGAATATTGATGTAGAAGAGGCTATCCAACGAAAAATCGAGTACACCAGAGATCGCTTCGAGATCGACAAATAACCAAGTTTTTTTTTGTCTAAACAAGTTTCAAAAACTGATAGAGCTCTCCGTCCTGAAAGCCTTTTTTCCGATAATATTCCCGTGTGCCAACGGCAGAAATAACTGCCAGTTTTTCGAATCCAGCCTCCCGGCTGAGTTTTTTTGCTTCCTCTATCAGCTGTGTACCCAAGCCAAGGTGCTGAGCTTTTCCTTTTGTTTTCTCACCAATGCCGGCAACCCGCCCATAAACATGAATTTCCCTAATCATGGCGGAATTTTTAAGCTCCTGAAGCAACGCACCTTCTGTAAGCAAGCTTAATCGCAGAAAGCCTAAAATTCTGCTGCTGCGGTTAGCTTGCTGTTTGCCGGCCTCACCATAGTCAGATACTTTTGTTTCGGGAACAGTAAATTGTAAAAATAGTTCACGGCTGACACTCGTTTGGTATTCAATCACTTCCAAGTTTAGGTCTGCTTCGTCAAAAACACCGCCTCTAATTTCTCTGGCTCTTATGTCTCTGGAGATTTGCCCCTTTTTCAGAAGATGCTGCTCTGTAATCTGCCGAAAATTTGTACTTTTATTGCCAACAACAATATCGGTTGAAGGGATGTCGCGGATAATCCTAGTCAGCCGGCAATACTTTGGTGTGCTCAACATACATGCACTGACTACACGCAACAACTCTTCTTTATTGTAAGGCTGCCACAAACCTTCTTTGTAATATTGCATCAACTCAGCGCTGCCGATTAATGAGCAAGGATAAACCTTAAGCTCATCGGGATGAAAATCGGGATCGCTGAAAAGGGTTTTAAAGTCTTCTATATCTTGTTCAACGGATGAACCGTAAAGATTGGCCATCCAATGGGCGTGAATTTTAAAGCCGGCACGCCTCAAAAGCTTCAGCGCCTCACGGCTAGCCCGAACATTATGGCCGCGTTTATTTTTTTCCAAAACATTATCCTGCAAGCTTTGCAGTCCAATCTGAGCTTTGGTACAGCCAAGCCTCCTGATCCGGACAACTTCAGCTTTGGAAATGTTGTCTGGGCGGGTTTCAATTACCAGCCCTACATTCCGGGTTTGGGCTGTTTCATTGATTTTCTGCTGAATCTCCAGCTCATCCCACGCTGCACTTTGATATTTGTCAAAGCCGCCCAGCCTTTCCGGCGCCACATATAATTCTGAGATCACCTGATTATATGAACTGCTCAACTTCTCACCGTCAATTTCTTTTGCTTTGGAACGATTCTTGTTTTCAACCGGGTCATTGCTAGGGGAGTGCAGCTGCATTTTTTCCAACTCAGCCTGCATTGTTTCATAGTGGCCCAAAACTTCCTCCCGGCCATCAGCTTTGCCGAAATCATTAAGCGCCCTGAAGCACTCTTTAATAAACCAAATTTGATAGGCTTCAGGATAATAAGACCAAGTGCCTCCCAAAATAATAATCTCCACTTTGTCCACGTTATGGCCGATATCATAAAGCGCCTCCAGCCGGCTGTAGGTCTGCAGGTAGGGGTCAAACCAATTGCGCTCAGCTCGCTGAGCACCGGGCTCATCAGCAATATAGCTCTTGGGCATCCTGACGTCGTTAGGGCAGAAGATGCATTTTCCCGGGCATGGAAAAGGTTTGGTCAAAACTGTAACCGGAGCTACTCCTGAGGCCGTACGCACCGGCTTCATTCTGATAAACCTCATTACCTTTTCAGAAAACGGCAAAAGACCATTGGTGCCGGCCAACTCACGGTAAGCCTGAACTAGCTCGTTTTTTGAATACACATCTCCATTCGGTTTGGCATGTTGCTTTACCAATCTTGCCAACTTTTTTGGAGAACCAGATTTCCAAGCCTCAATTGTTTTGAGGATTGGAACGAAATCTGCAGCATTGTTGGTATAATCTAGCCTACTCATATTGAGAGGACATTATACAAGAGATGTCACTAGAATAAACTTCACAATAAGTGCTATTAGCTCATGAAAAGATCAACAATTAGAACACTTAATTTACTCAATAAGGAATTCTATCAAAAGACTTCCACTCATTTTGACAGCAGCCGCCGTTTTTTTTGGGCTGGGTGGGAGCAGCTTATTACTTATATTCAACCTCTGATTTCCGGAAACGAGCTCAAGGTTTTAGACATCGGCTGCGGCAACGGCAGGTTTGGGGAATTTTTAGCCAAAAATTTTCTTAACACCAAAATCTTATATACCGGTATCGATAACGATGACAGTCTTCTTAACGCCGCCCAAAGCCGACTAAACCTATTGGAGCATAAAAACCTTTTTCCCTCTTTTAAGAATACTGATATTGTTGAGGCGCTTTTGGACGACAGCTTCCTTGCTAACATCTCTAACTCTAGTTATGACCTTGTAGTCATTTTCGGTGTCCTTCACCACATCCCGTCTATTGAACTCAGAAAAAAACTGCTGCATGCTGCTTCCGCCAAACTCCGCAACGGAGGGGTCCTAACAGTTACTGCTTGGCAATTTTTAGATTCTCCTAGACTAAAAAATAAAATCATCAAGCCTGAAAATGCTGGTATAAAATCAGACGACTTGGAAAACCGTGATTACTTGCTGGACTGGCAGCGTGGGGTTGAGGCCATCCGATTCTGCCATTTTATCAACGTCCAAGAAATCGATGCGCTTATAAAAGATCTTCCCAACACGAAAAAGATCAAGCAGTACCGGTCAGACGGAAAAGAGGGCACCTTAAACAACTATCTAGTACTGGAAAAAAGTGTACAATAACGCTATGAAAACACTCCTTGCACTGCTTTTAGTTGTCGTTTCAATTGTCGGCATAGCTGATGCCGGTTACATCACCTACGAAAAAACAATTATGGGTGTCACCCCTCCATGCGGTGAAGGTTTTGATTGTGGCACTGTCCTAGATAGCCCTTGGGCTTCTATAGGTCCAATCCCACTGTCGGTCATCGGAATGTTTTTTTATCTGACAGTTTTCATTTTCGCAATTCTATATTTTATGGAAATTGAAATTAATCCTGCAGTTAGAAAAGCGGCAGCCAAACTCAGTTTAGGCGCCCTAAATCCTATCCGGTTTTTGAGCACCTTCGAAGCCCTGCAAATCCTTACTACAATTGGTTTCCTATTCTCACTCTATTTAGTATTTATAATGGGCGTGGTAATTAAGGCTTGGTGCACTTATTGCACAATTTCTGCCATCAGTTCATCAACGCTATTCATTATCACCCTAATTCTCACAGGTAAGTACCAAAATCATTCGTCATTTCTACTTAAGTCAATCTCTTTTGCAATATTTCGCAATCTATACAAGATAGTCCTCAAACCACTGCTGTTTTTGTTTGATGCTGAAACTGTTCACAACACTTTCACAGCGGGCGGACAATTTATCGGCAGATTTGCGCTGGGCAGAAAACTAACCCATGCGTTCTTCGCTTTTGATCATCCAGTTCTAAAACAAACCATAGATGGCATAACCTTTCCCAACCCGGTTGGTTTAGCTGGAGGTTTTGATTACAACGGAGCTCTGACACAGGTTCTCCCCGATGTCGGCTTTGGCCATCATATAATCGGCACTGTAACCTTTGACCCCTATGAAGGCAATGCCAAGCCCCGGCTGGGCAGGTTTCCCAACTCCAAAGCACTGTTGGTTAATAAAGGCTTAAAAAGCCTGGGTGCAGTGGGAGTAATTAAACATCTGCAAAACCTCGAGTTCCGGATTCCCACCGGCATCAGCATTGCTAGTACCAACAAACTTTTTGCTGACACCAAAGAGCAGCTAACTGATATCTTGAGTACTTTTAAGCTCTTTGAAAGCTCAACTGTTCAACATTCGTACTACGAGCTGAACATCAGCTGCCCAAATACATTTGGCGGCGAACCTTTTACATCTCCAGAAAGACTGGAAGTTTTGCTTTCTGCTTTGGACGAACTTATGATCTCCCGGCCGGTCTACATTAAAATGCCCATCGACCAAAGTGAAAAAGAAACCTTGGCTTTACTCAAGGTAATTGACCGCCATGTTATTGCCGGTGTAGTTTTTGGCAACCTGACTAAAGATAAGAAAAACCCAGCAATTTTGCCTGAGGACAGAAAAGTTTGGAAAACCAAAAAAGGCAATGTCAGTGGCAAACCAACCTGGGAGAGGTCTAACAATCTCATTGCTTTAACCCAAAAACACTTCCCCGGCCACTTTACCATCATCGGCACCGGCGGTGTTTTTACCGGCAAAGATGCAGAAGGCAAAAGAGAACTCGGCGCAGAACTAGTGCAGCTGATTACCGGTATGATTTTCAACGGACCGCAGGCAATTGGTGAGATAAATCTCTATTTAGCCCGAAAGGCTTTAGCCGATGGCTTAGAGGAAAAAGTGGCACTAAAGCAAGGTGCTCTCAATTACAGCTCCTAAAACGTA
>CAYVXV010000009.1:0-44874 GCA_964455555.1 uncultured Pseudomonadales bacterium | reverse complement strand
AAGTATTCATAGGCAAATTATAGCAAGAATTACTACTCAGATGGATCTGCAATAATCACTTTAATTCTCGGTAAGGGGGACCCAATCATGCTAAAAGTCTGGGTGGCATACCGGATTCGAACCGGCGACCTCCTCCTCCACAGGGAGGCGCTCTAACCAACTGAGCTAATGCCACCATTGAGCGATGCCCGATATTATAACTTACTTGGAAAAAAATTTCAGGTTAACAAATCTTTAAGCTAATTTTACCCTTAAATTTTCTAAACTCTTTTTAGCTTGGTGGAGTAAACCTGGTCTTGCTTGTCTTTTTGGTGTATTCTCAATAACTTGTTGCTGATGAACTGAAGCCTCTGGTTCGGCAGTTTTAGGCTCAGTTCCGACTTCCGATGCAGCCTCATTTTCGCTGGCTTCCGGTGTGGTTGCCTGATGTTCTCTTTGCACCTCTTTGACTTGCTGAGTGTAAGGAGTCTGCTCCTGCTCAAGCCTTTCCTTTTCTGCCTTTCGGCGCTGCTCCTTGATTTCCCTGATCGTTTTATCAGCTAGAGAAGATAAGCGGTTGTTAGTAGCCTTAAGCTCATCCAAAGATTTTCTAAGCAACTCCAAAGCCTGGTCTCCTTCCTCGTCTCGGTTTTCTACCAGATTTAGAGCATAGGTATAGTCCGTAAAGATATGTCCCAGATATTTGTGTAAAAGTGACAGCAGATGAGTTTGTTCTGTTGCCGTAGTATCACGATGGCTCTTTGTTTGCAGCTCCGTGATCAAGGCTTGAACAGCCTGAGATTTTTGCTGTTGCAGTTCAGTATCCATGAGAAGGCTTAGCTGCCCTAAGCGTTGGGAATTGTGCATTGTGAGCTGCAGTAAATCGGTTAAAGCTGTTTGCAGTTTCTCATCTTGGCTCTTTTGCAGCAGCGAAGGAATCATCTGATGAAGCTGTTGTTCATAGGTAAAAATAGTATTTAGGTGATCTTTAAGCAAAGGAGAGGTTTGTGTTTTCATAGTGGTTTCACTATATGGCAGGAGTTTTAAACTCGAATTACAGCGGTGTAAGAGATAGATGAGGGAAAAGAAAAGGGGAAATTTGGCCGGTTTTCGTTAAACTTTGTGCGCCAACCAGGACTCGAACCTGGGACCTACTGCTTAGAAGGCAGTTGCTCTATCCACTGAGCTATTGGCGCTCTGTGTTCTTGCCAACAAAGAGAAGCTGGTGAACATGCTGCATTATACCGTATTCCTCAGGCGTTGTGGAGTTCTGAGGGAAAAATTGCTGATGGATTTTTTCCTGCTGGAAATAGTGCCAATACAAAAAAAGGCCCCCGTTTCCGGAGGCCTTACTTTTTTCAACCAAACTTAGGCTTTTTTCTTGGTGGTTTTTCTTGGTTTTGCAGCTGTCTTTTTAGTAGCTTTCTTGGCTGCTTTCTCTACTTTTCTAGCTGTTTTTTTAGCTTCTCTTTTGGCAGTTGTTGCTGCCTTTTTAGCTTTCTTGCTAGCATCTTCTGCAGCTGCCATTGTTTTTTCCCGGTTTTCTTCCTTTGATAGGAATAAGGCTGCTGCTCCAGCTGCCATTCCGACTAAAAATGTGGCTAAACCTTTATTCTTTCCCATGTACCCTTTCTTAAACTTTGCCGCCAGCGGCTGCTTGCGGTTATTCAATTTCTAAAATAGAGATGGTATTTGTCAGTCCTGGTTTTTTCCAGAAAGTCCCATGTACCAGAAGAATCACATCTCCATTTTCTACTATACCAAGATCTTTCATCTTTTTCACTAGCTCCTCTGAGCTTTCCAGCTTATTTTCTGGCAATTTCACTACATGCGGCTCAACTCCATAAAGGATGCTTAGCTTGCGGAAAATTTGAACACTGCTGGTTAGTACGTACATTGGCAGAGGCGGCCTGAACCTTGATAGTAATCTGGCTGTGGTGCCGGTTTCAGTTAAAGCAACAATTTTATCGATGTTCAACTTGCTGTCACCGCGAAGCGAGTCTTCTATCAGCGAAACTGCAGAGTGAGTGATGTAGGAACTGGTATCCATGTCATCAAGCAATAACTCGACAGGTTCAGCATACTGTTCATTAAAAGCTGCAATAGTGGCTTGGGTATGAACTGCTTCCACCGGGTAATTGCCGATGGTGGTTTCTTCAGAAAGCATCACTGCATCAGTGCCGTCGTAAATAGCATTGGCTACATCAGAAACTTCTGCCCTGGTTGGCCTGGGTTTTTCGACCATGGATTTGAGCATTTGTGTGGCAGTGATAACCGGTTTGCCCTTTTCCCGAGACATCCTGATGATAATTTTCTGCCAGTAAGCCAGCTCTTGAAAAGGCACCTCAACGGCTAGGTCGCCACGGGCTACCATGACTGCATCGGCTACATCAATGATTTCGTCTAAGTGGTCAACGGCAGACTGGTTTTCAATTTTGGCAATTATGCCGGCTGTCAGCCCTCGGTTTTCCAGTTCATCTCGCAGGATGCCGATGTCTTTGGCATCACGGACGAAAGAAAGGCCTATGTACTCAACTTCAAGGCCGTGTTTGGCTACACCGTCTAGCTGAGTGAGATCTGCGGGAATCAACGATGGCAGGTCAACAACAACTCCGGGAGTGTTCAGAGTTTTGCGGTTGGCAACCTCAAAATTTCCCAGTGCCCTGGCATATAATTCGCCGCCTACTTTTTTAGTGATAACAAATTCCCCCTGTCCATCGTCGATGAGGATTTTTTTGCCCTCGCTCAGGGTATCAATAACAATCTGAGGAATCATTGGTGATTTTTTGTTATCGCTGCCTTCATTGGAAGTAAAGACCACCTCTTGGCCGTCTTTTACGCTAAAGGCCTCTCCCCCGGGGATAGTAATGCGGATCTCGGGACCTTGCAGGTCTAAGAGCAGAGCGATGGGAACTTTCAAGCGTTTGGCAACATTCCGCACGCGCTGCATTCTTTCTGCGTGCCATTCCGGAGTGCCATGTTTAGTATTAAAACGGGCTACATTCATCCCGGCTTTAATCAGTTGTTCTATACTCTCTTCGGTTTCTGTGGCTGGACCAATAGTGGCCACGACTTTTGTAAATTTATTCATAACTAAAATATTATCCCTTGTTCACCAGGTTGGGGCAAGTCTTATTTCTGCCTTTGGTGCTTGAGAATGGGTAATCGATGCGCTACATTGAAATCTTACTGAAGCAAAATAGTTCGTAATAATCTTATTTAAAGGAGTCTCTATGTCCGATCAGGTAGATCAAACCTTAGAAAATGAAAATGCCCAACTTGAAGCCGGTGATGAGCCGGAGTTAATTGAAAGCGGCGATGATTTAGCTGCGAAAGCTCTTGCCAGCGTCAGCGGCGCAGCCGCAACCTCTTCTGGAGCTGATGACGATGAAATCGCCGCTTCTGATGAAATTGCTCAAACTCTCGAATACCTTCAGAATATTATTGAGCGAAATGCCGAAGAGCTTGGAAGGATTAAAGGGGAGCTGAGAAACAAGCGTGAAAGCCTGCGAAGTGTATTTGAAAATGACACTACGCTAGCTGAAGCAGAGGAACAGGCTAGACAGGTAAGTGCTCAGGTTAAAGAGCGCAAAGTGCAGTTAAAAAACAGTCCGCAAGCCAGCCAGATTAAAACACATATAGCTGACCTGAGCGAGCAGGCAAAAGAAATAGAAGAAACTCTTAGTGGCCACCTGCTTAATTATTACACTTTGACCAATTCCACTAGTTTCGATACAAGTGACGGCGATCAATGGGAATTTAAGATTCAGGCAAAAGTAAAGGCAAGAAAGAGTTAAAGTCCTGATTGGGATAAATTAAAAGACCCCGGTTCCCGGGGTCTTTTTAGTTCAAATAAAAATGGGTTACTGAGTGCTCAACCTTTCATGGATGCGGACGAGTGAGGCTGGAGAAACATTTTTTTGTTTTTTCAGTGCCCTTGAGCGTTTTTTCAATCTTCTCATTTCAGTTTTCTTAACTGCTCTCAATTGAGAAGGTTTTTGAAAAAAGCGCCTGTTTTTGGAGCGTTGAACGATATCGCTGTCTGCAGCTGCCTTTTTAAATTTTTTGATCACGTCATGCGTTGATTCGCTGCCGGATGCTTTAACAACTATTGGCATTTATTCAAACACCTCCTCTCCAAATGCGGTTAACTTGTTCTTGGGCTAATTTACCGATTATAAATCAAGTATTACCAGGCATAATTATACCATACCTGGTTAAACAATTTCGAACTTGCTTAAATATCGGTGGGAACGCGGTCTTTTTTCCAGCCTCCAAGCAAGTGAAGGTGGATATGATGAACTAATTGCACCTGGTTTCCAATGTTCATGACCAGTCTGTAGTTGTCTTTAATTCCAAGATCAGCAGCCATTTTTCTGGCAAGCAGGATAAGCTTGGCATGAAATTCGGTGTCGTTGGCGTCTACCTCTTCCAAAGTTTGATACGGGATTTTAGGGATTATTAAAACATGAATCGGCGCCTTCGGCTTGATGTCATTAATGACAATGAATTGGTCATCCTCATATCGAATAGTCGAGGGAAGTTCTCGGTTAATAATCTTAGTAAAAATGCTTGTGATTGCTGATTTGTTTTCCTGCATAAGTGGTCAAATTATTCAACATATTGTTCAGCTAATTTAATGACCTCCGCCAACTGCAGCTTACTGGGCTTGCTGTCTCTGTCTTTGTTGGAACCGTTAAGCAACATTTTTTTACTGGGATGAAGATACCATTTTCCGACTTCGTCTTTGGAAAGGATAAGTTCAGATAGCTTGCTTAAATCTATATCACTATCCGGCCTAGCTTTAATACGAATGGTGCCCTCCTTGGGATCTCTTCTGATTACTAGGTCATACCCTTTTTTTTGAGCTAGCTTGATTGTGCCGTCATTTCTGGATTCAATTGCTAAACACTTTTGGCCGTTGATCTCGAATTCCTGCCCGTTTTCTGTGATGCTTTCTTCCGCTTTGACATGCTGGGTCACGACGGAGTAGGCTATGTCCATGCAAGTCATGCCAAAGTGAAGCTGTGAGTCATCATCATGGGGATTAATCAGTTCAAAACCCCTTATCAATTCATAAAGCATGAAGCAATAGCGGTATGAATCCGCCTCTGGCCAGCTTACCTCTTGGAAGTGGTCAATTTCGTTGACAAATGAGGAGATTATACCCAGTGCCTCATTATTTTTTAGATTCGGATCCAATGAGCAAACATAGTCATAAGTCAATGATGTTGCGCTGATTGCCAGCTTACCTCTTTCTTCTTTATGATGGTCAAATCTGCCTTTGCCTGTATCTACGTGAGTGACTTGGTATGGTTCAGCTCCAAGTCTTTTGGCTTCATCGTAAGAAATCCGGTCTCCCGGATTTACAAACGCAACTTTGGCATCGGCATATATCTCAGCATCGAATCTTTTTAGCATCCATACCGCACCAACAGCATCGATGTCGGGCGCATGATGGGTCACGATTAACTTTCGTGTATGGGGCATATAATAACCAGTATAACCTATGATGAGTCTAAAAATCTATAATATCATTATTGAGTAATATTGTTGTTCTTTTAAAAAATGACTTTAGCTAAAAAAAACCCACTGTAACAACCATATCTTTCGAAAGGCTTGTTGCAGTGGGCGTCCTCACCGGGACGAATTAATTATTACTATATAAAAAGATCCGCAAAAAGCTATATCTAAAAAAGCTGGATACACTGATATATAACATGCTAGTAGGCGAACAGATAATTATTATATAAGATAAAAATATACATAATGCATGTGTAATAATTACAGCACTATTTGCGTGAATGCTTGTTGCGTCTAAATAGAGCCCATTTGGCCACTTTTGCAATTAGTTTAAAAGGCAACACTAAGAGCTGCCAAACAATTGGTACAGCATCCTCTTCACCTCTAACCCATGTAGAAACAACGAGAGTTCTTTTTTGATCGGGAAGATATGTGGCCACCACATGATATTTTCTGTCATTTAGCAAGCGGATAAATCTTGTGGTATTGGGTTTTCCTTCAGGCCTACTTATGTCAGGCTGGTTCAGCACCTGCCAAACAGCGTGTTGGGAGATTGAGCGCTCACTCATGCGGTTGAGTGCATGTTTAGTGAAAATTAAGTTTTTATAGGTGCTATCCATGTCCTAGGAATTGAATAAATTTATTAGTGTTGGTTGTTTTTGCCTAGCCTAGACAAAACTTCTTCGACAGAAATTAATTTACCTGCAGAATCTCTGCGCTCCTTCCACTCCACTTGTCCGGCTGTCCGCTCGGATACAACCAGTCTGTATGGAATGCCTATTAAATCAGCATCGGCAAACTTTACACCCGGTGAGGCTTCCCGGTCATCCCAAAATGTTTCGATGCCGGCATCAACCAGTTGCCGATAGAGATTTTCTGCTTGGTCTTCTCCACCTCTTAGGGAGACTAAATGCACCTTAAATGGGGCAATGCTCTCAGGCCAAATAATCCCTTGTTCGTCATGGAATTTTTCCACTATCACACCTATCAGCCTGGTAATGCCAATTCCGTAGCTGCCCATATGAACAAGCTGCTCGCTGCCGTCCTGCGCGGTGTAAGTGTAGCCAAAGGCTTTGCTGTATTTTGTTCCCAGAGGAAAGATGTTGCCGACCTCGCTGCCTGCAAAAACCTCATATTCCTGATTGGTTGAAGGATGCAGATCACCCCTCTTTACTATTTTAAGGTCGTAGAAACGGCTGGGTCTGGGTATGTCCCTGTCCCAGCAGACGTTAATAAAATGATAATCTGTTTCATTGGCGCCGCATTCAAAGTTAACAAGTTGCTCGAGTGAGTCATCAGTAAAAATCTCCACCTCTCCTGACAACCCAATTAAACCGGCGTAGCCGATTTCAGCTCCTGTCATATCTCTGACAAGCTCCTCACTTGCCAGAGTTAAAGTTGAGGCCCCAAGCACTTTTCGCAGCTTATCTTCGTTTATCTCGTAATCGCCTCTTACGGCTGCCACAACAACTCTATTGTCATCAGCTTGATAAATAAGGGTTTTGACACATTGGCTGGCCGGTACATTGAGAAATTCGGTTAAAGCCTTGATGCCAGTAATCCCTTCGGTTTTAACTTTTTCAAGTGGTTTTTCTTGGTTTTCCTGTTCTAACGGAGGTGCTAGGCTTGGGGCAATTTCTTGATTAAAAGCTTCTCCTGTCTGTGGGACAAGGAAAATTAAATCTTCTCCTGTGTCGCATCTGGTTTGGAATTCATGGGAATAATCATCGGTAAAATCACCGCCTGATGCCGCCACTATATAGGTGTCATCACCTATGCCCAGCCGCCTGAACACATTCATATACGCCTCTTTAGACTTTTCATAGTAATCTGCAAGCTCCTCATGCGATGTATGGAAGCTATAGAGATCTTTCATCCGGAATTCCCTGCCTCTCAGCAAGCCTGATTTAGCTCTGGCTTCATTGCGGAATTTAGTTTGTATCTGATAGTAAGCAAAAGGAAAATCTTTATAACTAGTATTAAATTTTTGGGCTATGGGAGTGGCTAGTTCTTCATGAGTGGCATTTAGAACGTATTCTTTAGTGGATTTTTCAGCGGATAGCTTGTTTGCTCCAGAAGTCTTCATCAGCACGTCAATGGTATGCAGACGGCCGGTTTTCTCCCAGAGCTGTTGAGGTGATAGTGAGGGCATTAAAATTTCCGCCCCAATTTTATCCATCTCGTCTCTGACTATATCCTCAACCTTGGTAAGTACTCGAAGGCCAAGTGGCAAAAAGGCATAGACCCCTGCCATCACCTGATCTATAAAGCCCCCTTGCATAAGCAGGGTTGCGTTGATTGAATCAAATTCTTTAGCGTCTTTATTAGTCCTTACTGGCAGTTTAGAATATCTCATTGCTTCTCCTCTGGGTTTTTATCGAAAGTTGCTAATCTATTTAATTATGCCCATACTTTTAGGGCATCCACAAATACCTCTGAACAATCCAAAATAGTAAACTTTTCCGGTAATGCATCGTGATGAATGGAATTGGTAATCACTATAGAATCAAGCTCTGACTGGTTAAGCTTTTCTTCCGCTCCAGGAGAAAACAACCCGTGGGTTGCGAAAAAGTGCACCGATTGAGCTCCGTTTGCTTTGAGCAGAGCGGCGGTTTCAATAGCTGTGCTTCCTGAAAGAATCAGGTCGTCAAGTATAATCACGACTTTGTTGCTTACATTACCATGGACATCGACTGCTGCAACTTCGCCTGTTTTCAAATCTCGAGTTTTGTCGATGTTGACCAAGTCTAACCTTAGCTCATCTGCCAGCACTCTGGCCCTTTTTAAGCCGCCGAAGTCGGGGCTGGCTACTACAGCAGCTTCAAGGTTAATATTTTTTTTCAGATGATCGATAAAAATATCTTGTGCTGTCAGGTGTTGAGTGGGAATAGAAAAGAACCCAGGTGTACTAGTGTTGTGCAAGTCGAGCAAATAAGCTCGCTTGGTATAGGTGTTTGAAAGGAGATTGGCCACAACTTTTGCCGCGATTGGCTCTCCTGGGCGGAAAACTTTGTCCTGCAGAGAGTATCCCATCCAAGGCAAGACGAGGCTGATGTGGCGCACACCCATCCTCTCTAATGCATCTGTGATGAGCAGAGTTTCGATTATGTGTTCATCAGTGGGATGTGAAAAGGACTGAACTACAGCAATATTTTCTCCGTGCAACGATTCCCGGATATGAACCCTTTTTTCTCCATTTGCAAAAGCTGAAATGTCGACCGATACCATGGGCACATCAAGTTGATTTGCAATATTTTTAGCAAGGGAGGGATTAGAAGATCCGGAGATGATTTTCATCGTGATGGCGCCTTTTATCGGACTGTTTGCTCTTGTACTGGAGTACTGCTATTGTAGCAGAACTCTAGCCGCGGTGTTTAGGCGAGCCAATCAAGCCGCATTTTTTGTATTTTAGGCCGGATCCGCAGGGGCATGGGTCATTTCTGCCGATTTTTTCTTTCTTAATTCCCGGCTCAGGTTTGCTGGTTCCTATATTGGCTGTTTGCAGTGCTTGAGCAAATCCGCCCACCGTTCCTTGAGTTGTTTTGGGAATCGAAGCGTTTGTTGGTGTTGAGGTTTCCACTTCTTCTGAGAGGTCTCCAATCACATCTTTCTTTTCCTCAACGGCACTCTCCATCATTCTCTGAATCTGTTTTTGTTCGTGTTCTAGTTGAGGAGAAATCAACTGAGCTCTAAACATTTTACTGGCAATAGTGGACTCGATTGAGTTGATTAAACCCTCAAACATGGCAAAGCCCTCTTTTCGGTACTCTGATAAAACTGTTCTTTTATCACCGCGGAGCCAGATTCCCTGCCTGAGTGAGTCCATAGCATCTAAATGATCCATCCATTTGTCATCTATGGTTGACAGGGTAACTAAGCGCTCAAGGTTGCGCATTTGGTCTTCACCGAGCGCTTTCTCCTTGGCCCGATAGGTGTTCAGAGTTACCTCAATTAATTCTTCAGTAATTTCTTCTGCATCAGTGTATTGGCTGATTTTGTTTTTAAGCGCCTCTTGAGATTTTGGGTCGAAAGGAACCAGTTTGCTAAATTCAGTTATGAGCCGGTTGTACTCATCCTCAACAAATTCTTGGGGAGCATTAAGACTGACAATTGAGGCTACTTCATCCTGAACGTATCCAAGCACCTGCTCTTTTAGGCTTTGTTCCAGTTCTTCTTCTCGAGTTTCAACTTCTTTTGTTTTCTCTAAACTGGCTTGTTCCAAAAGTCGTCGCCGCCGGTCATAAATAATCTGGCGTTGACGGTTCATCACATCATCAAATTCAACCACTCGCTTTCGTTGGTCAAAGAAGTAGCCCTCGACTTTAACTTGAGCAGATTCCAGTGATTTGCTGACCATGGCATGCTCAATTGGTTGGTTTTCGTCAATCTTGAGGAAGTCCATAATCTTGGCAATTTGCTCACCACCGAAAATCCGCATAATTTCATCTTCAAGCGAGACGAAAAATTGCGAAGATCCTGGGTCACCTTGTCTGCCGGCACGGCCTCTGAGCTGATTGTCAATCCGGCGGGATTCGTGACGCTCAGTTCCCATTATGTGCAGACCGCCTGCGTGGACTACTTCCTCATGTGCTTCGCGCCAGTCCTGAAGGGCTCTGGCAAATTCTTTTAGCTTGTAGTTGTTGGGATTAAGCGATGGCGGCAGCTGCAAGCCCCACTCTTTTATGTCAGCCTGCAATTTAGCACTAATTTCCCGTTTAGCAGTAGTCTTGGCTTTTCTAAATTCCTTAATCTCAGGCTTAGAGCCTCCAAGGACTATGTCGACACCGCGGCCGGCGATGTTGGTGGCAACAGTTATTGCATTCAGTTTGCCGGCGTCTGCAATAATGAAGGCTTCTTTTTCATGGTTTTTAGCATTAAGAATTTGGTGCTTAATACCCCGGCGCTTGAGGAAGTTGGCGATAACTTGGTTGTGTTCAATAGAACGGGTACCCACCAGAACCGGCTGGCCGCTTGCATGAATCCGCTCTATCTCATCCACTATGGCAGTGTATTTTCCGGAAGTTGTTTTATAAACAACGTCAGGCAGATCTTTTCTAACAACTGAAACATTTGTGGGAATAGCAAGCACGTCTAAGTTGTAGATTTCCTTAAACTCTTCGGCTTCTGTGACAGCTGTGCCGGTCATACCGCTAAGTTTTTCATAAAGGCGGAAATAGTTTTGGATGGAAATAGTAGCTAAAGTACGTGACTCCTGCTGAATCTTTACTTGTTCTTTAGCTTCAATAGCCTGGTGCAAGCCGTCGGAATATCGCCTGCCATACATCAGTCGGCCGGTATGTTCGTCTACAATAATAACTTCACCTTCGCGGACAATATAATCTTTGTCGCGGGTAAAAATAGTTTTAGCTTTAAGTGCTGACTCTACGTGGTGAATGACGTCGAAACTTTCCTCATAAAGGTTGTCTACGCCTAGTTTTTTCTCCAGCCGCTTTACTCCTAAGTCAGTGAGGGTTACTGCCCTGGCTTTTTCATCAACCAAATAATCCTGGCCCTTTGAGAGTGAGTCAACCATTTTAGAGTATTCGAAATACTGTTGAGTTGGCTCAGTATCTGGTGCAGAGATAATGAGCGGTGTCCTGGCTTCATCTATTAGGATCGAGTCCGCTTCGTCGACAATGGCATATTGGTGGGTGAAATATGTGCGCTGGGCCAACTGGTCGATACTCTGCACCATATTATCTCTGAGGTAGTCAAAACCAAACTCATTATTGGTGCCGTAAGTAATGTCGGCTGCGTAAGCCTCTTTTCTGGAAATTTCTTGAAAATGCTCAAGCCGTTCATCGCCGCGGTCTTCACTGTCAACTTCCGGATCAAACAGGCGGGAATGATCATGGATTATCACAGCGGAGGACAAACCCAAAAAATGATAAATTGAACCCATCCAGCCAACGCCGAGTTCAGCCAAGTAATCATTAACAGTTACCAGATGAGCGCCTTTGCCCAGCAGTGCATTTAAGTAAAGGGGGGCGGTTACTGTGAGTGTTTTACCCTCACCGGTTTTTTGTTCTGTAACCGTGCCGTAGTGCAGGGCTATTCCAGCCAGCAGTTGAACATCAAAATGGCGCATGCCAAGTACCCGCCGTGAAGTTTCCCTGACAGTAGCAAAAGCCTCCGGCAGAATTTGGTCAAGCATTTGAGCTTCGCTTCTGCCCGCTTTAACTCCGGCTTCAATATCTTTTTTGAATTTGGCAGTTTGGGCGGCTAATTTTTTATCAGAGAGTTTTTTAATCTGTGGCTCGAGGCTGTTAATCTCAGCAACAATCTTTTCATAGCGGTTTAACCGCTTTTTATTTTCATCAAACAGGTCAGATATGATCTTAAACATAGGTGTATGTTATATCAGAAAAACTAGTAATAATCGATCTTCATTTTATCAATTAGGCAAAGAGAATGCTAACCACGATTAGCCTGAGGCTCATCCAGCAGAATTGAGTAGATTCACTTAAAATGTGTCGCACCAAGTTTTAAGAGCTTTTGGCCTTAATTCGGTCTTTTCCCAGGTATTTTTTCAGGGCTTTTGGCACCTTGATGCTGCCATCTTTTTCCTGATAATTTTCGATCAACGCAGCCAGGAGCCTTGGGGAGGCAGCCATGGTATTGTTTAGAGTGTAAACATACTTGGTGGTGCCATCCTGAGCCTGGTATTTGATATTAAGCCGTTGAGCCTGAAAATCATTAAAGTAGCTGGCAGAGTGTGTTTCACGGTATTTTTGTTGTGAGGGGAACCAGGTTTCTAAGTCATATTTTTTGCGCTGCCCTGCTCCCATGTCTCCGGTGCACATCAGCAGTTTTTGGTAGGGAAGCTTGAGTTCCTGCAGCATCTTTTCGGCGTAGCCAGTCATCCGTTCGTGCCACTCCCGGGTTTCGTTTTCGTTAGCTGTGGTATAGACCACCTGCTCAACTTTATTAAACTGATGAACTCTTATAATCCCTTGAGTGTCTTTACCGTATGAGCCGACTTCCCGCCTGAAGCACGGTGAGATGCCTACCATCTTGATTGGTAGGTCTTTTTCTTTCAAAACCTCATCTTTGTAGTATGCAGTCAAGGCAACTTCGGCAGTGCCTGTCAGGTACTGATCGTCTTGGGTTTTGTAATGATCCTCGGCACCCCATGGGAAGTATCCGGTGCCCCACATGGTTTCATCGTTTACCATCACAGGAACAGACATCGGTTCAAATCCTTCCTCAATTAGCATTTCCAATGCCATGTCCAATAGCGCTTTTTCCAGAAGCAAACCATCATTTTTTAGGAAATAAGTCCTAAAGCCAGCAATTTTTACTGCCCGTGCTGTATCCAGCATGCCAAGGTTTTCCATCAGTTCATGGTGAGGTTTGGGTTCAAAATCAAAATTTGGCAATTTGCCCACTTGCTCAGCAACAACATTTCCGCTCTCATCTTGGCCGACCGGGACGTCGGCAGCAGGTACGTTGGGTACCTGGAGCATTAGGTTTTCAAATTCTACCTCTATTTCTTTTAGTTTGGGCTCCAGTTCTTTTAGCTCTTCCTTTACTGTTTTCCCAGCCTGAACAAGGTCCTTTGTTGGTGATTTTCCTGCTAATACAAGTGCTTTAATTTCTTTGGCGTTGTCATTGCTTTTTTGGCGGATACCGTCAACCTCCGCTTGAAGAGTCCGGCGCTGTTCATCAATTGTTAACAATTGTTCAATTACATTTGGGTCAAGCTGTTTATCTGAGGCAGCCTGCTTCACTTTATCTTTGTTGTTGCGGATGTAGGTAATGCTGAGCATAATCCTCCTTTTGATTACTATGGTTTGCCTGTGAAAATAAAGTTTTCACAGATTGTTTCACGCCTGTAATTTAATATTTCACGGCATAAAAAAACCTCTATCGCCCAAATCTCTTAGGACGTTAGAGGGTCTTTGCAGACGGTGCCACCTCTTGTTTCTCTCATTCCTGCTGTAACGGGCTTACCCGGCTCAGTTGTTACCCTGAACAGCGCATCCTCCCTTAGGTGGATTCGGCAGCTGCTAACTGCCTCGTGCGCTCTTGTTTCCATATTATATATGAGAGTGCTAAAGATGTAAAACCAGCGGCTTTTACTAAAGAATAGCCCCGGCTCTGGCAAGCCGGGGCTTAGTTGCTAGACAGTTGGATAAATAGGAGCCGCAGGCGGCTCCGGCAAAGGTTCAATCGGGCCGGGCGTAGGCGGGTTTGCCGGAGCCAGGGGCCCGACAAATAAAGTGTCTCGGACCTGTTCGCACCGCAGATGTAGCGGTGAGTCCTGGTCCTTTAGCACCCAACCCGGTTCTTCCCGGTTATGGACGGCCTCACAGATTGTGAAGCCGTTCACTTGAACGCGGATCCAACGGTCCTGGCCGTCATGCCAGGTTTCCGATGCGATCCTTGCGCTGTTCTGGCCATCGTAGACCCAAACAGCGCCATTGATCTCGACCTGCTGCCAGGCAGGGTCGGAGATCGCTGAGTAGTCTGGCTGCTGGCACGCGGCCAGCAGCACGAGGAACATACTCAAGGCTGCCATAATTAGCAGCCGGTTCCAATATTTCATGATTTCTCCTCCCCGCCCATCTCAGAGCGGGTTGATTTTGGGTGGCCGCGGCCAACGATTGTTCATGAGCCATGGCAACCCAAAATCAGGAGTAATCTGTCTAGCTGTTAAAGGTCTTCCGGTTTTAAGTGCAGCCAGTGAACCTAAACCAGAAAAATTATTATAATAAATAATATAGGATAAATCAAGTTCACACCACAAGATAGAGAGAAAAAAACAATTCCAGAAAATTGGAAAATTAGTTTTGCTAGTTCATGCTGCCAAATACAGCTGCCAGGAACTCGACGTGCTCTGCCGGCTCCCTTCCGATCAACTCAAAACCCCTGGTGATATCCTCACGGTTTACGTTGGCAGCAAAAGCTTTGTCTTTGATCTTTTTCTTAACCGATTTATAGCCCATACCTTCAAAACCACCTGGCCTCATCAGGGAAATGGCGTTCATAAACCCTGCCAGCTCGTCGCAGGCATAAAGATAGCGGTCCAGGAGCGAGTTCGGTTGAAAACCGGTCCTATCCGGGGCGTGGGCAGCTATGGCCTGCCGCAGAGCCATAGGATAATCTGCCAAGAACTCCCTGATAGCTTTATTAGGATGTTCATCTGGGTATTTTTCCCAATCAAGGTCATGCAGCAACCCGGTTTGGTACCAAAGTTCGGCATCCTCTCCTAGTTCATTCGCATAGGCCTCCATAGCAGCAGCTACCATCCGGCAATGCTGCCGCAGGTTGTCGTTTGCAACATATTTATCCAACAGAGCTTCACTTGCCTCACGTGACGGCAGCGAATTGCCTTCTCCGCCAAGTTCTCCAAAAAGGTTGTCATCCTTGGCTCCTTCCTCGATGACGGCGGCTTGGCCATGGCTGGCTGCGATTGATTCCTCAGCGCTGGCCTTGCCCGATTGAGGCTGTAGTGGCCTTAGGGTTGGGAAGGCAATCACTTCTTTAATGCTCCAGGTATTGGTCAGGAACATAATAAGGCGGTCAATGCCCATGCCTATGCCTCCAAGAGGCGGCATGCCATGCTCCATTGCTTCCAGGAAATCCTCATCCAGCGGGTGAGCCTCGGTGTCGCCGGCACGCATTTGGCGTTGTTCGTTCTCAAAAATTTGGCGCTGGTCAATAGGATCTGTGATCTCGCTCCAGCCGTCGCAAAGCTCTTTGCCGCCAATATAACCTTCAAATCGTTCTGCCATGGCGCTATTAGTGCGGTGGGCTTTTGCCAGAGGGCTGATGTCTCTTGGGTAGTTAATGATCCAGGTTGGCTCAATCAGTTTTGGAGTGGCCAGAAGGTCGAAAAGTTCAAAGAGGGCTTTGCCTCTGGAATACTCACCTTTCATCTGGATGTGGTGTTCCTCCAGCAGATTCGGGACTTCTGAGTCGCTGAGCGACTCAAAATCGATGCCGGCATGCTCTTTCAGTGATTCCTCCATGGTCACGCGTGGCCAATCAACGCCGATGTCTATCTCCATCTCACCCACCATGATCCTGGTGTGGCCGTAAAGTTTTTCAGCTAAATGTTTAAGTAGTTCTTCGGCGACATCCATCATTCTGCTGTAATCAGCATAAGTCTCGTACCATTCAATCATGGTAAACTCCGGCTGATGTGTCTGATCGATGCCTTCATTTCGGAAGTTTCGGGCAATCTCAAAGACTCTGTCGTACCCGCCCACAATAAGCCGTTTTAGGTATAACTCAGGAGCGATACGAAGGTAAAAATTTGAATCCAGCGCTTTCATATGGGTGGTAAACGGTGTGGCATTGGTGCCTCCGTAAAGTGGCTGCAGGATTGGGGTTTCCACTTCAACAAAATTGTAGCGGTCCTGAAGGAATCTCCTGACTTCCCGAAGAATAGTCCAGCGGGCATCAAGCACCCTTTTGGTATCCGGGTTGATAAGCATATCAACATAGCGTTTGCGGAACCGGACCTCTTTGTCTTCGGCGGCGTTAAACTCAGTGGGCAGCGGCCGAAGGGCTTTGCCCAGGAAACTCACTTCTGTGGCAAGGATGGTAAGTTCACCGGTGCGGGTTGTAGTTACTTCGCCTACTACACCAACAAAGTCGCTGCGATCTACCAGACTCAGCCATTCCCATGTCTCAGCGGATATTTCTTGCTGGCGAATCATAGCCTGAATACTGGCAGTGCTGTCAGCTAAATCTAAAAAGATAACTTTGCCATGAGCGCGGTGGCCCATTACCCGGCCGGCTGTTTGAACTGTTTGGCCCTCAGACTCGCGAGCTTCCAGGACAGTTTGCTTCTTATTGTAGGAGTATGGATGGGCAATAATGCCGCGCTCCTCAAGTTGGCGGCGTTTTACTTTTTTAGCCTCAATGGCTTCGTCAATCCTTGACATGACACTTTCCTACAATTAACTACTACAAGTACTATACTCTAGGCCCAACTTAATACGCAATCTCAGGCTTCAGAAAATCACTGACGCTGGAGAGCGCAGAGTGGGAAAATCACTTAATCTTTTCAATGACAAAAACAGTTGTTCCGGCAGGGGCTTTAACTGTGACTTCGTCACCGTTTTTTTTGCCGATTAATGCTTTACCGAGAGGTGAAGCACTGGAAACTTTGTTTTCCAGGGGGTCGGCTTCGTATTCGCCGACTACCTGAAGGGTTTGGCTGGTTTTATTACCTTTTTTCTTGACGTTTACAGTTGAACCGATTCCGATGATTGTCTGACTGCGGGTGCTTTTGACAACCTTGGCGTTGGCAATGATTTCTTCAATGTCGTCAATTCTAGTGTTTACAAATTCCTGCTCATCTCTGGCATCATGATACTCAGCATTCTCTGAGAGGTCACCGTATTCGCGGGCAGCAGAAACACGTTTAATTACCTCTGGCAGCTTGATCTCCTTGAGTTCCTTGAGTTCTTCTTTGAGTTCTTGCAAGCCTTCTTTGGTTAACTCTATAGTGGGTTTAGCGACGCCATTCCCATTAGATTGGTTGGTTGTTTGGTCGTTGGTCATATGTCTCGGTATAGTATAGAGAATTATTTTTCTAGGGCAAGCCTAAAAAGAGTTGGGGTGAATTGTTTATATTTTGGTCTTTTTTGAGCGTTCTGCCAGGCGGATTTCCCACATGGCACGTTTTAGATTGGCTTCAGCAAGCAGCAGCTCCCGTTCGGAGGCAGTGGTGTCGCTCATTGTTTCTCGGGCTGCCTTGATTGCCGCTTCAGCTTTTTCAACACTGACTTCACGTTCATCTACTGCACTATCCACCATAATCAGCACTTCTCCTTCTGGATCCACAGAAAGAAATCCTTTTGAGGCAACTACAAAATGTTCGACTCCATCGGTTAAATAGCGCACTACTCCTTCTTGCATCTTGGTAAACAGAGGAATATGGCCAGGCAAAATGGTAATTTCACCTTCGGTTGTAGGTGCAGTTATTTGGCTTGCTGTTGTATCTACCAGCTGCTTTTCTTGTGAGACTACTTTGAGTCGTAAATTTGCCATAAAAACCTATTTATGATTTTGTTGTCCGTGCTGCAGAGGCTTTCAAGACTACAACGTTTCTGCTTTTGCCACTGCCTCATCGATGGTGCCGACCATATGAAAAGCCCGTTCAGGCAGATTATCATGTTTGCCTGCCAGTATTTCCTTAAACCCTTTGATGGTTTCTTCAATCGGTACGTAAGCACCGGGAATGTTGGTAAACTGCTCAGCAACAAAGAATGGCTGTGATAGGAATCTCTGAATTCTTCTTGCGCGTGAGACAACTTTTTTGTCTTCTTCGCTCAGTTCATCGATACCCAAAATAGCAATAATGTCCTGCAGTTCTTTATAGCGTTGCAGAACTTGCTGCACTGCCCTGGCGGTATTGTAATGATCTTCACCCACTACATCGGGCTCAAGAATTTTTGAGTAGGAGGAAAGTGGATCTACGGCAGGGAAAAGAGCTTGTTCTGCCAAACGCCTATCCAAAGCAATAGTCGAGTCAATGTGGGCAAAAGTAGTTGCCGGGGCAGGATCAGTGTAGTCGTCTGCAGGAACATAGATGGCTTGGATAGAAGTAATCGAACCTTTGGTTGTAGATGTAATCCTCTCCTGAAGTGCTGCCATTTCAGTTGCTAGGTTTGGCTGGTAACCGACAGCAGAGGGAATCCGTCCGAGCAGCGCCGAAACTTCAGAACCTGCTTGGCTGAACCGGAAGATGTTGTCAATAAAGAAGAGAACATCCTCATGTTTTTCATCACGGAAATATTCTGCCATAGTGAGGGCGGTCAGGGCTACGCGCAAACGGTTTCCAGGCGGCTCGTTCATTTGGCCGTAGCACATAACAGTGCTTGGGAGCACTCCAGCTTCCTTCATTTCAAAATAAAGGTCGTTTCCTTCGCGAGTGCGTTCTCCGACGCCGGCAAAAACTGAGTGCCCTTTGTGAACCTCAGCAATATTCCGGATAAGCTCTTGAATAATAACTGTCTTGCCTACACCAGCACCGCCGAAAGCACCAACCTTACCGCCTTTGGCAAACGGGGCAATGAGGTCAATGACTTTAATACCGGTCTCCAGCATGGCAGCCTGGGTTTCTTGTTCAACCAAGGTAGGGGCTGGTTTGTGAATTGGAGAGGTCATTGAAGGATTGACTGTGCCCAGATTATCAATAGTTTCACCAACGACATTAAAAACGCGCCCAAGAGTCTCTTCTCCCACTGGAACGGTAATCGGGGCGCCGGTGTCATAGACTTCCATGCCGCGGGTCAGGCCATCAGTCAGGTCGAGTGCAATACAGCGGACCTCTGTAGATGAAAGCTGTTGCTCTACCTCAAGAAAAATAGGCTCCTTATCCGGCCGGTTAATGTATAAAGCAGTGTAAATTGTAGGTACGGTTTCCTCGAATCGGACATCAACAACCGGACCGATGATTTGAGTGACTATACCTGTTGCATTAGTTATATTTGTTTTTGCCATAATGTCCTTTTTTAATTCAATTCTGCCTAGTTTTATTTTTGTGTCTGTGCCAGTAGTGCTGTGGTAATATCCAAGAGTTCATTCGTAATATCGGCCTGACGAGACTTATTATACTCGAGAGTCAGCTCTTCTTTAAGTTCAGCGGCATTCTCGCTGGCATTTTTCATTGTTACCATCCGTGAACTATGCTCACTTGCCTTGCCTTCAAGGAATGCCTGGTAAACAGAATTTTCAAGATAGTATGGAAGAAGTTCATCTAAAATAGCCTTTGGGCTTGGTTCAAAACTGTATTCTTTGGTAACGGCGGGTGTTTTAATAACTTCTTCTTCGGTTAGGTCGAGGGTTTTGGGTAGAGGCAGCAACTGAATGCTGCGGGGCTGCTGCAGTAAAGTGCTGACAAAATCCATGTAAATCAGGGTAACAGTCCTGAATTCTTGATTGAGAAATCCCTGTGATACAAGCGTGGTAATTTGCAGAGTATCTGCAAAAGATATTCTGTCTGGAAGATCAGTAAACTGGGCGTGGACTGATAGATTGTTGATCTGTGCAAACGCAACTACTTTTCGGCCAACCAATATCAGTGAGGGATTTTCCTGCTGCCGATACCACTCAAGCATGGTTTTGAACAAGGTTGGATTTAAGCTGCCGGACAACCCCTTATCACTTGAAAGGATAATAGCCACATCCTTGCCACTTTCATTTTTCTGAAGCAAAGGGTGCAGTTCAGGGTTGATTACTGTGCCCAGCGTTGCCAGTGATACTTGCAGGGCGCGGGTGTATGGTCTGGTAGCCAAAGCTTGGTCCTGAGAACGGCGCATTTTGCTAGCAGAAACCATCTCCATGGCCTTGGTAATCTTAGAAATATTGGAGGTAGCCTTTATTCGCTGTTGGATTTGTCTAACATTGGCCATAAGTGTTATGCCTGCTTAGCTGCTTTACTCCTCTATGGTCACTAATTCCGGGTGCAGTGAGTTGAAATTTTCAACAGCACTGCGGAGTGTTTTTTCCATCTCTTCAGAAAGTTTCTGCTCCTTAACAATCAATTTAAGCAGGCTTGAGTGCTCGGTACGGAGGTAATCCACAAATTCCAGTTCCCATTTTTGGATGTTTTCAATGAGAACTCTATCCAGGAAACCATTTACTGCAGCAAAAATTACCGCCACCTGCTCTTCAACCTTAATTGGTTCATCCCAACCTTGCTTCAAAATGGCATTGACCCTCTCGCCTCTCTCGAGTTGAGCCTTAGTTTTGTCATCGAGATCGGAGCTGAACTGGGCAAAGGCCTGCAGTTCGCGGTACTGAGCCAAGTCCAACTTCATCGTACCGGCAACTTGCTTCATAGCCTTGATTTGAGCGGCAGATCCCACACGTGACACTGATAGACCAACGTTAATAGCTGGTTTCATACCCGCATTGAACAAGTCAGACTCGAGGTAAATTTGTCCATCGGTGATCGAAATCACGTTGGTGGGAATATAAGCAGATACATCGTTAGCTTGGGTTTCAATAATTGGCAGTGCGGTGATAGATCCGCCGCCGTTATCTTTGTTTAGTTTCACGGCTCGTTCAAGCAGTCTTGAATGGAGGTAGAAAACATCTCCAGGATAAGCCTCACGTCCGGATGGTCGCCTAAGCAAAAGAGAAATTTCCCGGTAGGCCTGGGCGTGTTTGGTTAAGTCATCAAAAACGATCAGGACATCCCTGCCCTTGTGAAGGAAGTATTCAGCAATCGCCTGGCCGGTGTAAGGAGCTAAAAATTGCTCAGCAGCCGAATCTGAGGCACTGGCCGCGACTACAATGGAGTAATCCATGGCATTGTGTTTATTGAGAACATCAATTGTTTGAGCCAGTGATGAGCGTTTTTGGCCGATGGAAACATAGACACAAACAACGTTTTGGTCTCCTTGGTTGAGGATTGTTCCAAGCGCAATGGCGGTTTTACCGGTTGAGCGGTCGCCGATGATCAGCTCTCGCTGCCCTCTGCCGATAGGAATCATGGCATCAATGGCTTTGACACCGGTTTGCAGGGGTTGGTTAACTGATTCACGAGGCATAATCCCGGGTGCTTTTTCCTCAAGAAGCATGTGTTTTTCGGCTTCTACAGGGAGTCCGCCGTCAATTGGCCTACCGAGTGCGTCTACTGTCCTGCCGATTATTTCATCAGAAACACCAACAGAAAGGATTCTTTCAGTTCTTCTGACAGTCGATCCTGCTTTGAGATGCTGGGCGTCACCCAGAGCTACGATACCAGTTTGGTCTTTCTCAAGGTTAAGCGCCAGGCCAAATTGGTTGTTGCCAAGGTCCACCAATTCGCTGGCTTGAACATCATCAAGGCCTTCGACACGGACAACACCATCGCCAAAAGAAATGACTTTTCCGACTGATTTTGCCTCTGTAGCCACGATTTCAGCGGAAATTAATGATGATAGGGTGTCTGAAGTGACTGCTTGTGTGTTTTTTTTCATGGATATACTGTGTTATCTCTGGTTATTTAGTACTTCTTGTCTTGCAAGGACAGAGATGATTTATATTTGCTGCAGCAAGTGATTGCGCAGCCGTTCCAGTTTGCCGGTAACGGTTGCATCGTACTCAACTGCGTTTATTGTTAGTTTGACGCCTCCAATAATTGAGCCGTCAACCACATTGGTGATTTCCACTTTGGTTTTTGGAAATTTTTGCGCAACAGTTTTTTTAATACTGTCCATCTGTTTTTCAGTAAGCTTGATTGCGCTTGTGGCTGTTACTAGTGTTGTGCTCATAACTAAACCTGTTTAAGTAATCTGTTAAGTTCTTGGTCCACTAATTTTTGCTGGGCTTTTTTATCTGCCTTTAGAGCCTCGCCAACTATTAATTCGGCGGCCTTAATGGCGGCCTCAGCCATCTCTGTGCGGGCTTCCTTCATCAACTGTTTGCGCTCTTCCTGCCAGGATTTTTTGCCTTTTTCTATCTCAGCCTGAGCTTTCTCTTTGGCTTCAGCCAGGATTGCTTGAGCTCTTTCTTTGGCCTCGTTTTGAGCCTCGTCTAAAATTTTGACTCGATCTTTTTTGAGCTTTTTCTGGACTTCGCCCTCCATTTTTTCTAGGTTTTCGCGTTTTTCAATTGCTTCCTGGGCGGCTTTTTGTCCTTCCTCAATCCTTAGGGCTCTTTCATCAAAAATTTTCAGAACCGGTTTGTAGAGCAAGAATCCCAAAGCGCCCATTACCACTGAAAAATTGATAATCTGAAAGATGATTTGTGTTATTTGAATGTCCATATATTTTCCTTTTGGCTAGTGGTGTAAAAATTACACTTAAGCCTTGCCTACCGATTACACAAATTTCAAGATCAAGGCAACCACGAGGGCATAAATAGCAATTGCTTCAGCAAAGGCTACACCAAGAATCATGTTTGTTTGAATTTTGTTTGAAGCTTCTGGATTTCTGCCAATAGCACTGAGTGCGCTGGAAACGATCATACCAATACCGATGGCCGGACCAATGGCGCCGATACCCATAACGATGGCAACTGCAAATTCAGGTGTCATATTCTCTCCTTTTTAATTAATGGTCATGGCTTTCTGCAGCCATGTTAAAAAATACTAAAGATAACATTGCAAAGACTAGCGCCTGGATGAAGCCGACAAACAGCTCGAGTCCATAAAACGGCATAGGTGCGATTAACGGCAACAGGGCTGCGATAACAATAAGCAGCACTTCTCCGGCGAAAATATTGCCAAACAGACGGAAGGTGAACGAAATAATTTTCGCTACTTCGGAGACTATTTCCAGAATACCGACAAAGAACATGATTGGATTGGAGAAATTAATAAATTTCTTAAAGTATCCGAGTTGATTAAACCTAATGCCAAACAGCTGTGTAGCAAACACCGAAATTAGTGCCAGTGCCAAGGTGGTATTGAGATCTGCTGTTCCAGCCCGGAAGAGTGGTACCTTGACTAACCCATGTTCATCTTCTACCTCCTCAGCACCCCCCACTAGGTTGGGTGCTAACTCTTCTTGGAAGATTTCAGCCTCCTCTAATTCTTGTGCCTCTGCTACTTTTACTATTTCAGTGTTGGCTGTAGCCTCTTCGGGCATGTAGACATTTATAGTGCCTACGCCAGGAAGCAAGCCTAGCCAGTTGTTTAAAATAATAAAAAGAAAGAAGGTGGTTACAAGAGGAAAAAAAAGACGGGTCTTTTTCAAGTCGCCCGTTATGCTGTTGATGAAGCCGTGCATGGCTTCAATAATCCATTCGGCAAAGTTTTGCAGCCCCGAAGGCTTATTGGTGTCCTCTAGCTTTGATCGTACAGCAAACGCAAAAAGTATCAGCAGGGCGCTGACGATTAAGCTGGTAAACATTGAGTTGGTGATAGGAAATCCGCCGATGTGGGCGATTGGTTCTGCAGAGATTGAGATGTGTAGACTGGTGGCAGCCATAATTTGTTTCTAGTTTGACTCTAACTAGAGTTTAAATAATAACTATTACTATCTATTTGTATAGATGTGTATCAATTACGCATCAATTTTGTGATAACAACTTGGATTATATCGTGGATTTCTGAGATGACAAGTTCAGATTACTCAACTACGACTAATTATTTTCTGTTTATAAGTTATTCTGCCAGCACTACAACAGCATCATAAGTGCCTCTTGGATCTTCTTCACTGGCGTCAGTGTCCTCAAGATATACAAGGTCCAGCCCGCTTTCCTGCCGAAGTACTCTAAGGAGTTCTGAGTTCTCTTCCTCCATTAGCACATAAACCCCAGGATCATATTCACCGGATGCGTTTCCGGCATTAACTGTGCCAAATCCCGCTGTGGAAAGCGCTCTTTGAATTGTGCCTGCATAGCCTGCCCTGGTGGTTGCGTTAACTACGAGAATACTAAGGTCTTCTAGGGCTAGATCCTCCTCAGTAACAGGCTCAGGAGTTTCTTCTGGTGTTTCAGCTGGTTCTGCTGTGGCCACCGGTGTTGGGGCTGGTTCGGCAGCGTTTCTGTTTGCTACAGAAAGGAGGCCGAGGCCGACACCGATGCCTATGGCCACGGTAGCGGCAAAGACTGCAAGGGTAATGAAAATCATTTTTAGCATATTTCCTATACCAGAGGAGTTTTTGATTACTTGCTTCTGTTTTTTGTCCGGCGCCTCCTTAACTGGATCAACCGTAGCTTTATCTCCTCCAAGCGCAAATTGAGTTAAGTCTATCTCTCCGGAGTCCTCTGCCTCCTCTTTTTTTGTTTCCTGATCTGAGTTTCTGTCTGTGGTGCCAATTTCTTTTTCCTGCTCTGAGGTTGCCGGCGCAGCCAAGCTTTCTGGCTTTAGAGCAGAAGGTGGCTCTTCTCTTTTAACTTCTGGTTCAGCTTTTTTCTCAGACGATTTTTCTTTTGCTTCAACCGGCTTTGGTTCATCGATAGCGGGCTCTGATACAGCTTCCACAGCCGATGCCGAGCCAACAGATTCAACAGCACCCGGAAGTGGAAGGCTCTCAGCGTCTGTTTCTGGTTCTTGGCTATCGATATCTTTAGTTTCTGTTTCGTCTGTTTTTTGCATTTTGTCTGCTCCTTTATCCTCCAATTCTGCGGTAGTTGGTTCGGGCAACGAAGTCAGGGTGCTGGGGGCGGGCAAAACAGCTCCGGCAATATCAGCTTCGCTGTCTTCCTTTGATTCCTCCGCCGCATCAATTTCCGTCTCTTCTTCTACTTCAGCCTCTGTTTCCTCCCCAACCTCTTGTTCCGGTACAACCGCTTCTGAATCAACTAATGAATCATCTTCGGCCTGATCTTCCGGGTCAAGCTCTTCTACCTGTTCCACAATAAAGAGCTTCTTTTCTTCTTCTGAAGCAGGGCCAAGGAGGAACCTGGGCACAGGGTAATCTTCTATTGAGAGGGTTTTCATGCTGGTTTCAATAATTTGACGGACATAAGACGGCATCTTTGAATCGTCTTCTTTAAAACTGGCAAGCTGTTGAGTTGGCAAAGTTCCGCTCAACTCATCGGCTAGGGATTTTTCAACCACTTCATTCACAAGCAGATATACGGTTTGAATATTGGGCTCTGCTCCCTTGAGGGTTTTAACTGTTTCAGCAATGCTTTCTGGATTGTCTACACTGGCATTGGATGTTTGATCAATTCCAATGTAATGTTCGGCGCTGTAGAGCTGGTCACCAATTTGAAGAATGCTTATTGATGGTTCCAGTGAGATTACAGACTTCATTGTCCAGCTGAGCGGAGACACTCCGACAATGTTGACGCCGGATTCCTCAGCGGCAGCTCTAATCGGACCTAGCACTGTTTTTTCTATAGCTGAAAATTGCACTTTTGATGTGCCCTTGAATTCCGTTAAGGCAAAGGTCTCAATTTCATGAGTTTCTGAGGTAATATTAAGCTTGGGAAGCAGTTGTTGGTTAAGATGTTCTTTAATTTTTGCTTCGCTGGTTTCTTCAACGTTAATAATTGTATTTGTAAACAGAAAATCAGGGAGGATTAGGAAGTAATCATCTTTCTCTATTTTTGAGAACAGCTTAACTATGTGTTCGGGCACAAATTCATTCTCACCGATAAACTCACCATTTACCTGGCGGAAAGATTGGATAGAGAAAGCATGTTCTTTTTTAGCAGGTAGAAGTTCTGCGATATAGGCTAAGTCAGGTAAGATGTAGAGCAGTTTTTTTGTATTTAACATGAAGTGAATCTATTATAACCTTATACGGGCGCTGATGCCAATAGAACCAAAGAACTCAGTTGCTACAATCCAGTTCAAACCTAGTATGAGAAAAATTTATTCTTTTGGCAAGCCACAGTTGCTCTGGTATAATCTCGGTTTGTTATTTAGTATAATGCTAGAGAAAAACTAAATGAGGGTCCGTAGCTCAGTCGGTTAGAGCGACAGCCTTTTAAGCTGTGCGTCCCGGGTTCGAGTCCCGGCGGACTCACAAGAAAATGGCCCCTGAGGCCATTTTTTTGTGAGGAAACTGCAGTACTATTTAGAAAACCCTAATATTGCTTAGCTAAAAAATATGCCAGAGTTGCCTGAGGTTGAAAACATAGTCCAAAAGCTTTCTCCAGTTGTGGCCGGAAAAACCGTTACGGAGATCCGGGTGTTTAGGGAGAGGAGTTTTCAAGGGTCGCCGGATTCAGTGATTGGTTTGCCGATTGAGAGTGTTACCCGCAGAGCTAAGTTAATTAGGTTTAGGTTTCCGAACGGAAAGAATATTCTAGCCCATCTCAAAATGACCGGTCAGTTTATATATTTGGATGATGAAATAAGACTCGGCGGTGGCCACCCCACAGCTGATTGGGTAAACAAACTACCTAGCAAACACACTAGGGTTCAGATTGGTTTGGGTGACAATTCCGACCTGTTTTTCAATGACATGAGAGTTTTTGGATGGCTCAAAGTTATGTCTGAAGTCCAGGTTGAATCCGAGTATGCAAAATACGGTCCCGACATCAATACTCCTGAGGCCAGTTTAAGCTATCTAGCCGAAAGGTTTTCTAGGACAAGCAGAGCCGTAAAACTGGCTTTGATGGATAATACAGTGGTTTCTGGAGTTGGCAATATTTATGCTTGTGATGCGCTCAATATGGCTGGCATCCACCCGGGCAGGCCGGCCAACACTCTGGCAGATGGTGAGGTTGAGCGGCTTTTGGAAAGCGCGAAGATAGTCATCCAGCGAGGAATTGAGTCTGGCGGGGCTACCATAGATAACTACGTAAATCTGGATGGTTTTGCCGGCAAGTATCAGGAGATGCTTCTAGCATACGGTCGGGAAGGCGAATCTTGTTTACAGTGCAGCGGATTTATAATAAAGTCAAAACTTGGCGGCAGAGGGACATATTTCTGTCCTCAATGTCAGATTTAAGCCTACAAATATTTTTTGAGTATCTCAACCGATCGGTCAAGCTGCTGCTTTTCTTCCCAGTTAAGTTTAGTTTCAATTATTTCTTCAACTCCGTTTCTGCCGACAACGGCTGGGACACTGATAGAAACTCCAGAGTGTCCATACTGCTGATGCAGCGGGATAGATACCGGTAGGATACTTCTATGATTTTTTAAGATGGCGCCAACAATGTGCCCGACAACCACCCCGATTGCATAATATGTTGACCCTTTGGACTCAATAATTTTGTAGGCAGCGGTTTTGGCTTTTTCAAATGCTTCTAAAGCTTTCTTTTCAGAGAAACCTGGCATCGACATTAGAGGCTGCCCGCCCACTGATGCGCTGGACAGGACCGGAAAAGAGCTGTCTCCATGCTCACCCAAAATGTATGCGTGAATGCTTCGCGGATTTATGTTTAAGAATTCAGACAAATGAAAGCGGAACCGCGAAGTATCAAGGGTTGTACCAGATCCAAAGATTCTACCCTTGGGTAAGCCGGCTAGTTGGAAAGCCTTGTACGTAAGTACATCGACGGGGTTGGAAACAATTAGTATCACTGCATCAGGTGCATAACGGACAACCCCAGGGATGATTTCCTCAATTATGGCAATATTTTTTTCAGCCAGATCGAGCCTTGTGTCACCTGGGTTTTGGGGAGCGCCTGCTGTTATTACTACAACATCGCTACCAATAAGGTCTTCATAATTTTCTGTCGAGGAAATTTTGACCGGCGAGAGGAAGTTGGCGCCATGCTCAAGGTCCAGCTCTTCCCCTATTAGCGATTCGCGGGATCTTCCCACCAACATTAATTCGTGAACCAGCCCTCGGTGAACGATGGAGAAGGCAGCAGCCATACCGACTCTGCCGCAGCCGATAATACTTACTTTGTTAGTATCTGCCTTTATTGGTTGGTTCATTGTTCCTTTGTTAGTTATTACCTTTTTTTTCGAGTATCTGATGTGACTTGGCCACAATATCTTGAGGAAATAGGCCGTAGTACTTCATTAAATCCCGGCTGTGGGCTGACTCAGCAAAACCGTCCGGCATCCCTACAAAACCCATGGGGACCGGTGTCGGAAGCTCCACAACCACTTCTGCGACTGCCGAACCCAGCCCGCCATACACCTGATGTTCTTCGCAGGTGACAATAGCGCCGGTTTCTGCAGCAGCTTGTGTTAGAACTGCTTTATCAATGGGTTTGATTGTGTGCAGGTTGATTACTCTTGCCGAGATTCCCTGCGAGCTTAGAATAGCTGCAGCATCCAGTGCATGCGCCACCATGGTTCCGGCGGCGACCAGACTTAGGTCACTGCCATCCCGAAACACCTCGGCTTTACCGATGGTAAAAGGGGTATCTTTATTAGTTATATTGAGCGCCTCATGTTTGCCCACCCTCAGGTAGCCTGGTCCGGGTTGGCTAATCAATGCGATTGTAGCTTTGCGCGCTTCCTCCTCGTCACATGGCACAACCACCGTCATATTTGGCAGGGTGCGCATAATGGCAAGGTCTTCCAGTGCTTGGTGGGTAACTCCATCAGGTCCTGCAGACAAACCGGCATGTCCGCCAAGAATTTTTACCGGTAAGTTTGGATAGCAGACAGAGCTTCTGAGTGGCCCCAAAGAATTTCCGGGACTAAAAACGGAATAACTGGCTGCAACAGGGATTTTTCCTCCCATAGCCAGGCCTGCCGCTACCCCAATCATGTTTTCTTCGGCCACTCCCATTTCGAAGAAGCGGCTTGGGTAGGCTTCTTTGAACCAATGCATCCGAGTTGATTCGGTTAAGTCGGCAGACATGCCGATGACGGCAGAATTTTCTTTTGAAATCTCTACAATTCCACGGCCAAAGCCATCACGGGTGGTGCTGTATGTCGGGTTAACCTGGTAGTTTCTGAGTTTTACTGCCATCTTTTATTCTTCCGCGGTATGTTCCGGTCTACTGATTGAAAGGTTAATCTGCCTGAGCGCTATCTCAGCTTCTTCTTGGTTAGGAGGCTTGCCATGCCAGCGGAAATCGTTTTCCATAAAGTCAACCCCTTTCCCCGGGGTGATATTGCAGATGATAGCTGTGGGTTTGTCGGCTGTGTCTTGAGCAATCTGGCAGGCATTAATGATTTCTTCAAAATTGTGCCCATCTATTTCAATGGTGTTCCAGTTGAAAGCATCAAGCTTGAGCTTGAATGGTTCCAGCGGCAGAATTTCTTCGGTGTTGCCCCCGATTTGAATAAAATTTCGGTCAATCAGGACTGTTAGGTTGTTCAATTTTTGATTTGCTGCAAATAACAAAGCTTCCCAATTCTGCCCTTCCTGAAAGTCACCATCACTCATGAGGCAATAAACCCTGTTTGGTTGTTTATCCAGGCGGTAGCTCAGTGCTATCCCTATGGCCTGCGACAATCCTTGCCCCAAAGGCCCCGAAGTGTTTTCGACACCGGGTGCTGATCCCATGCTGGGGTGGCCCTGGAGTCTTGAACCCAATTTTCTGAAGGTCATCAGTTCTTCTTTGGGAAAGTAGCCTGCTTCTGCCAAGGTTGAATACCAAACCGGACAGATATGGCCATTGGATAAAATTACCCGGTCTCGGCCGCTCCAATAAGGCTCTTGTGGATTGTGGTTAATAATTTGAAAGTATAGGGCTGTAAAGACATCAGTCATGCCGAGAGCACCGGCGCTATGCCCACTGCCAGCCTCAAGAAGCATCTTAATTATTGACTGGCGGATATTGGCAGCAATTTGACTGAGTTTTTGGTTGTCGCGGGCAGGTTGCGGCATGATTTCATCATACTACAGGAGTGTATAATCTCGAAAGATGCGGACATCCAGCTATTTAGTTAATCCAGAAAAAGAGGGAATTTTGTTGGTAGACAAACCAAGCGGTATTACCAGCCACGATGTAGTGAGTTGGGCAAGAAGGTGTTCCGGCATTAAGAGAATCGGCCACACAGGCACTCTTGACCCGCTGGCTTCGGGGTTGCTGATTTTATTGATTGGCAGAAGTTTCACTAGGCTCCAGGATACTTTTCTCAAGCAAGACAAGGAATATATCGTAAAGGCTGACCTTGGTTTGATAACCGACAGCTATGATATTACCGGCCGAGTTGTCAGTGAGGCCAGGCGGCAGGACATACACGAAATTTCTAAACATAAATTACACCAGATATTACCGGCCTTTACAGGCTCAATATCCCAGGCAGTTCCATCATTTTCTGCTGTGAAGGTCGATGGCAAAAAGCTCTATGAGCTGGCCAGGGCTCAAAAGATTCAAGCTGCCTCACTGCCTGTAAGGAAGGTTGATATATACGCATTGGAATTACTAGACTTTAACGCCAATCAAGATGCTCGGACTAACTTTACTCTAAAGATAAATTGTTCTTCCGGAACATATGTGCGGTCTCTGGTTCATGATCTCGGCAAGGTGCTGAGTGTTGGTGCAGTAGTAACTGAGCTGCGGCGGACAAAAATTGGAAAATTAGATATCACTGATGCTTCAGTCTGTCCGCTGTTTATCACAAAAAAACACTGAACATTCAATAGAAATTTCTATGTAATTCCTATTGAAAAGAACTCCAAAAAAAGGCTAAACTGAAGTAAGCACTTTTTTAAGCGTGCTGTCTTGGAGTGGTTAATGAGTGTATCTGCTAACCGTGTTTTTATGATTGGATGGGAATATCCGCCCCACAATAGCGGGGGGTTGGGTGTGGCTTGTGAGGGGCTGACTCAGGCACTGCACGGAGCACACCAGGCAAAAATCAACTTTACTCTTCCCTATTCCCCCGCGTCTAAATTCTCACATATGAATATTCTTGAGTGCGTTGATCCCTCCTGGCTAGATGAAAAAGGAAACAAAGCGCCCAAAACACCTCCATTTTCTGTATATCATTCATCGGAAGCCGTCTATAAAAAAATTACAGCCCAGGATATGGACCGCTATAAACTAACTACCTTGCCTCAGTCTGAATTGGAAACAAAAGTAGATCAGTATGCAGATAGGGTCTTGGATATGGGTGTACCCATCAGTAGAAGTTATGATGTAATTCATGCCCACGACTGGATGTCGTTTCCTGCCGGCATCCGATTAAAACACAAAACAAAAAAACCCCTTATAACTCATATTCACTCAACTGAGCATGATCGAACTGCCCTGGGAGCAGGCAGTCCTTATATATCTCATACCGAATATCAAGGTGTTCATCTGGCAGACAGAGTAATAGCTGTGAGCTATTACACCAAGAGGCTGTTGGTTGAGAAATACGGTGCGGATCCTAAAAAAATAGATGTGGTACACAACGGGATCAATCCCCTTACTGCAGAAATTGACAGAGGCTGGCACCATTTCGCCAATAAGCGGCCGGTAGTAGCCTTTATGGGAAGGTTGACACTGCACAAGGGTGTTGATTATTTTCTCGAGGTAGCAAGGTATGTGTTGGCACAGATTCCAGAAGTGTTGTTTGTGGTTGCCGGATCTGGAGACCTTTACCACGAGCTTATGTTTAAAACCGCAGGAAATGGGCTTTCTGCCTCAGTACTTTTCAGCGGCTTTATCCGCGACAAGCAAAAAGAAAGGCTTCTCAATAGAGCCGATGTGTTCATGATGCCCTCTATTTCAGAGCCATTCGGTATAGTAGCTTTGGAGGCAGCTCAACGTCATATTCCGGTGATAATCTCAAAAAATGCGGGTGTCAGTGAAGTAATGCCAAGCAGCCTAGCCCTGGATTTCTGGGATGTGAAAGAAATGGGCAATGCTGTTGTGAGGTTGCTGAAGGATCAAGGTTTTGCACAAGAGGTACGTACAGGCCAGTTGCACGACCTTAAAGAAGTAACATGGGAAAATGCAGCAAAAAAAGTGAATAGCGTTTACAGAAAAGCATTTCTTGGCTAAATCATGCCCAAAATTTGTTTTTACCTCCATCTTCATCAGCCTTATAGATTAAGAGATTTGACAATTTTTGATGTCGGTAAGCGTGAGTCGAGTTATTTCAGCAATAAAACAGCCGATGACAACAAAAAAATCTTTCTCAAAGTCACGAAAAAATCTTATTTGCCCATGCTTTCCTTGCTGCTTAGGCTGACTAAAAAGCATCCTGATTTTGTTTGTGCATTTTCTATTTCAGGTGTGTTTATTGAACAGGCTGAGCGGTATGCTCCTGAGGTGATGGATTTACTCAAGGCCTTGGTTGCAACCGGGCGGGTTGAGGTGTTGGCAGAGACATATTATCATTCCTTAGCCAGCTTGTATTCTAAAGAGGAGTTCCACGATCAGGTTAAAATGCATGCGGACATTGTCTGGGACCGGTTTGGAGTCCGTCCGACTGTCTTTAGAAATACTGAGCTGATCTACTCCAACGCGGTAGCCGAGGAAGTGGCCAAGTTGGGCTACTGGGGAATGCTGACTGAGGCAGTAGATCGGTATTTGCATGGGCGCAAACGAACTCAATTGTTTTCCAGCACTGGCAAAACAAAACTTCCCTTACTGCTTAAACATGCTGAGTTTTCAGATGACATAGCCTTTAGGTTCTCAGACAGGAACTGGAAGTGGCACCCTCTCACAGTTGATCTTTATTTGGACTGGATCGAGAAAAATGGCGAGGAGGAACTGATTAATCTATTTATGGACTTTGAAACGTTTGGCGAGCATCAGTGGGAGGATACCGGCATTTTTGAGTTTTTTGAGGAATTTGTCGCTCGTTTTATAAGCAAAGATTGGAACCGGTTTGTCACTCCTTCTGAAACAATCAGGGAATATGTTGCTGAGCTTCCGGAGCAAAGGGGTTTAGGCATATTTAACTTTAAAAATATTTTTGAAGGCCTTCGACTAAGCAGCAACAAGGTTTTAAAGCTCGATCAAGACAAATTGGCAAACCTTCCAATATATGATGTACCAGAACCAATTTCGTGGGCGGACGTAGACAGAGATTTAACAGCCTGGACAGAAAATGTCCTCCAGCAGGACACTCTCAGAAAAATTTATGAGATAGAGGCTAAGGTCCGTTCACTTCAAGACAAAGTGTTGTTCGATAAGTGGCGCAAGCTGCAGACCAGCGACCACTTCTACTATATGTGCACCAAATGGTCTGCAGACGGTGATGTACATGCCTACTTTAGTCCCTACGACTCGCCAATGGAGGCTTATCGCACCTACTCAATTGCACTAGCAGACCTGCATGAACAATTGTTTTGATCTATTTCTTTGCAGTTACAGAGATTGATCTTGCTTCTATTACATTGCTATAGTTGATACATATGGCTCGAGCACTTACTCTTGGAAATGGAAAATTCTTGGTTTGCCTGGACAAATTTGGTTTTGTGCGTGACATGTACTATCCATATGTTGGCTTGGAGAATCATGTTGGCGGGCATAAGCATAGGATAGGCATCGAGATTAACGGCGTTTTTTCTTGGATAGATGATGGCAGCTGGGATATCAATATCGGCTATAAGCCTGAAACAATGGTAGGATACCTGGTTTGTAAAAGCAAAAAGCTTGGCATTACTGTGGTAATGGAGGACATTGTTTACAACGAGATTAATGTTTTCTTAAGGCAGGTAGATGTCTACAACCACACAGATGCACACATTAATATTAAAGTTTTCTTCCATCAAGTGTTCCATATTAGTGAAAATAAAAAACGCAACACTGCATTTTATGATCCGACCCACAATGCGGTTGTCCATTACAAGGGCAAGCGGGTATTTATTGTAAATGGTCGCACGGCTCAAGGTACAGCTATCGATGATTATACGGTTGGCGCCTATCAGTTTGAAGGAAAAGAAGGTTCCTATAAAGATGCTGAGGATGGTGAGCTTACCAAAAACGCTGTCGAGCACGGCTCAGTTGATTCAGTTATCAGATTTTCTGCTTCGTGTGACTGCAAGCAAAAAACTCGAATTTACTACTGGATCTGTGCTGGCAAATCCCTGAATGGAGCTTATGAGCTAAACGACGTTGTACTGCAAAAAACACCGGCAGCCATGATTCACTCAACTGAAAGTTTCTGGCAGGCATGGCTCGATACCAGCCATTTTGATTTTGAAGATTATTTGTCTAAGGAACTCAAAAAACTTTACGACACCTCTCTATTTGTCCTTCGGTCTCATACGGACAATAGGGGGAGCGTTATTGCCAGTGCAGACAGTGAAATGATTGAGTATGGCAAGGATGATTACTCATATATGTGGCCGCGGGACGCTGCCTTCATTGTGAATACTCTGGACTTTGCCGGCTTCACAGAAGTGACAAAGCCCTTCTTTTTGTTCTGTAAGGAAGTGTTGCATGAGGACGGTTATCTTCACCACAGGTTTAGGTCAGATCAGAGTTTGGGTTCAACTTGGCATTCAACAACCTCGCAGCAGGAATGGATGAAAGACAGGATGCTGCAGCTGCCAATCCAGGAGGATGAAACTGCCAGCGTCATTTTTGCGCTCTGGAACCACTATCAAGCAACAAAAGACTTAGAGTTTATTGAGCTGCTCTACAAACCCTTGATAGAAAAAGCTGCCGACTTCCTAGTAAGGTTCCGGCATAAGCCCACGGGTTTGCCGCTGCCATCATATGATTTATGGGAGGAAAAGATTGGTGTTTCCACCTATACCTGTGCCGCAGTTTACGGAGGTCTTATAGCTGCAGCCCGTTTTTGCGAGCTTTTGGATAAGCGCGACCATATGCGGTTGTACAAAAATGTAGCTGATGAAATTAAAGCGGCTACCATCGAGCATTTGTTTAGCAAGAAACTCGACTCATTTGTCAGAATTGCTACTTATGGCGAAAACGGGGAGATGATTCAAGAGGAGGTGGTGGACTCCAGTTCTCTTTTTGGTCTGTGGTACTTTGGCATGCTTCCTCAGGACCACCCGCTTTTTGAGAAGACACAAATTCAGGTTATTCAGAGGCTCAAAAACCCAGCAGCAACCGCCGGTATCATCCGATATGAACATGACAATTACTTTAAAGATACCAATTTATCAAACCCTTGGTTTATTACTACAATGTGGGAGGCTCAGCGCTTGCTTAGAAAAGATAAAGTTACCGAGCAAGACCTGGCGTCGGTTGAGCAAACCTTGGACTGGGTGTTAAAGTACGCCTATCCTTCCGGTGTCTTGGCTGAGCAGCTAAACCCTCACAACGGTGAGTCCCGTTCTGCTACTCCATTAGTTTGGAGCCATAGCGTTTTTGTGGAGACTATTTTGTATTACGTTAAGAAGAAGAGAGAGTTAAGTACCAAAGGAGACGCTGAAACACCGGTTCATGAGCTTTAATTTTTGAACCTGTGACAATTGCAGCGAAAATCTAATGATATGCCATATTATCTTGGAATTGATGGTGGGGGCACCAAAACTGATGCAATTTGCGCCAACGACAAAGGGGAAATAATTGGCGAGGGGAGTTCCGGGCCAACCAATTTAACAAGCACTTCTGTGGGCGCGGCCAGCTTTAATCTGCTTGAGTCAATCAGGCAGTCTGTAGAAAACCTCCCTGAAGAAAATATTGAATTTAGCCGGATAGTCATGGGGTTGGCGGGCCTGGACTCTGATGAAGAAAAAGCCACTGCCTCGGAAGTCTTCATGCGTGCCTTGAGCCAATATAATATTCATGAATTTGTCTTAATCAATGACAGCAGAATAGCTTTGGAGAATGGCACAGATAATCCCAATTCATTGGTTTTAATATCAGGAACAGGGTCGATTTGCTATGGCAGAAATGACCAGGGTGAGACAGCCAAAACTGGGGGCATGGACTTTTTATTGACAGACCAAGGTTCCGGATACTACATCGGCAGGCAGGTGCTGAGAGAAGCAGTCAAAAGTTATGATGGGCGCCGTGAGAAAACTGTTCTTGAAGAAATGGTTAACGATCACTTTAGGATCAGTTCTATCAGTGAGCTGAAAAATCACGTCTATAATCCCCTGCTTTCAAAAATTGAAGTGGCTGAATTAGCCATGCTTTGTACTGCAGCCTATGAGCAGCATGATCTGGCTGCAATTACTATTTTTGAGCATGCAGTTGAAGAGCTGGAGTTGCTGGCAAATACCGTGATAAAAAGGCTTAATATTCAGGACAAGCAATTTGATTTAGTTTTGTCCGGAGCTGTAACCAATATACCGCATATTAAAAAACAGTTGATTGCACGGTTTGCGAATACTTATGAAAAAATTGAAATTGTTTTTCCGGACACGCCGCCTGTTTTCGGAGCTTTGAAAATAGCATTTAGTGGATAGTCCAGCTCTTTTCTCGCAGCTGCGTTATAATACAGGTATGCGATATCATACCTTTCCTCTGATTAGCTTTGCCTGCTTTTTGGAAAGAAAAAGGCATGATAAAAATACGCCCCGAGCATATTTTGAACGTGGCAGCCAATTCCAGTGTTTTTTGAGTAATATGACTGTGACCAAAGTTAATGCGGTTGAGAATGTGGTTACAGTTTACAGAAACTACACTTTGAAATTTGTTTTCAACTACAATCGTTACAGCTTTACTCTTGATCCGGGAGGAACAATTTTGCGCCACCAGGTTCGTGGTGACATTATCGTAGATGATCCAGGTTTGTATAGGCTGGAGAGATTTGGCAATTATCAGGAAGCTCATGTGAACTTTCGCCTGGATATAACTGGCGGCAACATAACCGGCAATTATTACAATTGGCATGGTGAGCGCGGCGAGTTTGAAGGCAGAGTGGGTACAGATGTGGCCACCTTAACTGCTAAGGGTCATCATTTTAGAGGGGTAAGGTACCGGAAGGCAACTGAATCACAGCGGCGCACCGAATGGACCGCTATTACTCCCCTGCACTATCCCACGGTCAATGGGCTCAGTCCTAGTTGGTGAAAAATAGGTTGGCTACTTTAGCTTTTCCGGTTCTACATCGAGCTTTTCAAACCAGCCTTTTCGGTATAATTCGGCAATAATGGCGTAAACAGCAATGTCTCTCCAGGTGTCGTCCAGCGATTCATTGGCAGGAGCATCCTCTTTCATGAGCAAATGTTTAAGCCGCTCTACCTTTTCGCCAATTCTAAAGGCGATACCGAGCTCCTTGATTGACAAAATATTTCCCTTGCCATAATCTTTGTGCTTTTTAAGAAAAGTCTCCAACATTTCTGAGGTGATTTGCTCAAAGGCTTTATCTAAGGTTTTTGGAGCTGATTGTTTCATGAGCACTTTCTGTATTGGGATACACTCATTTTCTTTATACTGATACTTACATTGGATAGCAAGCAGAAAAAATATTGTTATAATGTTTGCATGATGTCGCGGGGCGAGCTCAATAATCATATTAAACAATTGCTGAGGCAGCATCATTTATTGACGGCCACAGCTATTCTGGAAAAACTTAGTTCTCAGGGTTTGGACTACAACAAAACTAGTGTTTACCGGGCCCTGGATAGGATGCGGGCCGAGGGCGATGTCTGCAGGCAAACCTTGGGCGAAAATCAAATCTACTACGAACTTCATCAGGATGACCATGACCATTTGGTTTGTCAGCACTGCGGGAGAGTTGTGGGAGTACACGCTGCCCTATCTGTGCCGCAGGAGGTTGACACTTTTAAAGTAGACCATCATCATTTAACCTTGTATGGCTTATGCAGTGACTGCCAGCAGTAGTCAAACTTCCAGTTTGAATTTGGTGCCGACAACCGTAGTTATGGGGTTTTTGGGATCCGGCAAAACCACAATTATTTCCCATCTTATGGAGGCGCTCGATGCTCAAGATAAAAAAGTTATCTATATTAAAAATGAGCTTGGTGAGGAGGATTTGGATGCCAAGCTTATGCGAGGCAAAAATTTTGTGGGCCGGGACATTCTTAATGGATGTATTTGCTGCACCTTGGTTGGCCCGTTTACAAGTGCAATAGAAGAAGTAGTTGGCACCTATAATCCAGACAGGATTATTATTGAATCAGCCGGCACGGCTGATCCTGCCAGCATGGCCTTGATGGTTTCGGATCACCAACTGCTTAGCAGAGATGGTGTGATAAGCATCATAGATGTTTTAAATTTTGAAGGATATCAGGATCTTAGCCCAGTGGCTAAGCGCCAAGCAGAGATGACTGATTTGTTGGTTTTAAATAAGGTTGAGTTAGTTGATTTAGATCACAAGCGGCGGGTTGTGGGTTATGTTCGAGAACTTAATGAGCGGTCGCCGATTGTAGAGGCACCGGGCGGAAAGCTGAATCTCGAGCTAGCCTTTGGTTTAGGACATAATGATTTAGATACTCTTCTGACCGATGAGTCGCATCATTTTCATA
This sequence comes from uncultured Pseudomonadales bacterium, assembly GCA_964455555.1. Lineage (GTDB taxonomy): Bacteria > Patescibacteriota > Microgenomatia > UBA1400 > PJMF01 > UBA1370. The sequence continues at coordinate 6,814 of CAYVXV010000009.1, read as the reverse complement.
AGGACAATCATGACCACTTGTATGATGATCATATAGAGGCCCTGACGTATATAACTGAGGCACCGGTCGATAAGGAGCGGTTTATAAAAGCTCTTTCAAAATTGCCCAATCAGGTTATCCGTATAAAAGGGATCGTAAACTTTCTTGGGGGAGCAGAGGTAGTTAATGCAATATTTAATAGAGTTGACTTCTCCAAATTAGCTGTAGGAATGGAAAATCATGGCAGCACTAGGCTTATTTGTATTGGCTATAGAATTTCTTCTCTGGAGCAGAGTATCAACCAAGTATTGGCAGAGAGCAAGGTCTAGATGATTATTGAGTGTAGGCGGGCTTGAATAATAAAAAATAAGCCATATGCCAATATTTGGCTTAAAGCTAAAACAGGTGTTTACCCTCTTGATTATCTAAATCTGTGATATAATAACAATCAGCTGTGTGAACATAGATTAATGGAGTTCTTAAAAAATTTCCCAAAAGTGTTTTGTTCAGAAAAATAGTAGTGTACTCGTACAGCTCGAGTACTAAGTAGTATAGGGGTAACATGTTTAACGACAACCCACAGACAAATCCTAAAAAGCTATTCGTCGGCAATTTGCCATGGAGCGCAACCCAAGACGAAATCGCTGACCTGTTCGCTCAGCACGGTGAGGTGACTAGTGTCAACCTGATCACTGACAGAATGTCAGGACGTTCAAAAGGCATTGCCTTTGTAGAGTACAAAGAAGAAGCTGAAGCCAGTGCTGCTAAAGAAGCATTGAATAACTACGAGCTTGATGGCAGAAACATCCATGTTGATGTTGCTCGCCCTCCAAAGCCAAGAACTGATTTCGGTGGCGGCGGTTACAACCGCAACGACCGCCGAGGCGGTGACCGCAGATAATTACTTTGTAATTCTGCTCACAGGATTTAAAATAAAAAGAGTCCGCTTAGGCGGACTCTTTTTGTTGTGCTTGTAGGCTCGATCTAGAGATAAGAATAACAAATCGGTGTACCGAGCATATAAAGATTCTGTAAGGAATAGATAAACCCTGAAGTTTGATAATTAGCGTAATTTGGGATGATCCAGAGAGGCGTATATAAGATATATTATGCTGGTCCCAACTAAGAGCTCAGCCCCTTCCTCGATTGTGACCATCCAAAAATAAACACTATCAGTATGAAGTCCAGTTGAGCTTATTAACTCCATCCCAATAACAGTCATTACTAGGGGCAAAACAACTAATGTGCGGTAAAAATTGGCTCTGTATTTAATATGAAAATATCCCAACCAGTAACCCAGCCACAGCACTCCAAAAAACAATATCGGCAGATAGTAAATAATCCAAAGAGATGATTGATAGCCCATAGCTGCAGATGAGGAAACAACATTTGACGGGTGAAGTAGGGTAGTTTTCTCAAATATTAAGTATATGTTCTCGTGAATTTCCAGGAGTTCATCAAAGCCAAGGGCAGTCAGCGCTAGGGAAAGCGGCAGAAGAAAGTAGCGCATGGTCTTATTTTTTAGCGGCTTGATCAGCAAAAAGTATATAGCGGCTGATCCAGCCAAGATGAGCTTGAGTGATTGATAATAAGTTGGCAGATTGCGTTCAAAATCCAAATGGAACCAAATGTTGTTTGGTCCAAATGACAGGTGAAGCAACACAATCAGTGCGTCTGCAAGCAGGAGGGCTAGAAGCAATTTAATAGATCTTTTCATTTTTGAACAATGAAGATAATTAGTATTATGCTGGCTGATTTTAATTCTGGCGCTTGATTGATATCTGTATTGCTATTTTATACGGTTTTTGCAAGGTTTTTTAGGTAGAATGGATCGCCCTACATTTTGCCATTATAGCATCGATGATATTATGGGTTATTGCCTGGTCTGTGGAGTTTTGTAGTATACATAGATATAACGACAATTCTTATCACCACCTCCTCCGCCACTCATGCCTAAATTGAGAAAATGAGCCTCAACCATTCTGGCAATGACATCAGTGTCTGCCATTGAGACAATGCAAGGTACTCCTAACTCCGGTCGAACATTATGTTCATGAATCAGTCTTCTTCTGTAATCATTCGTAATACCTATATAAAAATCTGCAACATTATAATATCCTATAAATGCACTGATTCTTTGTATTATATGTTCTGCAGTCATGTCTGTCCTAACTACAAATTGTGGTTTATTTGATAAGAATCCACAATATACTAGAATTATTCTATAAGGCAACTAAAATATATAGGTCTTTATATATTAGTTTACATCATTATTATAATGATTAAATAAAAATCTATATACTCAGCTAGAGAAATTAGTGTGAAAACTCAAATATATTCGATTTTTTACAACCCCTCCGCCACTCCCCATCCCCAACCACTGTTGCTGCTCCATCAACCACCACCAAGGCAGTCTCATCATCCATGCCGTAAACCTTCTCAGTCAGGTCCTCAGCAGCCCTGAGGATATTGTCCCGGCGGACCTTGGGGAAGAAATCAGAATTAAGGTGCGCTGGAAATTGGAAATCCACCAGACAGAGCCCCTCCTTAATCTCAAGCTCATAGATTTCATCTGGGGAGGTTCTGGACTGAGTTGTAAATAGTTGGGCTACCCATACCTCGGCGAGAAGTATACGCCAGGAGTAATCATGACATAGAACCAATCGCCAAAGAAATGAAGGATGCTATCGAATCCCTCCCGTCCAAAAGTTACGCCAACCCATATAGCTGCAACGAGCGCATACCCTCCTATCAGGAGTAAAATTCCTGCAGGAATGTTTTTGGGGCTCCCATCAAACTTTCTGAACCATTTGGATCCCAAAAGTCCCACTAGCGCTACGAGGAAGATAAACAAAAATAAATACCGGAGGCTATATATCTTACAGCCAAAATCCCCATATCTTTGCATGCAGTCACCCATCACAATGCTAATATGCGCTTCGTATGTCATGCCGCTAATTGGATTCATATATTTAATATAACACTACTATGGTAGTAGTTTGCCCCTATTCTTGCTCAATTCAAAGTGCTGCAAGCACTTCCCCCGCAGCCACGCTGCTATAAATCTTCATTTTCGGTACTTTATCCAACGCCACCCACTCCGGCATCTCAGCATATTTTTGCTCCTGCTCATCGAAATATTCCGTTGATAGCTCGCCGCCAACAACCTTGCACTCATATGTCCCTAACTAATTTCCTTCATACTGAACAATCTCGCCTTTGTTGGGTTCAAAAACTAGCCTACCATGCTTCACACTCATCTTAGTACCAGCGTCCACAGTTTTTCCCCTTGTCTTTTTACCCGTAACTTGACCCACCCATTGTGCAATATTTTCCTCACCTGCTGCAGTGCTGCAGCCTGTTAAGTCAATCTCTGCATCCTCGGTGAGTCTCTCCTTAAGTGTTTTCAAAACTATGGCTGACCTTGCACCCCTGGAAATCGAATCCTTTTCTGACAATAAAATTTCATCTTTGGTTCCATGTGATGTAATAATACATTGCGAATACTCATTCACTGGTAATTTCCTAAGCAATTCTTGAAGTTCCCATATGGTGCCAGCCTCTATGGCAGTCACTCCTATGCCTTGGCGGAAGAGTCTGAGAATTGTTTGGGTAGATCTGGCATGATTAGCTACAGAGAAAGCGCCATTGTGATCGTGAATGGCTGAAATATAAAGGGCTCTATTTTTGCTCTTGGGAAGCGACCTAACATGCTCAGAGTACTGTTGAATTAAGAAAGTAATAGCATAACGGCCGAAGTTCCTAATACCAAATTCAGCCCTTAATGTTTGAGGTATATCGGGATTAATGTTGTATAAACGCTTGAGTACAGAAATATTCCGGTCTAAGTATCTCTCGATTGAACCGCCTCTTTGTATCATTTCTCTCTGACTGATTAATAATGATGTAGATACTGCAGTTTGCGCGCCGATGGCAGCTCCAGCTATAAAACCTAGCATACTGTCAATAAATTCATGGCTGGTAAAGACGCCTAAAGTCATGGCATTCAATGCTACGACCATTGATGCAGGTGTTGTGAAATGCAAAGCCTCCCTATGTTCGCTTGCCTTGCTCCATGTTTCGTAGAGCTCGTCCGGGTTTAGGCCAATTTGTTCCAGCCAATCCCGATTTTCTTCGCGCTTAGCCTCAACCATTTGTGAAAGGTGGGCAGAACGTTCAACTTCGCTCATCCGCCTCTTTTTATCTCGGTTCTTAAGCCGCTCAATAAAAATACTCAGCTCCCTTTTGTTGATCCTGGCAAGTGATCGCACTATCTCCTCAACTTCACCTAAGACATAGTCAGCCAACATTCCCGGCTCAGGAACTTTTGTTTCTTGAATTTTTCTGATGGGATTTAGTTCAACCATATATTTTTCTCCAGTTTCTTTTATAGAAATCCACTCCCTACCCCTCCACCCACTCCCCAACCCCAACCACTGTTGCTGCTCCATCAACCACCACCAACGCAGTCTCATCATCCATAGCATAGACCTTCTCAGTCAGATCTTCAGCCGCCCTAAGAATATTCTCCCGGCGGATCTTGGGGAAGAAATCAGAATTAAGGTGCGGCACAAATTGGAAATCCACCAAAGAGAGCCCCTCCTTTATCTCAAGCTCATAAGTTTCATCAAAGAGGCTCTGGACTGAGTTGTAAATAGTCGGGCCGGCCACACAACTGCCGGCGCTGATACCCGCATACACCCGGGTCTCCAGCAACTCAGCCATGCGCTCACTCAGGCCCGTCTGCTGCAGCCAATGCATCAGGTGAAAGGTATTGCCGCCGCCAAAAAAGAGGACATCAGCCGCCTCGATCCTCGGCATCCATAAATCTTTGTCCGGATCGGTCAGCTCCACCAGCTCCACCTCGCTGTACCCCTTAGAATTCAGCCGGTGAAGGTCGTTAATAAGCCAGCTCTTGCCGCCGCCCTCAGCGTGGGCAGCCGTAGGGATAAAAACAATCTTGGCCTCACTGGGGCTTTTCCCGGTTTTGCTTTTGATAAGCTGGTTAAGGGCATTGGTTATGGCTGGGTTGGATAAGCCGGCTGAGGTGAGAAGGAGGTGCATACAATAATTATTATACCAAGGCCTCAAGTATTCATAAAAAAAGAGCAGATTTTCATCATGCTCAGGACGTTTACTTGCATTGCTCCCGGACTTTGGCATCTTAAGCAGGCAGTCTACCTGCCGCCAACGCCGCCTTCCCGGTAGCGCACGTAAAAGACGAAGAAAACTGCGCCTGCAACTGCGCCCGCTGCAGCACCTTCAGGGCTTGGATTACAAGCCGAAGCCGCAAGGGCGCCAACCGCCACGCTCAGAACTAAGTATAGCCAACTCATGACAACCTCCTCTGGCTGTAGTTGGTTTCGTCTATATCAGATTATATAACAGTATGGCAATTTAAGGTATTATTTGTGTTGAGCTCATTAAGAATTAATAGGCCCCCTCCAAAGAGGGGGCCATTTTGAGCCTGTTCTAATTTTTCACAAACCACAGGCCAAAGCTCCAAGCAAAAGAAGTTTGTTATTTTTGGACTTTTTCTTTTTCATTATGAAAATTATACAGCAATTGGCATGGAGGAAATAACTTGGGTCAACATGAAGTCGATCGCAGTCTAAACACCCTACAGTGCCTTCTTGCCGCAAGTTGGCCAAGCGCCAACGCCATCACGCGATATTTTGAAAGCAGCGGTTTTAACAGCTTCTTCTGCGTTAAACCTCAGACTTGGGTTATCATCCAGGCCCATAGCCCTTCTGTTAGATTGCCAAGTTGGAGCTGAAAACTGGAACAAACCTCCATACAACTGGTTGGATGAAAGCGCCTGTGGATTATGGCCCGATTCACACTTGGAGATAATGCTAAGAGTCGAAGACTTAACCCCGTACTCTGCAGCGTATTTTTCAAATAAATGATCAAAGCCCGTGGCAGCAGGTGCTTCATAGACCGCTGTTTGAGGATCTGCCGGAGCCGGAGTCGGCTGTGGAGTGGCAGCTGGAGCACTCGGTGTCGGTTTAGGCAGGTCTTGTTTGATAGCCTTTGGTTCAGGTGCTTTTTGCGCAACTAACCGAGCTTCTCTGTTTTTGGCAGAGCCATCAGCGTTTTTAGGCGCAACACTCATGACACTGGCACAAAGGTCGGCCTCTTCAGGGTAAGTCGCGGCAATGGCCGATACCGTTCTGAAGGTATAAAGAAACGCGAAAAAAACAATCAAAATAAGTGTATTTTTTTGCATAATGAAATTGAATTAGTTTTGGGGGGGAGATATTGCTACTTAATATGTAACTACATCATTATATAACAAAATATAGCGTTTTGTCAATAAAATATAGTGTCAAAAAGGGGAATTTTGCCCTGAATACCAGGCTAAATGAGTTTAAATGTAAATCAGCAGATCAGACAATAAAAAACGCCGTTTTGGCGTTTTTTTGTTGTGACCCCACGGGGAATCGAACCCCGGTTTCAGGGATGAAAACCCTGCGTCCTAACCGCTAGACGATGGGGCCGGCTCAAATATATTTATCCATGCTCTCTCGGACAAGCCGAAAGTTCGCATTCGTAAAATATTTTTCGCCGGCTGTAAGGTATTAGCACCTCCGCCGGTTGTTAATGTGCTTGGCTGAAACTTAAAAATTCCAGCTAATATTTTCAAAGTGTTCTACTCTCTTGGGTGTTACCGCAATGATATCAAAACGGTAATCCTGTCGCAAATTTTGCTGCCTCAAGTAAAGGCGAGCGGCGGCGACCAACTTACGCAACTTCCTAGCATCAACAGCCTGGTTTGGGTGCCCGCGCCAAGGCTGAAAAACTGTTGAGCGAAATAACCGAGCCGGCAATTTTA
>CAYVXV010000008.1:0-49625 GCA_964455555.1 uncultured Pseudomonadales bacterium | reverse complement strand
TCACCATCTCGGCTGCGATTCTGTTATACTGAAACTATTACAATAGCAAAAGGAGTGCTTGACAAACCGCATCTTTTATCATTCCCTCAAAAGGACAGTATCGCTTAGGGGAAGTTTTCCCAATGAAACTAGAGTTAGAGAACCTCAAGACTGCCATAAACACCGTACAGGCTGATATCGGATTTGATCCGGAAAGAGTAGAGGTAGTGGCAATTTCAACAACCGATTCATTTGCAAAAATTTTCATTCAACAGGAAATCAATAATGAGGGAGGCTGGGCCAGGCTAACAGGCGGACTGCCGAATCCCGGATTCTTTGGTGAGAGGGGCACTTTTGGCACCATCTACTTTAGAGCCAAAAGTCCGGGAATAGTTCAATTAGGCTTTTTACAGTCCTCGATGGTTTTGGCAAACGACGGCAGAGGTACAAATATTCTCAAGAGCCTGCCCTCGGTATCTTATCTAATTCTGCCTGAATCCATCTCTGAACAAGAAGCTAGAGAACAGCAAAAGTTCATTATCGACAAAGTTATCCTCGGCGTTGAGGACAATCAGAACGACAGCCAGTTGAAATTTTTTGATGAGGGAAGTGTACTTGGCACACAAGCAGATATTGAAATCCGTGAAAATAAAATTTTTAATCCTACACGATATTTGTTTGAAGGATTAGAAGCTTTGGATGGACTTATTTTGAGCTTTTGGGGAATTGAGTTGTAACTCCTCCTGTTGCGCTAAACCTACTAAGTTAACATGCTATTATTCAACAATGAAAAAAAATACTGCAAAAGTATGGGACTCCATCTGGACTGATTCTGGCTTAAATAAAAATGATTTAGTTACTCTGGAGGCAGAAGCTGCCACTAAGCGCTGGTTGGTCTTGAAACAAATTCTTCTTGCAGAGCTAAACACTCTCAAAAATAAAAAAGTCTTAGAAATTGGATCCGGCATTGGCACCTATGCTGCCCTAATTGCAAAAGAGGGCGCCAAGGCTACAGTCTTGGATTACTCAACCCAGGCTTTAAGCAGGGCAGGGGAATTTTTTAAAGCCAATGACCTACCGTTAAAAATAGTTAAGGCGGATGCCCTTCGCCTCCCCAAACGGCTTTATTCAGCATATGATGTCGCTATCTCCATCGGACTCACTGAACATTTTAATGGCAAACAGCGCTTGCTGATCAACAGGGTACATTTGGATGCACTTAAACCAGGGGGCATAGCGGTGATCGCAGTTCCCAATGCCTACAACCCTCCCTACAGAATTTTTAAATTTTTAAAGGAAACAACAGGCAGATGGGAGTTTGGGGAGGAGCATCCGTACACAAAAAAAGAGTTGCTACAGTTAGTTAATAAACTAGGAGCTGAGAAGGTTGCGCTTTTTGGGGACGATTTTTATAGCTCATTGAAATTTTTGCTGCCAGCTAATTTTCTGCGGAGATTTTTCAAAGTGGGCAGCCCAAATAATTTATCCGATCTCCGCCAAGAAAGAGGTACACCGATAGATGACTATCTGGGATATTCCTTAACTCTAGTAATGAGAAAGCCTCAAAATTAGGCAACGATGAACTGGGAATTATGACGAAAGCTTCTTTCTCAGGGCTCCATAGACTGCACCACTGATAAACGAAACAGTTTCTGAACTTAGGTCTTCCAACTTGGATTGATTTCCGATTATTTCAGAGATGTCTATAATAAATTCATCTTCCTTGATTCCAATTGCAGCTAACATAGCCAACAAATCCCTTGCTTCTAACGCTGCTTCTAAGCCGTCAACGCTTCTAATCTCCTCAATAATCAATTCCGTAGTATATCTGCTCAAGCTGTGATCTTCGTGCATAATGGCCCTTTAATTTTAGTAAACTAAATAATGAATGATTTACTATACTTAATTATATCATTTTAAACGAAAAGCACCCCTCTCGGGGTGCTGTTCTTGCTATTCAGTTGTAGACTCACTAGTCAAAATCGGACACGAAATATATCAGCAAAGCGATGAACAGTGGGTACCACCACTGTACTATTACCCCCTCAGGAGGGAATAACAGAATCACCATGCTGACGGCTGAAGCGATCAGGTTAATAACGAAGTACACAGGCCGGCGCAGCTTTGAGCTGCTTAGGACTGCGTATAACATGAGGTAGAAGGAAGGCAAGTACCAATTCACCCCTCCGCCGTTATAGAGGGCGAAAAGGGAGACTGCCAGTGCCAACCCCACCTGTCCGGATACCCAAAAATTCGCGGGACTTTTTCGACCAGAGTTTTCTTGTTTCATTTTTCCTCACTTTGCTGCACACTCACCCTCAAATTGAAGATGAACAAATGAGCAGCGCTTTTGGCACAAGATACCAAAAGCGCTGCCCACAGCTAGCTAGCAGAATGAGTAGGGCTACAAGTTAAAGAGCAAGTTGTTTCCAATAGATTAAATCACTAGGTAGGCTTTCTACCTGATTCAATGCTATCAAAATACCCGAGGATTATATCACTTATAACAATATATTCAAAGATTATAGGTTCACTGATGCCCCGCTTGGCCTTACAACACGATCGCAAGCTCTCTCGCTTGCACTAGGCAGCACGCCTCCGGCGTATTGCCGTCGCGAACAAAGTCCGGTCCCGTTTGCCAAGCATCAAACAAAAAATCGCCTGATGGCGATTTTTCATTTGATGCCCCGCTTGGACTCGAACCAAGATTGACGGCTTCAAAGGCCGCTGTCCTGCCATTAGACGACGGGGCATAGACAATGTTCTCCTTACGAGAATGATATTTTAACAAATTAGCGATAAAAGGTGAAGTAACCTACCTGGTATCATGGTCAAAAGATCTATTGCCCCTATCAAAAACTGAGTATAATAATTTTATGATCAAAATTCGATCTATCCTACTTTTTGCAGCGCTGCTTATTATCCCCACAGCTTTTTTTGGATTTTCACCTCAAGCACAGGCCAAGTCATACAAAATTACTCAGGTGCAAATTTCCGCTGAACTACTGGAGAATGGTTCCATGAAAGTTGAAGAAAAACGCACCTATAACTTCTCAGGTGACTACAGTTTCGCCTACCTGAATATTGACACCCAACCTGACCAGGCCATCAATCCCGGCAGAACTGAACCTTACAAACTTGGCAACTTTAGTATCTGCGAAAACTCCGATTGCTATCGCCAACTAGAGACAGCTGAAATCAGCAGCGCTGAACACTTGCGGCCGCCGGCAACTTTTTATGTAACCGAGCACCCCGATAACTACTACATCAAGTGGTTTTATAACGCGCTTAATCAAAGCAAAACTTTTACCCTCACTTATACAGTTGAAAATGCCGTCACCCTGCACCAAGACACCTCAGAAGTATATTGGCAGTTTATAGGGGATAAGTGGGAAATCGATAATAATGATATCTTCATCACTATTTCTCTGCCTCAGGAGATGGAAGGATCAGAAGTGTCAGCTTGGGCGCATGGTCCATTGAACGGTACGGTCGCTATTCCGGATTCAAAAACCGTAACCATGAGCGTGCCAAAAACTAAGCCAGGAGAATTTTTTGAGGGTAGGATTGTTATGCCCAAAGAATGGTTTGCTGATGGCGCAGAAGGGTCACACACCCTGGTCTCTATAACCCAACAAGAAGAAGGTTTTATCAAACAGACAGAAAGAGATCGAAAGAAGGAAGGTTTAGTCGGGATCATTCTAACAATCGGAGCGGGAATTATGGGGGCAGGATCAATTTTCATGCTGCTTAAACAAGTACGTCGGTTTCTAAAGTACAGTAGAGATATCGCGCTGCCCAAAGTAAACTTGCCTGGAACTCTCTGGGAGCCGCCAAGCAGCATTGATCCTGCTCAAGTTCAACAACTCCTCACTGCCAGCAAAAATCTCCAACCCAGCGCCTTCACAGCAACTGTATTATCACTGATTCAAACCCGCCATTTTAAAATGCTCAGAAGCGACAAAAAAGAAGGCTTACTGCTAAAAAAATATGTGTACTATTTAGTTCCTCAAGATAAGCCACGGGCTAAGCTGTCAACAATCCAGCAATCAGTTAAAAGTTTCCTCAACAAGATAGGCTACAAAAAAGTTTCTCTGCAAGGCAAAGAAGTCAAAGCACTGTCGCTTGATAACATAGTTAAATGGTGCAAAACAAATAGAACTGCCGCTTATCAATTTTTTAAAGAGCTACCTGAAATCACCTTAAAAGAAAATCTGGAGGAGGAATATTTCGACCTCCAAGCTCATCATGCCGGCAAAACGGCAGGCTTAAATGCAGCGTATGCATTTGTGGCTATTGTCATATCGGTAATGCTAGCCATTCCTTTATTGGAGCGAGGGCTAACCTTAGGATTTGGCATTGCAGCTGTGGGAACATTTTTCGGCACGACTTGGTTAATAGTCTCGGCAATGAGCGTAGCCTTTGGTGAGAAACGGACAGAAAAAGGAGCGGAGGAGGCTGCTAAATGGAAAGCGTTTGAAAAACATATGAAAGATTACGCCAAGACTAAGAAGTATCCCATAGACTCGATTGTCATCTGGGAAAATTATCTAGTATATGGAACAGTTTTGGGAGTATCGGCTAAAGCCCTATCAGAACTGCCGATTAAATTTCCCTCTAGTGACCAAACAACTGCCGCTGCCTACTGGGGAGGCTCCTCAAGCTTCAGCGGCTCGACTGGAGATTTTTCCTCCTCATTAAGCGGTTTATCATCAGCAATTTCCAGTATTTCTTCTGCTTCAAGCTCAAGTTACGGCGCTTCAGGTGCAGGATCATCCGGCGGCGCAACAGGCGGTGGAGGAGGAGGTGGAGGAGGTGGTGGCGGAGGCGCTGGCTAATAAAATACTTCTTGCCAACAGTTAAATCAGATACTTGCGCTTATTCTCCGAAAGGTCGATAAATTCATCAGTTTCATTAAGCAAACGACTGCTTGTGGTCTGTTTAAAAGCAATCACCTCGGTACGGCGTCCATGCCCACGGACATAGTCAAGCAGGTCAACATAGTCGCCATCTCCGGAAACCAAAACCACCACATCAAGAAGGGGCAGTAGCCTGACTACATCAATAGCTAAGCCCACATCCCAATCACCTTTTTTGGCTCCGCCTTGAAAAACCTGAAGTTGTTTAACCCTGGTTTCATAACCAAGCTTGCCTAATATTTCAAAAAATTCTTTTTCTTTGCCCGATTCGCTTTCAATTACGTATGCAAAGGCTCGGATAAGCTTTCTTTTGGATACTGCAGTTTCCAGCAAAGCCTTAAAGTTGACATTAGTGTTGTACAAATTCTGAGCAGAAAAATACATGTTGGAAACGTCAACAAAAACTCCAACGCGCTGCTCCGGGTGTTTAATAATTGGTGATGTCATATCACCATAATCTTATCATGGAGTCATTAATCTAAAGGGACTAAACGGAAAATGTGGTCATCTCCCTCGCGCTCCGGCGCCCGGCCGTCCCGGTTGCTGGTTGTAAAATACAGATAGCCATCTGGCCCCACTATTACCTCACGGATCCGGCCGACATCTATTTCCGGAAGCCTTTCATACATTAAAATTTGCCTCGGGTCATCTGGATTTACTACTACCCGCATAATGCCTTGGCCACGCAGTAAGCCAAAGAACAAATTGTTTTTAAAAGCTGGAATCACATTGCTATCGTAAAAAACCGCTGACGCTGGAGCCACCGCTGGGGTAAAAACCACCTCTGGGTCCTTCATACCTTCCTGAGAATTTTCATGAGACACAACCGGCCAGCCATAATTAGCGCCCTTCTCAATTATGTTAATTTCATCACCACCACCGGGTCCGTCAAAACCTGATGGGCCGTGTTCAGTTGAAAAGAGAATGTCAGTGCCGGGATACCAATCAATTCCCTGCGCATTGCGGTGCCCATATGACCAAATTGGTGAATCAGCAAAAGGATTATCTGATGGGATTGTGCCATCTGGATTGATGCGCAGCAATTTTCCCTCCAAAGAGTTTCTGTCCTGAGCCAGAGCACGCTCACTGGCATCGCCAGCAGTAATGTAAAGTTTGCCATCAGGACCAAAACCCAGCTCACACCCGGCGTGATTTCGCGCTGCAGGTATGCGGTCAATTAACAGCGTTTCGCCTGAAAAAAAACTGCCGCCATCCTTGAGACGGACAACTTTTGCAAACATATTTTCACCAACTGAGTATGCATAGCAAGCATAAATGAATTGATTCTGCCGATAGTTCGGATCGCTTATCATACCCATCAAACCAGCTTCGCCTGCAGATGAGACTTCCTCAAACCTATGAATAGGCTGCGCATTGAGCCTGCCGCCAACTATCTCTCGAACAGTGCCCGGGCGCTCAGAGACCAACAGCCTGTCCTCTCCTGCAAAAACAATGCTCCAAGGCACCTCTAATCCTGATGCAACTGTCTCAACAGCATAAGGAACAGTACTAGCCTCAGCTATTGAGGACAGGGATAGTGACTGATCAACTGAACCATCCGCAGGGTTGGACAAGCCAGTCCGCTGATTGAGGTAAACAGGCCTATTAGATCTAATTTCGGCGAACGGCCACAATGCAAAATGGTCTGCAATTATCGCAGCAAGGGTCAGTATCGCGATAAACACAACTCCCAGGTAGAGTTTTCCCTTTTCGCTAATCATTATTGTTTTTGTTCAATATCCTCTTAAATAATATTATAGCCTGTTCAGCTTAAAGTCTATGAATGATATAGTTTTGTGAAAAGTGTAAGAAGACTGTGAAAACACCATTTTGCTTAGAATTGCAAAAAGGAGTAGTGGCTGCTTCTACTCCTTTTTACGAGGATTTATGAGGAATTAACTTATACGTTACGTCGATCTTAAGTGCTTCCTTGGTCTTCCGGAAGCTATTGCAGTGCCATTGTTGACTGCATGGTGTCGATCCGCCTGATCATTTTGTCACGCTGCTCTTGAAGCTCTTCGATCTTGGCTTCATAGCTCCGTTTGGCATCTGCCGACATATCTCTTGCTATTTGTTTAAGCCGGGATATCTCAGTAGTCCATTGGTCAACTTGAGACTGCATCCTTTTGATGTAAAGATTGCCTGTCATGTTTCCCTTTCCGTTGGAGTACTGGTTGTTTGCCGATCGGTCTGTTGAGCAGTACTTGTTTATTATTACGTAAGCAAGATTACTGGTTTCAATACTGTTTTTGGTGTGCTTTAGGTAAGAGAAAGGTAAGGAAAAACGAAAGTTGTTTCGGTTTCAGTTCACAATTATTTTTTTGAGATGTAAGAACTGTCTTTAAGGTAAAATCGCCAGGGCACATCGACAGCTTTTTTTATACCAACTCTCGGAGCCGATACAATTTCTGATTTAAGTTCCACATGTCTTCCTTGAGTTATATAAAGTGGGGGAGACAACAAGTTCAAACTATTTTGTGCCTTGCTGATGCCAAAGGCTTGGGTTAGCTTAGCCGGCCCGTTGCATAAATTGGCAGTCCTGTCGGTTTTGCGGCGTTTCATCATGGTTTCAAGGCCTTCTAGAGGCTCTAATGCCCTTATAAGCACAGCGGCACCAATGCCTTCTTCCATTGCCACCACATTCAAGCAATAGTGCATGCCATAGGTAAAATATACATAAGCATGCGCCGGCTTGCCGAACATCACTGCATTGCGCTTAGTAATTCCAGAAAAAGAATGTGAGGCAGGGTCTGATTGGTGATAAGCTTCAGTTTCTACAATCATCCCCCTGAGCAGTTTGCCGTAGTGTTCATGTACCAGAATTTTTCCCAGCAGGCTTTTCGCCAAACTTAGATGGTCCTGATAAAAAAAAGCTGCCGATAATACATTCATATTTACTGCTAGTTTTAAATAAAAACCCCCGCAGAGTGCGGGGGGGGTGCTGTGAGCGGAAAACGGGACTCGAACCCGCGACCTCCTACTTGGCAAGCAGGCGCTCTACCAACTGAGCTATTTCCGCGTCTTTGGTAGCCGTATTGTACACAGAGATTCCTAAATTGTGAATAGACGCGCCCTCAGGTATACTCAGTTCATGTCTAACTATCTACAATCAACAGAGTTTAAACGTGCCAGCACCAATGCCGCGGACAGTGGCCTCAAACTTATCTTTAAGTGGGTGGGCATAGGTATTGTAGCCGCCGCCAACTTTGCCAAGGAAATTGTCCGCAATATCTTGGGTAAGTAGAGGCTGATGATTACTTTCAGGAACTTTTAAGACTCCAGTGAGTCACCCATTACGTCTTGGTAACGCTCTGCTATACGGTTGATTATCATTTTTAAATTTCCAACATGTTCTTCTAAACGCGCGGTCACCGTCCGATCATACTTGTCGCGCTCAACATGCTCGGCTAGCTCTTCAGGAAAATCTGGCAACGGCGACACAAGCAACTTAGCCATTTCTAAAATTTTATGGATTCTTACCTCGCTGGAAAACTGGCTTTCTTCGGAGAGTTCGAAAAGTTTTTTCATCATCGCCTCTCTGGCTCGGTAATAGCCCTGGGTTAAAAAAACAACTTCACGCATTAACCCTCTGGCTCGAGCCTCAACATCTTCATGGTTGGGCTCTAGATTTTCTTCTTCTATCATTCGGTTTGTTTCTGGCTCTTTGTCCCTACTTTTGTTGGTGTATAGGTATTAATAAAGTAATTATAACACTTATTTGGTTTAGCTTAATATCCTAATAATTTTTAATTGGCATAAAGCAGGTAAGCTATAATTAGGCGATGAAAAACACCTCAACGGTTGTGCTTGTCATCCTGCTTGCAATAACGCTTGGCGCTAGTGCGGCCGGCTCTTTTTTATATTTTGGCTCATCAAACCAATTATTTAAACAGACTGAAAATAATGAAATACCAGAAGAAACCGAGGCAGCAAGACCCATGAATGCAAGCCCAGGACTAACCACCACCTACCTACTGGAAAAATATATCAATTCAGAACCTACGGCCACCAAATCATCAAATCAACCCCTCGACTTAAAAACCACAGTTGCTTCTATTTTTTGGGTAGGAGAGGCAGCAGACGCTAGTAATTCATTTATTCCCAACGACAAAAGTGCTTGGGATTCATTCTGGCAGGAACGCTATGGTGGCATTGACTCTCCCGATGACCGTTGTGGTTATAAGCCTTGCAGCTTTACTCCAAAAGAAAACCCTTTTTACTTTGCCCTTCCTTATAATGACCTGGACCCAAACGGCCATAGAAAGCTGTCCGCTGTACAAGTGCCTTGGTTCAGCGCTTATCAAGACCAAAAATCTATCTTAAAAAACCGTTGGATACAAGTTGCTCGTGGAGACCTGATTTGCTACGCCCAGTGGCAAGATGTTGGTCCATTGGAGACTGATGACTTTGCGTATGTTTTCGGCAACGAACCTCCAAAGAACACGTTCGGTGTTAAAGCAGGTCTTGATATTTCCCCAGCTGTTAGAGATTGCCTGAAGATGACTACCAACGAGTTAGTTAAGTGGAAATTTGTAGAAGATAATCAAGTGCCATTAGGGCCCTGGAAGGAAATTGTTACAACATCTCCGGTTCAGTGGCAGCAAACACTTCCTGGAGACTAAGGTGCTGAGTGGCGGCATCACCGCGTTTTAGCACCTTGTTCCAAAACATTTCGCTTCCTTCTAGAGCCTTCAAAACGCTCTTGAGCACAACATAATAAATTACCACACGGTAGAATACCCGCTGCAGTGGCAGCCAAAACAAAAGTTTGCGCTGGTGCTTTTCCTGATAAAAACCCAATAATGCATAAATTAAATCAATCAGCAAAAAGAGCATTAAAACAAATCCCAGTTGATCGAAAAAGCTAAATGCCAGCCAACTTAAAAACAAGATGTCCATCACAGGGTAGAGCAGAGGTAAAAATAGGGTGTAAATCATTACATTAGGAATTACTACCGAGCCCAAAGTGTTGGCATGAGGCTTGAGAATTTGGCCGCGGTATTTGATCACACATTGAAGCGTGCCAAAAATCCACCTTAGCCTTTGTCTGATAAAGTCTGTTAACCTAAATGGTGTTTCTGTAAAAGCCAATGCCCTTGGCTCATAAACCACTCTTTGACCTGAAGCAAGTATGGCAAAGGTCATTTCCTGATCTTCGACCAAAGTGTCATTTTTAAAACCACCATGTTCCAGTACAACTGATTTCCTCCAGGCTCCATTTGGCCCAGGTACCACACTGACAGCATTTAAATAATTAAAAGCAGCTTTATCTATATTCTGAGAAATGACATATTCCAGATGTTGAAATTTTGAATAGAGGTTGGCCGACTCGGTTACACAAACCTTGCCTGCTACAGCGGAAACCTTCCTATTTCCAAACGGGCGGACAAGATGAGCAATGGTGTCAGGTGTAAATATGGTGTCCCCATCCATTGCTACCACCACACCATACCTTGCTCTTCTAATGCCGTGATTTAAGGCCGCCGCCTTACCCTGATTTACTTGATTATAAAGCAAAACCTTGCCGGGATGTTTTTGTTGGATTTTCTCTACTACTACCTGTGTTCCATCTGTAGAGCCGTCATCAATTACAATAATCTCTATTTTTTTTCTCGTGGTCTGAAGCACGCTTTCTATTGTTGCTTGAATATTTTCCACTTCATTGTAAGCCGGAATAATCACACTTACCCCACCACGCCAATAACCCTCAATTTTCTTTGGCTTGACCGCTGACAAAATAAATAGCACAAATATAATTCCAAGACGAAATAGCATCAGTGCAATAACAAGTTGAGTCATAACCGGAATATTTTTGCGGGTGGCTGAGGTTAAATTGATAATGAGCTGCTGGAAATTTTTTTCTAATGTTTGGTGCTGTGGATTTACAAAGCGGCTAGGCCATCCAACTATATGGGAATTAGAGGGAAGGCTTGAGGCTATTTTTAATTTTGTTTCCGGGCCTACAAAACCAAGCTCATCTGTTATTTTTTCTGACTCCTGCCAAGCTACTAGCGCCTCTCTCGTGAGATCACCAAAAAACCTGTAGGCTCATGCCATAAAAAACCTTTTTTAAGCAGAAATGTCTGAAGCCTGGTTACGTCCCCATTAGTAACTTCATCAGTCAGTCCAAACATTAACTCGGTACTGATAATCATGTCCGGAATTGCATTCAACCCTATGACATCTGAGACTGTCTCAAATCGGTAATCCCTTGACTTTAACTCAGGAATCAACAGATCTAGGGCTTGAGCGGTGTGCTGGCTTTGAGCTCCATCATGCATCAGGATAATGTGGCCATTTTCCAGATTGGAAAGGACATTTTCAACAATTTCTTCTGCCGAATCTGCCTGCCAATCAAGCGAGTCAATATCTGCACCAATAGGAATATAGCCGGCATTCATTGCCCAGTCCAAAGACACCAGGTGATCGTTTCTATCCGGCGGCGGATCAGACCCAATGTCCAGTAGGAATGGAGGCCGGTAAAGGATTGTCGGCTCATAAGTGATATTGCCGATAATTTTGTTGGTTAGGTCGAGTTCGTAATTTAACCTATCCTCACTAGAGTGCACATTACCTGAATGACTGAAGGAATGGTTGCCAATCTCATATTGGCTTTGATGGACCAATCTAACAATCTCAGGATATTTTAAAGCTTTTGATCCTAAGAAAAAAAAGGTTGCCGGCACTTCGTGTTTTTTCAAAACATCCAGAATTTCTTTTGTTTTGACGGGATCGGGACCGTCATCGAATGTTAGTGCCACCACCCTATCGAAGGCCATGACATTAAAATAATATTCAGTTTCAACTCTGACCTTCGGGCGTTTGGCAGTTACACCTTGAAAAATATCAAGCCCTGATAAAGCTAAAAACAGGACAACACTAAAGAGAAAACTCCTTAATAATACTTTTCTCAATTGCTTATATTTACTTGTCATAAAACCGCGCGGCTCATCGCAAGCCGAATAGCACATATGATTAATGATTTGCAATTTTCCCACTCAATCAACCAAAATCCAACCTAGACCAGTTTCAAAGTATAAAAAATATTATAGGAACACTATGTAATATTCAGTGCAAATTTTTGTAAGCAACTGAACAGAAGGGGAGCGGAAAAATAAATTTTAAGACGCAGGGGCGTTTTAATTTTCAACTAATAGTCTGAGCAAATCTTTTGGATGGGAGAAAACCCTGTCTGCGCTTGTAAGTTGGACTGTTCCATCACTGTTGTCCCAGTTAATCAGCGCGGTCTGCATACCTAACTCTTTGGCCGGAGCAATATCCACATGCTCGCGGTCACCAATATACAGGATTTCTTGAGGGCTTGCTGCTTCCGAAAGTAGCGGCTGAAAAGCTTCGTGGTCTGGTTTATTAAACCCAATTTCTATTGAAGTCATCACCTTAGAAAACAGCGATTTTCTTATTCCGATTGCATCAAGTTTTGCTTGAACTGTATCCTGTGAATTGCTGTTGGTTAAAATGAAGTGCTGGTGACTCTCTTGCTTAACAGCCGCTTCCAAGGCCGTTGCAAGATCGGGATCAGGATCTATGTATTTGTTAAAATCCATTGCCTCCCAAATATCCAAAGAAAACCTGTGGCCGCTAAGACCGAGCACATCTAGCGTTTTTGTGTTGCTTTTGAGCCTTTTATAGAGACCCATGAATTTTTCCTCAGCCTCACTTATTGAACAGTTCAAATGCTCCGCCACCAGGGAAAGTTTCTTTTTATCAATCTCCGCACTCATGTCACGATTATGCGGGTACAGGGTACCATCAAGGTCCCATGCAATAACTTTTAGCTGCCTAATCCAAGAAGATGCTGATTTCATCGCTGGTCACACTTTCCAATGGCAGTATGGTATCAGGCCAGACCACCAACCCTCTCCTTTCCTGATCTACAAAATAACTATATACTCTGCGCCATGCCTCATAAACTGTCTCTGTCTCATTGGCTAACTCAGAATTAAATTTGAGCATTCTTTGGTCGACCACCTCAAATGGAGTTTTAACCATCACTATGCATGCCTTTTTCATATCTAAATTCTCAAACAAGGCTTCGGAAGGCTGCCGCCATTTATCCGGCTCAACATGGGTGGCGTCCAACACCACCTTTTTTCCGCTTGAAACCAATTCAGCAGCGCGGTTATAGAGCAACTCATAGGTAGAGTGGCGCGCTGTGGAAACCGCCTTTTTGCCACTCTGCTCGTAATGTGCTTGATTAGTAAGCTCAGCCCTCAGCTGATCTGAAGACAGATAGTCGCAGCCAAACTTTTCAGCTAGCTTCTTAGCCAAAGTTGACTTGCCGCTGCCCGGAAATCCGGACATGATAAAAACTGTTTTCTTACGGGGATCAAACATACTTATACATGTATAACACGGATGGGATATGCACGACAGATTGGAATTAGGGGCAGGGATTTATGGTTAGTTAGACTGTGCGAGCGGCTCTTTTGGATTTTTCTCTTGCCAAGCTCTTGCGTCTTTGCAGGTGCTGCCTCCCGCAATCATCCAGCGCTCTCGAGTGCTAGGGGATGGGGGAGTTAAACCCTGCGCCATCATATTTAAATCACTCCACATGCCAGTTCCCCAGGTAAAATATCTTCTAGTTTCCGCCGACCAAGAATGTGACCGGCCCACCACTGAATGTCCGCCATTATAACCGGCAAATGCATCTCCAAGACTGCCGTTGGCCTGGCTGAACCTATCTTTGAAATATCTCACACCCTGTCCGGCATTATTATCCGGGTTTTGCATAGTGCGGATTTCCTCTTCAGTGAATGTCCAAGGTCCTCTAAGTCCTTTTTCGTTATAGAAATGGAAGGGCATAACCTGGAATAAACCTTGTGCCTGCGCGATAGAAACCGCCTCTGGGAAGCCGCAGCTCTCGATCTGCATGATTATTGCCAACATAGCAGGATCCACACCCCATTGATCTGACCACTGAAAAATCTTGTCAAGCCAATAAACTATTTCTTCGGAAAAATACTCCTTCAAGATTTGATATTTAGCAATCTGCAAGCGAGCATAGTCTGGTGTCTTGTTATCGCTAAAAAGTTGAAGGGGATTAATATTCTTACCGGCCTCATTATCACGAACATTAATGTGGGTATGATTACCGCAGCTGGGCTCTCCATTGCAAAGCTTTCCTTGGCGATTTTTTGTATAGCCTAAATTGGACTCTGCACCAATTGGTTGGCCAATAGTCAAAATATCACCCACTTGTGCCGTATAGTATCCATGAGCCATTGTGACCGTATATTTGGAGTTGGCAATAACTATCCAAGGAGTGCCGTTTTGATCAGTGTACATCTTTGTAACAAGCCCGTTAATTGGGCTGTAAATTACAGCTCCACGACCTGCACCGATGTCATATGCATCCTGTCCTAAAAACTGGTCGTGAGGTACGGAGTTTGTCACGACATAGTTTACGTAGGGGCTTGCTATAGCTGATGCATTCCAAAGCAATGCTTTTTCAGCATCAGATATTTCTTGCTCAAGGCGCCTTCTTTCATTATCATAGGGAGCCCCCCCTTTCGGCGCAGCAGGAATTTGATCTAGTTGAGAACCATCTGCAACTCCATCTGCAGCGCGCTTATCCCTCAAGGTATTCATCATTTTTAATATTCTTGGGGTAAGCCCTGCGATTACTAATACACCTCCGAGGCCCAGGAAATATTTTAAAAACTGCCGCCTGCTGATGTTCAAATTTTCCAAGTCACTGTTGATATCATCCAACCGAGGGAACTCTTGTTCTTGTTCCTGTGCTTGCTCTTGCTCCACAGGTGCATCTAGATATGCATTCAGCTCTCTAACTGATTTTCTATCAATAAGCTGATAATGTTGAAGCAGTTGAATTGCATCATCAATAGTATGGCCGCCATCTGGTTCAACCAGAAGATGGGCAGATAACAAGGCGAAGTCAACCAGTTTAACATGCACCCAATCTTGCCCGGTGGCATCTGTGCTATAGGTAAAAGGGGTCTTAAAACAAAGGGAATTCGCATCATCCCTAAACTCGACTTCACCCGACTCTGCCTGGACAAAGTGCTCGTCTGCCTGATAAACCAAAAATATACCTTTGTCTGAGATTTTGAAAGTTGGCTTGGAGAAGGTATCGATATAAGCCTTAATTTGTCCGAAGTGGACAGTTTCTGCAGCACTAGAAAACGCAGGCACCACATAGTCAGGTTTGGGAACGGAAGCCCGGGTGGTCTCACTATACCTCGGTCTTCTCTCAAGATCCGTTAAAGTCATTATTTACATTCTAGGGGCAGCAGCCTATATTTTTCTTTTTGAAGTATATTCCTCAAATAGAATAGATATTATAGAATATTTTTTTCAGTTGTGTTTGGAGAATTGATAGTGAGCCAGCTGGGACTCGAACCCAGGACACCCTGCTTAAGAGGCAGGTGCTCTAACCGACTGAGCTACTGGCCCTCACTTTAATGCCTGGAATTTTACCACACCGACACAATTCCAGCACCCTCATTTCCTTTGGCGCAACATGTGCGCCCGGAGGGAATCGAACCCCCATAACTTGTTCCGAAGACAAGTGTCTTATCCTTTGGACCACGGGCGCATTTGCTTGTCCAGAGAGAATATATATTGTACCGCAAACCACCCTTCGAGTACATCGCGTCAGGACAAATCTATATGCAACATGACAAATATGCCTTAATTTGCTATAGTGAATGAGTAATTATGGCAATTAATTACTATCCCCTCATAGATAAGCTGCTTAAATCTTTCAATCTAAAAAACAAACTAATTAGTGAAAAGCCCGAACTGATCCGGGAAAGTTCATTCATAACACCCTTTATTACGGTGGCCAGGGAACCGGGAAGCGGCGGCGCTCCAATAGCCAGAAGAGTTGCGGAAATTCTCAAGTTTGACTTTGTTGATGATCAGATAGTCGAGGAAATTGCCCAATCAACTCGAAAGCGGAAAGCGATCATTTCCGAAATTGACGAAAAGAGCAGGACCCAAATTCAGGATATTGTTCATGCCGTACTCAACACCGAATATGTAGAAGACACAAGGTATGTCTCGGAGCTGGTTAAACTGATTCTAACTTATGCCCATAAGGGCAAGAGTGTTATCCTCGGCAGAGGTGCAAACTTTGTTACACCTTTTGCCAAAGGGCTTCATGTTAATTATGTTGCTCCCTATGAAATCCGGGTGCAGCGGGCAATGGACTTCGAAGGCCATAACCGCGAAAAAGCCAAACAAGTCATCGCCAAGGTAGAGAAGGAGCGTGAGGATTTTATCAAGCACTACTTTGACACCAACATCAAGAAACGCTCCGCCTATGACCTTACCATCAACACTGCGTATTTTAGGGTAGAGGAAGCCGCCAACTTAACTGTTGAGGCTTTCAAACAAAAATTTTCCCGCTCATTCCCCATGCTTGGGAAACGTATTTGAATGTAGTATAATTCAGTCTCTTGACGGAAATTGCTTTAACAAGTTAAGACGCCGAAGTGGCGGAATGGTAGACGCGCACGCTTCAGGAGCGTGTGGGGGCAACCCTGTGGAGGTTCAACTCCTCTCTTCGGCACTTGTAGCCGTGCGCTCATTTGCCCACGGCGAAAATAGGGCCCAGGTGGTGAAATTGGTAGACACGCAGTCTTGAGGAGGCTGTGCCGAAAGGCTTGGAGGTTCGAGTCCTCTCCTGGGCACCTTTTGTTTTAACAAAAAAAGACTTATGCTGTATGGGATAACCCAGTGCGGCCGCTTAGCTCAGTTGGTTAGAGCGTCCGGTTTACATCCGGGAAGTCGGGGGTTCGAGTCCCTCAGCGGCCACAGAGCCAGGATAGCCAAGTTGGTCACGGCGCGTGTCTGAAAAACATGAGATACAGGTTCGATTCCTGTTCCTGGCACAACAAATGGCGCTCTAAGCGCCATTTTTTGTTTATAAACCAAAAATTCTATTTCAACTTCCGCCAGCGTTCACTTGCTTCTTTGTGGTCCTGTTGCTTAGACACGTTATACCAGAGGCCTTGGAAGACAAAAGCGCTCAGCTCTCCCATCTCTACCAACTTGGGAAAAATATCCGCTTCCATGCTAGTTCGCTTGCCGGCTGGTATCATCTCCAAAACCTTAGGCTTCACAATATAAATGCCGGTGTTAACAATACTTATGCCTTCAGAAGCGCCTTTTTCCATAAATTTAATAATTTTATTTCCCTGCAAAAAAGCCTGGCCGTAATTCTCTTCGCTCATCCGGGGTTTAACACCAAGGGTGACCAGAGTATCTTCTCTCAAGTGGAAATTAATAAAGTCTCGCAAATTGATGTCGGACAGGACATCACCATGGATGACCAAAAAAGGGTTGCCTTGCAGATGGGCTTCCGCTTTTTTAATCGCCCCACCAGTACCCAGTGGTTTTGGCTCAGGTACGTAGGTTATGGCAACTCCCAAACCAGATCCATCCCCAACAACCTGCTTAATTTGTTCTTCATAGAATCCTGCACAAATAATTACCTCAGCAATGCCATAATTTTTTAGATTTTCCAAGGCTATGCTCAACAACGGCCGCTTGGCTATTTTTTTGAGTAAAGGAACCTCCGCACGCTTATCTCGCCCTCCGGCAATGATCACCGCCGTAGTCACGGTTGGTTTCAGGCTTTTCCTGATAAGTGTTTCGATGGCATGAGAGCGATTGCGGACTTCGTTGCCGTCTACTAAGCGGTCAACTCGTTTTAATAACTCGGTTGGAAGGGTAATGGTAAGTCGGGATTTTTGGCGCATTTCATACATTATCATACACTATTTGAAAATGGCGCCCGATAGTGTTTTAAAAATCAGGATTACTGCTGGCTGGAAAGATCTGGGCCCGCACTTAGCTTAAGCAGGTGAGCCTCGCTAAGTTTTTCTAATGCTGAGCGGAAAGCGCGGTACTGGGCAGTCGGACGATTGCTCTCATCTAAAAAACTGAAGCCAGAAAATGGCCCCGGCGAGCCTTGCAAAATAAATGGCGTCACTGCCACCACATCTGGATGTGACCATACATTTTGCAAAGCAAAACTATAATATGATGGCAAAGACCGCTGCAATCTATAAGTCTGCTCCCATCCGGTCTCAGTAATATAAACTTTAAAATCTTGGTCAGTTTTGTTTTTCAGGTAATCAAGCTCATATTCAAAACCATTCAAGGCATTTTTAGCCTTGCGCGCAGGGGAGGAAGCAAATCCGGGATTAGGATATGAGTGTGAATTCCAGGCATCTGCGTAATTAAATATTTCTTCGTCAAAAATGTACATTTCGTTTAGGTAGGTAAAAGCTTCTGCTGTAATCGGACCATTCGGAGCAGCTAGATCCATAGCCGCCGGCAAAACAACAAATTGGCTGTCGATGGCTCTAGCCCAACTGCTGGCAAACCTAAACATTTGAGCATAACCCTTAGGGTCAATCTCATTGCCCCATTCCTTGGCGTGATTAACTTCATTGAAGATTATGACGTGCTTATTTTCTGTAGGCCAAGAAAGAGAACTCAGTAAATTGAGTTGATCAACAACGTTCTTCCTGGTAGGCTGTACCCAATAATCTCCTTCAACCTTTGTAGCCAGCCGGACAATCGGAATTAACCGCTGATTTCTGGCATCATCAAAAAACTGCTGCCACTGTTCCGGACGGCCGACATCCTCATTGGTGAAGGGGATCGTGACGTAGTGCCACTGGTTGTCAGTGTTGGGAAGCGAAACCAGTTGCTTGGCGGCCGGCAGCTCCTCGGTGCTCAAAATGTGAATTCCCATCTTGCTAATTTCACGAGCTTCCAAGCTGGCTGGAGCAGCAAAGAGAAATAGGAATAATAGCGATATAGCCGTAATTAATTTCATAGATCCATTATTATAGGATACCATATTTTGAGCCCGGAGTCCATCCCTCCGCATGCAGCCCTCCGAAAGATCTCAGCCTTTGTTATACTTTTACTGTACAATCTTTTGGCAACACGAAATGTAACAAATAAGTAAGTTTTATGAAAGCGGTATTCTTAGCATTTTCTTGGCTGCTCCTGTCTTCCGGTGTAATCCTAACCAGTATTGCCGGCTTTCAGTTATTTAACTTTAACCAGCTTAATTCTGGCGCCAATGAACTCAAGCAGACAGTGATTATTTCATCCTCACTCGAACCTGTGCGCATCGACAATGAGAGCACTACCGGTATGGAAGCCATTATGAAAGCCGGCGACGCCAGAGCACAGATCGTCGCCAACTTCCTTGAAAGGCATCGGTCACCACTTGAGCCCTACGATTACTATGGCGAGTTTCTAGTTGGTCTGGCAGACACCTATGAAATGGACTTTAGGTTCCTGCCTGCAATCATGATGGAAGAGAGCAATCTTTGCCGGGTAACACCAAAGATCAGAATCAATGCGGATGATCCGTCAAGTGGAACTAAAGAGTCCTACAACTGCCTGGGGCTTGGAGTTCATTCCAGGGGGGTTTGGGGCTTCAACTCCTATGAAGAAAACCTCGAAGCAGCCGCCAAAATCCTCAAGGCAAATTATATAGACCAAGGGCGAGTCACAACCAGGCAAGTTGCCGAAAAATATACTGCCAGTGTTGATAAGTGGACAAATTCTGTCAATCAATGGATGGCGGAAATGCGCTATGATGACCGATCGCTTGGTATCAAGAAAAAAACCAACGCAAACGTAACGGAATTTGCTCCCAGCGATGGTGAATTAAAATCAGCAATCGCCCCCTAAACACAATTTACAGCGGAAAAAGATTCTACCCCGTTTTTTGCCCTGTTTTTCCCCATATATCATATATGCAAAAAATTGTGGTTTTCTTGTGATGTAGTTAGTGTATAATGATATGTTTTGAGCAAGTATTGACAATTTATAACAATTGTAATATATTATCTGTACCTCTGAAGCTTCGACCTCACCGGGACGTACGTTCAGAGACAAAATAACCCCCGCCTAGCGGGGGTTTTTTTATGTCATTTTGCAGGAAGAGGAATAAGATGTGCCACGGGTGGGAATCGAACCCACATGGCTTGCGCCACACGATTCTAAGTCGTGCTTGTCTACCAGTTCCAACACCGTGGCTATGCTGAGCAGTATTGTACCCTGAGAGGGGATTAGACTCAAATACCTGTGAATTCCGACAGCCTTCTGGTCAACTGAAAACTTATCCGTTAAGATACTAGCATGGAACACGCCGTCAAGCCCTCCAAAGCTGCTCAAGCTTCAACACCCGCGCCTCTGCCGGCTGTGCTCGAGGCTGACGTTGAACCGGAAACCGGACATCCAGACGTCTCAATCACTAACCAGCTGCGCTATTATTGGGGCAAGGGCACTTGGATGCTGCTAACATTTCATTCCCTTTTTGGACTTTATGAATCCTTCCGCTTCTTATTTATCGAATACCCAAAACTTGATACCTTGCTGATTAGGCATCAAGCTACTTGGTGGGAAGTCTTTAAGATGTCTTATCTGGGAGGAATCATTGTCATTACCACGCTCATCAATATCGCTGCTGCAGTAAAAATGAGGAATATGAGAAATCAGGAGGCACTTACTTTTGATTTGATCTTATCAGCTATTATTGTTATCGGGACCTTTGGGGTCTACTGGTACCTACGGTCTGTTAGCCTGCTATTTTGAGCTTCTTTCAACCAATTGATCTATAGAGCATCAATTGGGGCAATCTGCACGTAGTACAATATCATCAGATGCCAACACAATACCTACACAAGGTACATTCTAAAGCCAGGCGCCTAACTTTGCGTATAAGCGGAAACGGCCAAGTCACCGTCACCACTCCAAAATTTACCCCCCAGAGCACTGTCGAACGATTCGTCAACGATCATCAGGACTGGATTGCCGACCAGCTTCGAAAACAAGCAAGCAGGCCTAGTTTAGACAATGAGAGCGAAGTAGTGATTTTCGGAAAAAAATACCAAAAGACCATTAAATATTCGTCAGAAGCACCATTTGGAATAAGGATTGTAGGTGATGCCATTATACTTAACCCCGCTGATTCAAAGACGGAGGACTGGGGGCTAAAAGAAGTGCGGCAAATGCAAAAATTCCTTAAAAATACTGCAGAGCGCTATATTGTTCCCCGTACAGGTCAGCTTGGTTCAAATATGAAAATTGACTACAACGCCATAACCTTGAGAGAGCAAAAAACCCGTTGGGGCAGCTGCAGCAGCAAGGGCAATCTTAATTTTAACTGGCGGCTGGTTCACTATAGACCTGAAATCATCGATTATGTGATAATCCATGAACTGGCTCACCGGACACATATGAACCACTCAAAAACCTTCTGGCAATTAGTAGAAAAATACGACCCTGAGTACCGCAAGCACCGCGGCTTTCTAAAAAGAAATGGGATGGCGGTAGGATAATCATGCTGATTTTTCACGGAGATAACATCATTCAATCCAGAAACCGGCTAAAGGAAGAGATAGACACAGCAAAAAACGCCGGCAAAAGCATTAATAGAGCTGTTGCTAAACAACTATCTGAAGCACAGCTTGAGGAACTCCTGGGCAGCAGCGATCTCTTCGGCACAGACAAACTCATTATTATTGAGGAGCTGCATTCGTTGCCTGCTTCAAATCGTAAAAAAAGTTTAATAACAATGCTTGGCCAGGATGCTCATGATGGCGTTGTTCTCTGGGAAAAACGCCCGCTTACCAAGACTATGCTAAAAAAATTTCCAGATGCTAGAACAGAAGAATTTAAAGCCAGCAGCAGCTTGTTTAAGTGGCTTGATGCATTAGGCAGCAGCAATCAACAACTTAAACTCAAACTGCTGTCTGAATCTCTCCAATCAGATGGAGAGTACTATTGTTTTTTAATGCTCATCAGACAAATTAGGTTTTTAATTCAGGCAAAATCCGGCGGCAAAGTTGCCGGGCCGCCATTTGTCGTTGGAAAAATTAAAGACCAGTCCAGACACTTTTCCCTAGAGCAGCTACTCAACACCCATGCAAAGCTCTATAAAATTGACTCTCGCCAAAAAACCTCACGCTCTCCACTTACACTGGCTCAGGAACTTGATTTAATGACATTATCATTGTAAGTTATGATAAGTTCATACTTTTTCATACAAATCAAAAAGGAGCACTATGAATGTAAACCCCGCAATATTTAAAGCCTATGATATCCGTGGTATCTGGAATAAAGAAATCTTTTCTGAAACAGCTTACTTGATAGGTTTGGGGATGGGCACCTTCTACAAGAGAAATAATGTAGACACTGTTTTTGTAAGCAGAGATAACCGTATCAGCGGTGAAGAAATTAGGGACAATTTAGTTAAAGGTATCCGTGAAACAGGGACCAATGTTGTTGACCTGGGAGTGATTACTACACCCATGAATTACTCAAGTTGGTTTCTTCGTGACGCAGAAGGCAGTATTAGTATTACTGCTTCTCATAATCCAGCTGAATACAACGGCTTCAAAGCTGCTCTCAAAAAAGTGCACTTTTCCACTGAAGAATATCAGCACATAAAAGATCTCGTTCTCAATCAGGATTTTGAGAAAAGTGAGAATCTGGGTTCTTATTCTGAAGATGATCTCTGGGATGACTATTTGAACAGAGTTACTCAAGACATCGCTTTAAAACGACAAGTTAAGATTGTCCTTGATTGCGGAAACGGCACCTGCAGCGGAACAACAGAGCAAATTCTGAAAAAAATAGGTTGTGAAGTAATTACACTTTTTTGTGAACACGACGGCTCATTCCCCAACCATCCTCCATATCCGCAAAAAGATGATTTTTATACAGAGCTCAAGGTCTCCATTGCTAGGGAAAACGCAGACATGGGCATCGCTATGGATGGTGATGGCGACCGATTCGGCGTTTACGACGAGAAGGGAAATTTTATCAGCAACGACCTGATTGGAGCACTTATCGGAACTGGCATCGCAGAAACAAACCCCGGTATGAAGTCAGTTTTCAATGTTTCTACCTCACGAATGGCGATCGACCAACTCGAACAAGCTGGAGGTGAAGTTATTCTATGGAAAACAGGCTATCCATACATAATCGAAAAAATGAAAGAAAAAGATGCACTGCTTGGCAATGAAATAGCTGGCCACTTCTTCCTGAAAGATAAATATTACGGTTTTGATGATGCAACTTACGCTGCAGCCAGGTTTATAGAGTTTTTCTCTAGCAAATACCAAACAATGTCAGAACTGGTAGCCAGCATGCCACAATACGTCAGTACACCAGAGTTCAGAGTTCCGGCACCTGATGAACCGGATAACAATAAATTTACAATTATTTCAGCGATAATTGCAGATTTTCGTGAGGAATTTAGAGATGCCGAAATTATGGACTTTGATGGTTTGAGAGTATCCTTTCCAGATAAAAGTTGGATTTTAATAAGGAACTCCAACACTGAGCCGCTTATTACCGGCAGAGCGGAAGCAAAGACACCAGAGAAATTAGATGAGCTCAAAGACCTCCTGGTAAAAACGCTTGCTAAACATGAGGTTCATCTGGATTGGGCAAACCCTATTGCCAGCCATTAGCTTGAAAAGTAAGGTAAACTTAATGTATGAGTACTCCAACCATCGTCATCTTGGCCGGCGGAGAAGGCAAGCGCTTCTACCCTTTAGTCACTGACAAAACCATGTTCCCACTCCTGGGAAAACCTGTGCTTCAACACACACTCAAACAAATCGAGCGGGCTGGCGGCCAGCAAGTAATAATCAGCACCAACCAAGCGAACCATGACTGGGTAACACAATACCAATCCTCCCTTAATATAACTGCCATCAGGCAACCTGAGCCGCTGGGCATGGGCGATGCCATCTTGCATCTTGAAGAAGCAATCGGCTCGGCACCAATTTTAGTCATGAACTCAGCCGATTTGGTAGCAGACTATTTAATCGAGGACCTCCTTAAAAACAGTGCCGGCAAATATGCAGAGGTTGTTGGCATTACTCAAAAGAAATACTTCCCAGGCGGATATTTAGAAGTTAAAGACGGCCTGGCAGTTTCAGTTGTAGAAAAACCAGGTGAAGGCAATGAGCCAAGCAACCTGGTTAAGCTGGTCTTTGATTATTTCAGCGAACCGCAGACCTTCATTAACATGATCAATACTGCAAAAACAGACCGTGATGACCAGTATGAAGTGGCGCTTCAGCAGCTGATGAAAGAGCATCCTGTTCATACCATGACTTACGAGGGGGAATGGCAGCCGTTGAAATTCAGCCATATGGTTTTGGACTGGATGGATATTTTGCTGGAAAGACTTAAGCCTTCAATTCATCCCTCGGCCGTTATTGCTGAATCAGCAATCATTGAAGGGGCAGTTATCATTGAAGAAGGAGCCCGCGTCTATGATCAAGCAGTTATTAAAGGCCCAGCATATATCGGCAAAAATGCCATCGTAGGTACGGGTTCGCTGGTCCGCGGCAGCTTCATCGAGTCAGATGCCAACACGGGATTCGGCTCCGAGATAGCCAGAAGCTATATCGGGCCGGGATGCACGCTTCACCATAATTTTGTCGGGGACAGTGTCCTGGAAGCAGAGGTTAACCCTAGTTATGGCACCTGTTTTGCCAACCTCCGGTTAGACCGCCAGCCCGTACAAGTAGATTATGGCAAGACAAAAATTGATTCAAACAGAACTAAGTTGGGCAGCATAGTGGCAAAAGATGTATTTTCCGGCGTTCAGTGTTCCATAATGCCCGGAGTAACAATCGGATCAGGAGTCAAGATATTTCCGCACAAAGTTATTTACGATTCAATAAAACCTGGAGAAACAATTAAATGAAGCAAAAGGAAATATGACCGAAAAATCTATTATAGATTCACGCCAAATGATCGCTGAAATTGATCAATCAAACATGTTGGGCTCCCTAGAAGCATTGCACAAGCAGATTGAGCATGCTTGGCAAGATGTCCAAGCTGTGGAATTTAATCCACGAGCGGAAATTTTGAATGTAGTTGTCTCCGGCATGGGCGGTTCCGGACTGGGCGGTGATGTCATTAAACACCTTTTCAAAGATTCGCTCAGAGTGCCTTTTGAAGTGGTTAATTCATACAGTCTGCCAGCCTACGTTAACGAAAACACACTGGTAGTCCTAGCCAGCTACTCCGGCGGAACCGAAGAAACCTTAGCTACTGCAGAGGAGGCCAGAGCTAAAAATGCACAGATAATGGTTATCACTGCAGGCGGCAAACTCGCAGAGTTTGCCCGCCAGTACCAATACAGCTTGTACAAAATTAATCCTGTACACAACCCCTCAGGCCAACCCAGAATGGCCATCGGCTATGCTGTTTTCGGCACTATCGGCTTGCTTACTAAGGCAGGAATTATCACTGTTTCTGATGAAGAAGTGGCGGAGGTAATTGAGACCGTCAAAACAAAGATCGCCGACAATACCGTGGAAGTTTTGTCTGATAACAATCCGGCAAAAACGCTGGCTTTTACGCAAATCGGTCGCAGGCCGATTATTGTCGTATCAGAATTCCTTGAAGGGGCTGGGCACGTAGCCGCCAATCAACACAATGAAAATGCCAAAACCTACGCTGATTACAAGGTAGTGCCCGAACTCAATCATCATCTTATGGAAGGGCTGAGGTTTCCCCACTCAAACACTGATTCTCATGTTTTCTTAATCGTTCAGTCTCAGCTGTATCAGCCAAAAAACAGCATCCGCATGAATTTAACCCAAAAAATTATTGAGGACAATGGCATCGACACCCTAACAGTGCTGCTCAGAGCCCAAACAAAACTAAACCAAGTGTTTGAGATGTTTGCCCTTTTTGGTTTTGCCGGTTTCTACCGCTCAATGCTGGAGGGCATTGACCCTACTCCGATCCCTTATGTTGATCGGTTTAAAGAGGAACTGCAAAACTACGGAAAATCTGAAGGATAAGGCTCCTTAACTAGTGCGGACCTGCCTGTTTTGCGCTATGATAATACTGCCATGCCCAATAGCACTCTAGTATTCCTTTCCGGATATACATTGGCCCCAACAGAGAATATCGGTTACCGAGCTCGTGAGCTGGGCGAGCTTTATAGAACTGAAGTACCCGTCCCCAGGTCATTCTGCCTGCCGCAGCCTGCACTTAAATCGATAATCGAAGCTAATAACCTGGTTCAAAAGTACAAACAACTATCGGCATCAGCCAAATTTTCAACAAAGCGGGACAGAGAAAAGTTCAAAAAACAAATTTACCAACTATTCACTAGGGTTAAAATTCCCAAAAATATTGCCGCTGACTTAGTCCGCCATTACCATGAATACCTTCAACAAGGTTATGTCCACATCCTTCCAAGCTCACCTCCGAACAACTCAGGAGATTGGATTCACAGCAACGTAAAAGGAGAGGCTAATCTAATTGATTCGATAGCGAAAGTTTGGGCCGAAATTGTTTTCACGGCTGCTATTCATTCTCCAAAAAATAGTCATGAGCGCACCATACTGCTTCAGAGCCCTATTATTGTTGAGTTTGCACCAGAGGCTGATGCTTCAGGAGTAGTTTATACAGCCAACCCATCATCAGGCTCAAAAACAGAAATGGTAATTGCAGGTGCTTGGGGCATTTACCACCCTGAAACCTCTGATGTAGATATGTTTAAACTTGATGTCCGGACCTTTAATCTGATTGGCAAACAGTTAACCAGCAAAACCAGCCAGCTCAAAAGAAGCCATGAGGCGCTGAAAAAAGTGCCTGTTCCAGAGGATAAAAAGAATCAGCCTGTTCTGGACGGCGGACAGATTCATAATTTGGCTCGTCTGGCATATAAAATTAAACAGCGCTCACTGAGTCAGCAGAAAATCAGCTGGATGTTAGTGAATAACAGCCTTTACATTACTGCCGTGGAACCGATGCCTGAAAATATCGAATTGGCCTCAAATTTCATCAGTGATACTCCAAAGCAACAAAAGACAACCGTCCACCTCTTAGTCTCTACCGGCAATCCCGACAAAGCCAAAGATCAAATTACCACAAACATTGATGGCATTGGTTTGCTCAGGAGCGAGTACACTATTGCAAAATTCGGCCTTCACCCACAGTCTGTCCTAAAGGGCAAAAAACAATTGCTTCTCAAAGAGGAACTCTCAAAAACTATTTCAGTTTTTCAGCAGGAACTTAAAGGGCGTCCGGCAATTTACCGCTCCCAAAATTTTACTTCAGAAGAACTGGGTAAGTTAAAATATGCTGCCAGCTTTGAACCAACAGAGCTCAATCCATATCTTGGATATAGGGGAGGAATTAAGGCAGTAACACAACCTGAACTTTTTGCGTTTGAACTAAAAATTATTCTGGAATGCGCACAAAAAAATAAGGGTTACCTAGGTTTTATGGTTCCATTCGTTAGGACACCAGCAGAGCTCCGGAGTATTTTGAATATTATTAGCCGTACCGGCCTCATGCATCAAAATAATTTCGGCATTTGGCTGCAACTCAATACTCCCGAGAATCTGTTTAACCTCAGCTCCTATCCTCTGGAGCTTATTGATGGTGTCTCCATTAATGTCACCAGCCTTCACGGACTGATGCATGGCATAGACCCTGATGACCTGGAAATGGCGCAGCGCTATCCACTGAATTTGCCGCTTCTTAGCAAACTTATAGAACAAGCAACTACAGCGCTCAGAGAATTCTCAAAAAATAGCCTTGTTGTTAAAAAACAGCAGATCTATCTGCATCTTGAGCAATATCACCCCGATCTTGTCGCTGAGGCTGTGCGCCTCAACCTAGATGGAGTAACGGTTAAGCCGCAATTTGTATCACTAGCCAGAGAGTGTATCATTGATACAGAGTCAGTGCTTCTGGCAAAGAAATAGTTGAGAAATAAAGGAAAGAACATGGCTATCATACAAGGAATTTACGCGCGAGAAATATTAGACTCCAGGGGAATACCCACCATAGAATGCACCCTTTGGTTGGATACCGGCGGCATTGTTGCCACCACCATTCCCAGCGGCACCTCTGTTGGGAAATATGAGGCCCACGAACTGCGTGACGGAGACCAAAGCCGCATGAACGGCAAGGGAGTACTTAATGCAATCAACAATATTAATACCATTATTGCTCCGCAACTCATCGGTAAAGACCCAACTCATCAGGCAGACATTGATCAGTTAATGGTCGATTTAGACGGCACTCCGAATAAAGAAAAGCTAGGAGCCAATGCCATCTTGGCTGTTTCTCAAGCAGTTCTCAAAGCTGGAGCACTGAGCATGAACCTGCCTCTTTATTACTACGTGCAACAAAAATATCAATTTGTCACAGACCTTTACATGCCAACCTGCATCTACACTATAGCCAATGGCGGCGAACATGGGGCAGACAACCTTGATATTCAAGAATTCCAGGTTGTACCTGCTAGCCACTTAGATTTCCTCACCTCTCTGAACATCGGCACCACTATGTTTCATCAATTTGAGGCCGTTTTAATCGCTAAAGGGGCAGTGCATTCCACAGGGATAGTGGGAGGTTTTACTCCGAACCTTTATAGCAATAGTGATTTATTTGAACTAATGGTCGAAACAGTAAAAACCAGCCCCTACACTTTCGCTCAAGATATCTTCTTTGGTGTAGACATTGCTGCTGCATCGCTTTATGAAAATGGAAAATACAGGTTGAAAGACCGCTCTGAACCTTACTCCAGCAAAGATTTGCTTGAGTACTACAAAAAACTTCGTGATTTATACCATGTTTTCTATATTGAGGACCCCTATGAGGAGGATGACCTAAAATCCTGGCAGGCTATTACCACAGAGTTGGGTGACACTACTAAAATAGTTGGGGACAGCTTACTTGTTACCAATCTCGAAAAAACGAAAAAGGCCATCGCAGACAAGACCTGCAATACACTATTGGTTAAACCGAACCAAACCGGTACAGTGACCGAAACCACCGAAGTTATAAAAGTGGCCAGAGACGCGAATTGGCAAATAACTATGTCTCATCGAAGCGGAGAAACCAATGATGACTTCATCGTTGATATGGCAGTTGGACTCGGCGCTGATTACGCGAAATTTGGCCCTCCTAATCGGGGAGAGAGGGTAGCAAAATACAACAGACTTCTACAGATTTATACTGAAATGCAGCAGCGCCAAGGTGAAACCACCAAGGATGCAGTGCAGGGCCAAGGCAGCCAGCCTGCCTCCGGGCCTGAGCAACAGCAAAATGAGCAATCAGCTGCTCCTGAACTAGAGGTTGTCCTTCCAGAAACTGAACCAGAGCAGGCTGCTTGAAGAACCCTATGAAATCAAATTTTCTGAATAAAATTAAAGGTCTAGTCGGCATGGATGTGACAGTGAATAACCCTCTGCAGCAGAATGACGGCCAAACGCCACCTCAAGTTTCTGCCGTCCCCGAACTGCCTATACCCCCTCAGCTGCAGGATAATCCACCAAGCAAGCCAATTGAACAAATCACCATGCCGGGACAGGAACAGCTAAGCGAGCCTCAACCTGCTGTTGCCGCACCACAACCTGAACCACCAGCGGCAGCCGTTCCACAGCCAAACCCGCCGGCAGCAGTCTCTCCAGAGCCGGCACCTCCTCCTCCGCGGCCAAACCCGTCACCGGTAGCACCACAGCCAGACCCACCAACGGCAGCGCCTACAAACCCAAAACCCATTGCTCCCGAGCCTGTGGCCCAACCTCTCCAGCCACTAACCTCCGGCATGCCCTTTAATGAAACTCAAAGCAGAAAAGACTACAAAGGGCCAAAACCTACAGTCCTCCTCATACTTGATGGCTGGGGGATAGGGCCAAATAATGCAGGCAATGCGATAGCCAGAGCCAATACTCCGAATATGGATAAATACTGGACTTCCTTTCCTCACACCCAAATCGCAGCCAGCGGCCAAGCTGTGGGGTTGCCGCAAGGTGAAGACGGCAATACAGAAACCGGCCACCTGAATATCGGTGCCGGACACATCGTTTACCAAGATCTCCCCCGAATCAACATGTCTATCGCCGATGGCAGTTTCTATAGCAACGAGGCATTTTTAAACACTATTCGACATGTTAAAAAATACAACTCAACCCTTCACGTCATGGGGTTGATTGGCGCCGGCGGTGTCCACTCTAATATTGAGCATCTATACGCTCTCCTAAACCTGGCCAAGCAGCAAAATTTAGAAAGCCTGTATATTCACGGCTTCACTGATGGCCGCGACTCACCACCAACCTCGGGTATTAACTATGTGCAACAAGTTATTGATAGGTGCAACGAGCTAGGAATCGGCAAACTCGCCAGCCTCATGGGCCGCTACTATGCTATGGACCGAGATAAGCGCTGGGAGAGAATTGAGAAAGCCTATAATGCTCTGACTCTGGGGACTGCTGATCAGTGCGTCATAGACCCCGTCGCAGCTCTTCAAGAACAATACAATAATGGCGTTACAGATGAGTTCATTGAACCCATTGTGATTTGCGACACAGACGGCAGCAAGAGAGTGATTAGCGACAATGATGCCGTTATCTTTTTTAACTACCGGATTGACCGACCCCGCGAACTATCCCGCGCCTTCGTCATGCCTGATTTTGAACAGGGCATTACCAATCTAGGCTTTGACCCCTACACGGAAAAATATGAAAAGACCAATATTCAGGAACAAGAGTTTATCCAGACATTTAAGAGGCAAAAAGTGCTAAAGAACCTTTATTTTGCCACCATGACCAGGTACGAAGAAACCTTGCCATCAGACGTTGCATTTCCGCCGCAAAATATTAAAAAACCTCTGTGCAGAACCTTCTCAGAAAATGGCCTGACACAGCTGCGCATGACCGAAACAGAGAAGGAGCGTTTCGTAACCTACTACATGAATGGCCAGCAGGAGGGGATTTACCCAGGGGAGGATAGAGTAATCCTGCCGTCAAAAGGGGTGAAGTCCTATGATGAAGCGCCAGAAATGAGCTCCAATGAAATTGCTGATGAAATGATCAGCCGGATAAAAACCAACCATTACGATGTCATCATTGCCAACATTTGCAACGGGGACATGGTTGGCCACACCGGCAACCTTGAAGCTACAATCAAAGCCTGTGAAATTCTTGATGGTGTGGTCGGCCGCATCGTAAATGAAGTTTATTTGCGAGGAGGTGTAGTGCTGATAACCGCTGACCATGGGAATGCTGAGGAACTGATTAACAATGAAACCGGAGAAGTCGATACTGAGCATTCCATCTACCCTGTGCCGCTAATCATCATTGGCCAACAATTTGCCAATATGCCAGTAATGCTTCCTTCCGGTATCTTAGCCGACATAGCTCCAACAATGCTTGACATCATGGGTTTGGATAAACCGGACACCATGACCGGCAGGGCTCTGATGAAACAATACAAAATTAACAACTAATTTTCTTTAGGCAATTTGCCGCACTCCTTCTTTTTCGGTACTATCTGTTGCTATGCTAGGTTAATGATATAGCGTTAGTGCTATATATTGATATCAAAAGATGTAGTTGTGTGTTTGGGGTAATTTTGGTTATGCTTGTTTTAGTTCGGGAATAGTTAGCCCGAAACCCCACTAAGTACTATTAGTATTAATCAAACCCATAGGAGGCTCATGGTAGTCACACTTTACAAACGACAACGGCAGATTGTCGACTTTCTGGCCCAGTATATTCAAAAAAACGGATATGCTCCAACCCTCAAGGAAATAGCAGATGCTATCGGAGTGTCTTCATTAGCAACAGTTCATGAGCATCTTCAAGCTCTTGAGCGCAAAAGAGTCATCCGCAAGCATGAGGGCGCAGTCCGAGGCATAGAACTCTTAGACAGAACCTTTCTGAAAACGGATGACAGCATTGACTTGCCGTTAATGGGCTACATCGCTGCTGGTTCGCCAATAGAACCTCACTCCGATTCAGAGGCCACTTTTAAAGTCTCTCCTGAAATGATCAGTGGCAAACGCCGTTCTTATGTGCTTCAGGTAAAAGGGGAGTCGATGATTGAAGACCACATCCAGGACGGTGATTATGTGGTCGTTGAAGAAACTCAAGAAGTCGGCAATGGAGACATAGTGGTGGCTCTGCTAGACAATGGCCTGGCAACACTTAAAAGATACTTCAAGGAGATGACTCGCATCAGGCTGGAGCCGGCCAACTCAAACATGAGCCCAATTTACGCAACCAATGTTCAAATTCAGGGCAGAGTAGTGGGATTGATTAGAAAGTTTCAGTACTAATCAGACATTGGCACTAAAAAAATCGTTATAGAAAATTAGCAGTCATTCATTATGACTGCTAATTTTATTCTAAGCCGGATTTTAGTGATATATCAATCTGTTTTATATAGTTTGATTTTGTTTGATATATTATCTTGCTAAGCTTTATGAAACAGAAAAAGTTATTTTTCAGGCTTCCTGACAAACTCATGCTCTTGATATTCAACCTGATGATTTACATAACAGCGCAAGACATACAAATAATCCGACAGCCTGTTTAAATACTGCAGGATCACCGGCCGAATTTCGGTTTCTTCGGCATGCAAAACCACCAACCTCTCAGTCCGCCGGCAAACAGTCCGGGATATGTCTAGGATTCCACCCAATTCGGTGCCGCCGGGCAATAAAAACCTGCTGTGCCAGCCCTCAGACATTTTTTCTTGGAGAGCCTCAGATTCTTTTTCAAGTTTGGTCAATTGCGCAGCGGTAAGCCGAACCTGTTTGGCATCTGCTAATTCACCCCCAATGTAGAAAAGCGTGTCCTGCACGGACATTAAAAAATTCTTATGGCTGTCGAACTCCTGCTCAAATTTTGCTGCTATCAAACCCAACCAGGAATTAAGCTCATCAATGGTTCCGATGATCTCAAAAATGGGATCACTTTTTGGCAAGCGCTTTCCTGAAGCCAGACTGGTTGTGCCAGCATCGCCTGTTTTAGTGCTCACTGAAAGTAATTTAAATTTTTTATGAGGCATATGTCGATTATAAAGTAATGCATTATAATAGTGCGGCATGAAATTTAAGCTTCACTCCCGGTTTTCACCAACGGGAGATCAACCACGAGCCATAGATCAACTGGTTGCCGGTGTCCAAGCCGGCAAAGAACACCAAACTCTGCTCGGTGTCACCGGGTCTGGGAAAACTTTTACTATGGCTAACGTCATTGAGCGGGTCCAAAAACCAACTTTGG
The DNA here is from genome assembly GCA_964455555.1 of uncultured Pseudomonadales bacterium. GTDB lineage: Bacteria > Patescibacteriota > Microgenomatia > UBA1400 > PJMF01 > UBA1370. The sequence goes on along the minus strand of CAYVXV010000008.1, from coordinate 16,642 downwards.
TTATTGCTCACAACAAAACTTTGGCTGCTCAGCTTTACCAAGAATTCCGTGACTTTTTTCCAGAAAATGCGGTCAGTTATTTTGTTTCTTACTATGACTATTATCAGCCAGAGGCCTATATCCCGACAACTGACACTTATATAGAAAAAGAGGCCACCATTAATGACGAAATTGACAAGCTCCGTCTCAGCGCCACGACAAACCTGCTCACTCGGCCGGATGCTATCGTAGTAGCCTCTGTTTCCTGCATTTACAACCTCGGCTCACCTGTTGAATATGGCCGCTATATGCTGCGCTTGGTTGAAGGAGAAGTAATTGCCAGGGAAACCCTGCTGCTGCAGCTAGCCAACCTGCAATACGAGCGCTCCGATACTGATTTCCGCCGCGGCACTTACAGGCTAAGAGGCGACACAATCCAGCTCTGGCCTGCATACGAAGATATTGCATTGAGAATTGATACTTTGGAAAACACTATTGAATCAATTAAGTGGATTGATCCTATTAGCGGCAATGTGACTGTGCCGCCCCGGGGCCCAATAGAAATAAATAAAGATGAGAAAAAGGGCGCAAACCAGATTGGCAGGGAATTTTTCATTTACCCAGCCAAACATTATGTAACAAATCCCAAGTCACTTCAGGAAGCAGTGGCTGAGATCAGAAACGACTTACAGCACCGGCTTCAAGAATTTAAAGCACAAAACAAAATTGTTGAAGCCTACCGGTTGGAACAAAAAGTAAACTACGACTTGGAAATGCTCCAAGAGTTTGGCTATGTAAACGGCATTGAAAATTATTCGAGATATTTTGAAGAGCGAATGCCCGGTGACCCTCCCTACACACTGTTGGATTATTTTGAGTACAACGCCAAAGAATTTGGTGATGGCAGTTTCCTAACGGTAGTAGACGAGAGCCACATGACCTTGCCTCAGATTAAGGGCATGCATCATGGCGATCGCTCCCGCAAGGAAACCTTGATAGAGTACGGGTTCAGGCTGCCCAGCGCCCTAGACAACAGGCCGCTAAAGTTTGAAGAGTTCATGAGAAAAAACAAGCAGCTAACCTATGTATCTGCAACTCCCGAACCACTTGAACTATCCCTATCCGGTGGTGAACCAGTGGAACAACTCATCCGACCTACCGGCCTGGTTGACCCCAACATCGAACTAAGGCCGATTGACGGGCAGATAGAAGACTTGGTAATTGAAATCCTTATCCGCAAACAAATCGGCCAGCGTGTTCTAGTCACAACACTGACAAAGAAAATGTCTGAAGCTTTAACTGACTATCTTAATGACACTGAAAAGATAGATAAATTAGTAGCCAACTATCAACAGAAAGAAAAAGAGGAAAAACTCAGGGCAGAGGCAACCGGCGGCGAGGAAACCCATATTTGGAAAGAGCAGCAATTGCCGATTGAACAAATGGGAACCGGGCCTTTGCCTAAAAAATATTATCACCATCTGCAAAAAACCGATGCCAGCAAACTAGATCCTAAATCCTTGAATTATCCCAAGGTTGCCTATCTGCACTCCGACATAGTCACCCTAGAAAGGTCTGACATTTTAGATGACCTCAGAAGGGGAGAGTACGATGTGATTGTCGGGATTAACTTACTCAGAGAGGGCTTGGATCTTCCGGAAGTTTCCCTGGTAGCCATCCTTGATGCAGATAAAGCAGGCTTTCTCCGTTCGCAAACCTCGCTAATTCAAACTATGGGTAGGGCAGCCCGCCATATCGAAGGCCACGCAATTCTCTATGCTGATTTCATGACAACCGGCATTCTTTCTGCAATTGAAGAAATCCTCAGGCGGCGGACCATTCAAATTACTTATAATCTTAAGCACGGTATTACACCTGAGGGCATTGTTAAACCAATCAGAAAAAGAATGATTGAGAAGAAAGCAGAGGAAGAAAAGGAGCTTGCGGCAAAATTGCCTGAAGGCAACCCTATCTTTGTTCAATTAACCAAAAATGAAAAAATTGATCTGGCTGCTATCGAACCATCAGCTCTGACGCCATATGACCGCAAAAAACTCAGTGAAAAACTTAGAAGGCGGATGAATCAGGCTGCCAAAGACATGGACTTCGAGTTGGCAGCTTTACTCAGGGATACAATCAGCGAACTTTAAGAGGGCTCTCTTTTTGAATTTTTGCCCTGATAGTATAAACACCCTCATCGGTAAGTTCTTCCAAACATTGATACCATGCATTATGGATGTTAAAAAAGACCTCACCATCTCTATTCACCAACTGCTGCTGTACTGCGGCTCTAAATTCAGCCTCAGTGCCTGCTGTAATTTCATAAATTCCAATCGGAACGCCTGGAGCCTCCAGGCCACGGAACGGGCTATAAAGCGAAGTAATTTTTAAGGGCATACTATAAACCTCTGATTTAAATACTATTAATAGGTATTTATTATAACACGTTTGGCTCTTTGCACCATTTAAACCAACCCTCCAAAGTGTGCTCGTTTTAAGCTATAATAGCTACTTGCTTTTTTCTTGTTGAATAAAGAAAAACCAGATAGAAACCAGACAACTTAAAAGTAAATCAAAGCCGTAATGCCAAAAAATCACAATCAAAGCTTGCTTAATAATTCCATCGTAATTGAGGGAGCTAGAGAACATAATCTTAAAAATATAAATGTAGAAATTCCCAAGAACAAACTGGTTGTCTTTACCGGTTTGTCCGGAAGTGGTAAAAGCTCTTTGGCCTTCGATACGCTTTATGCGGAGGGACAACGCCGCTATGTCGAAAGCCTTAGTTCATATGCCCGGCAGTTTTTAGGGATTATGCAAAAACCGGACGTGGACTATATTGAGGGTCTTTCGCCGGCTATTTCCATTGACCAAAAGACAACTTCTCACAATCCACGGTCAACTGTGGGAACGATTACCGAAATTTATGATTATCTGCGCTTGTTGTTCGCCCGGATCGGCCACCCTCATTGCCCGGAGTGCGGCAAGGAAGTAGCCACTCAAACCATAGACCAAATTATTAATCAGATCTTTGATGAATTTGAGAGGCGGATTGCCGCCACCGGCCAACCAATCAGAGCCATGATTCTTGGGCCAGTGGTCCGGCAGCGAAAAGGTGAGTTTTCAAAATTGCTGGCCAACCTTAAGCAAAAAGGCTATCAGCGCGTTAGAATCGATGGCACAGTCTATGAGGCCGACGAGGACCTTACACTAATTAAGACTAATAAACACGATATTTCTGCTGTAGTTGACCGACTGGTTGTCTCCGGCCAACAACTCAAAGATGCTGCAGAGATGAAAACTTTGCGCAGCCGAGTCAGTCAGTCTGTTGAAGAAGCTTTGAAAATGGCGGACGGCCTCTCAATTGTCAGTTTTATTGAAGATGACTCACTTAATTTTCCGGAAAGCCCAAAAAAAGTCACTGATAAGCTTTTTAGTGAGAAGCGCGCCTGCAGTGATTGCGGCATTTCTATTCCTGAGATTGAACCCAGATTGTTTTCGTTTAACTCTCCCCAGGGTGCTTGTCCAACCTGCAACGGCTTGGGATCGCTGCTTAAGATAGATACTGAAAAAATTATAGCCCCCTCTCTAACTCTGAGTGAAGGAGCAGTGATTCCTTTCGCCAGAACTTTAAGCCAGGACACTTGGTGGTCTCGCCTGGTGATAGTGGTAATTGAAGCAGAGGGAGATGATTTCCGCCGGACAAAATTTGAGGATATGAGCCCTGAAACACAACGCCTGCTGTTATACGGCTCAGAAAAAATCTACCGGGTTACCGGCAGCAATAGACATGGTCGTCAGACAGTAATTCACGAGACCTTTGAAGGTTTTGTCACCAACCTGGAACGACGCTATGAAGAAACTGATTCCGATTATATCCGAAGCGAAATTGAGCAATTCATGCAACGTCAACTCTGTCCCGAATGCAAAGGCACCCGCCTTAAAGAAGAGGCGCTGAGCGTTCATATTGATGGACAGCACATTGCCGCCATCACTAAATTATCGATGAAAAACAGCTTTGCTTGGGCAGAAAAGCTCTGGAATGGTTCAGTGCTGTCTGCCAAAGAAAAACAAATTGGCGAATCAATTCTAAAAGAAATTATTTCCCGGCTTCGATTTTTAAATGCCGTTGGCTTGAATTATCTTAGCCTCGACCGGGAGGCAGCAACCTTGGCAGGAGGGGAAGCGCAACGGATTAGGCTGGCTTCTCAAATCGGGACCGGTTTAACTGGAGTGCTTTATATTCTGGACGAACCAACTATCGGTCTGCACCAAAGAGACAATCATCAGTTAATTGAAACACTCAAGAACCTGCAGCAAAAAGGAAATACTGTTGTTGTGGTTGAACACGACCGCGACCTAATGATGGCTGCCGACAATATTCTGGATTTTGGGCCTAAGGCCGGCAAAGAAGGGGGCCAGGTAGTGGCTCAAGGCTCTCCGGCAGAAATTATGAGCAACAAAAAATCGCTGACAGGAAAATATTTATCCAGAAAAAAAGATGTCATTGTTAAACGCGAAACTGAACGGAGGTTGGTAACAGATGATGAGGAATACAGGCAGGTAAACAGTGCTATTAAAATTAGAGGAGCCAACCGTCACAATCTCAAGGCTGTTGATGTCGACTTTCCCTTGGGAAAGTTTGTATGCATAACAGGAATTTCAGGCTCAGGAAAGTCCACACTACTTCATGACACCCTTTATGCCCACCTAGCCAAACACCTTGAACGTAGTGTGGATATTATGCCGGGACCAATTACCAATATTGTGGTGCCGGATGTTGTTAAGCGGGTTAGCCTGATAGACCAAAGCCCAATAGGACGCACCCCCCGCTCTAACCCCGCCACATATACCAAGATTTTTGATTACATTAGAAAAGCTTTTGCCAACACCCAGGATGCCCAGATCCGCGGCTACCAGCCAGGTAGATTCAGTTTTAACGTTAAGGGCGGACGCTGTGAATCATGCCAGGGTGATGGCCAGATTAAAATTGAGATGCAATTCCTGCCTGACGTTTATGTCACTTGTGATGTCTGTGAAGGTAAACGCTATAATGCTGAAACTCTCGAGGTTGAGTACCGAGGCAAGAATATTTATGAAGTGTTAAAAATGCCTGTAGATGAGGCCTTGGATTTTTTCAAACACAATACCACTATAAAAACCAAACTGGAAACTCTTCAAGAGGTAGGCCTTGGCTATATTGAACTCGGGCAGCCGGCGCCAACACTCAGCGGCGGTGAGGCTCAACGCGTCAAGCTGGCCCGTGAACTCTCCACTCGCACTTTTGACCATGTGGTTTATCTGCTGGATGAACCCACTACCGGCCTTCATTTTGAGGACATCAAAAAACTCTTGGGTGTGCTGCATCGCTTGGTTGAACAGGGTAATACTGTTATCACTATAGAACATAATCTGGACATAATTAAAAACTCTGACTGGGTAATTGACCTCGGCCCAGAAGGAGGAGAAGGAGGGGGAGAAATAATTGCAGCGGGTACCCCACAGGACATTATTAAAAATTCCAAGTCCTTTACCGGCAAATATCTCAAAGAAGAGTTTGAAATGATGGCAGGAAGATAGAATTTTTTCTTGAGTTTCTATATAATTCCGGTAATACTTATTCAAAAAAAGGAACGGAGTCATGAGCAACTCTCAAGAGAAAGCTTTTTGGAGAAAAAAAGATGGGAGCATTGCGGCTGACTATAGGTCAAGGGCCGGCAAACGGCCAGAACCAGAACCTGAAATTATTAACGACACAGATGTGACCCCAAAGTTGCTGGACGAGATTAGAAAACTCCGCAAACTGGGTAAAAAAATCTAATATCCCGTTAAAATTTCTTCCCGTTAACCACCCGCATTTTTCAGGTTACAATATGCCTTGTATGCGCGCCTTTTCAAGGTTGATTTTGCTGGCTACCTTTTTCTTGACTTTTCTATTCAGTCCTTATCAGAGCTTTGCCCTTGAAGAATTTGATACTACACTGACCACAAACTATGTGGTAGATCAGGTCGGCATCACTCGGGTCAAACACCAATTCAGCATTACCAATAAAACAGCCACAAAGTTTATTAAAGAATATTCTTTGGCTACCGCCTATCCAAATTTAACAAGCTTCCGCATCACAGAAAACGGCCAACAACTGCAGCCTCAGATTAGCACCAGGGGCAACCTAACTACAATTAATATTAATTTTCCTCAAGATCTGGTCGGGGAGGGAAAGGTGAGAAGGTTTGAAGTGGAGTATGTTAATCCCGATCTTGCCCTAATCAGCGGCAAGGTCTTGGAAATTCACATTCCGCAGTTAAGCGACCCAAACCTCTATGATAAGCAAACTGTGGTTATTACTACTCCGGAAATATACGGAAAACCAATCCGGACCAATCCGCAGCCATCCCTAATTCTAACAGCACAAAATACGATTCAAACCAGGTTTGAAAACCTGCAAGGCAGCCCTGTTTCGATCCACTTCGGAAATACTCAGTACTACAAGCTTCAGTTGAAATATAATCTGGAAAACACAACCGGAAATATTGCCTTTACACAAATAGCCCTGCCTCCAGATACTGCCTACCAAAAACTTCATTATTACAGCCTAGATCCACTTCCTAAAGACATGAAGCTTGATGATGACGGCAACTGGATTGCCACCTATGAACTGCGGCCCAATAGCTCTACACCTGTTATTCTTTCCGCAGCTGTAATGCTCAGCCTCGATTCCCAGCCTTATCAGGCCCCAATACCCAAATCTCAACACACCAATAAAGATACGTTTTGGGAGGTATCCGACAAGCGGATAGCAGAAAAAGCAAACGAGCTAAGAACGCCAGAAAAAATTTATCAATATGTCGTCGATACACTTACCTATGACACCGAAGCAGAATTGGAAACAACCGAGCGGCTCGGTGCCGTTAAAGCTCTGGCTCAGCCGGCAAAAGCACTCTCCCAAGAATTTACAGATTTGTTTGTAGCGATAGCCCGAGCCGCTCAGCTTCCTTCCCGCCGTGTCACAGGCTATGCCTATACCCAGAACAGTGAATTGAGGCCTGTTGGCACAGGAACCAATTTGCTCCACGCTTGGCCCGAATATTACGACCCGGAGAAAGAATTCTGGGTCCCTGTCGACCCAACCTGGGGAAACACCACCGGGGGTGTTGACTATTTCCACCAATTTGACCTGAACCATATTGTATTTGCTATTAATGGAGTTTCCAGCGTTACTCCTTACCCGGCAGGAACTTACCGCGTCGGCAATAGCCAAGCCAAGGATATTGAGGCAAGCTTGGCTGATGACTTTCCTGAAGTTAACCCTGACTTCAGTTTGGCAGCAATCCCTATGAAGATTTTAGGTTTCAATTTGCCTGGTTTTTATGATTTGGCAGTCACCAATAACACTGGACAGGCGTGGTACGATATAACAGTTTCAATTAAGCCTGCAAGCGCCGATATTTCGATCAACAATAATCAAGAAATTAAGATTGCCGCATTACTGCCTTTTCAAACAAAAAGAGTTCCGCTAACCGCCAGTACCAAGAAATATACCTCTACCAATTTACAGCCGACTTCAGTAGAACTTGTTGGCGCAGATAATGATCAATATGAAACAGAAACCGTCCTCATCTCAGCCGGACCAGCCTTCATCGGGACGTTTAAAAACCCGCAGCTTCTCGTTGGCTTGGGAGTCATTGGTGCCCTCCTTGCCCTCATCGCCGGGAGTTTATTGGTTTTTAGACGAAAATAATACTGTTCTTTATGTCGGCAAAGCCAAGAACCTCAAGAACCGGGTGCGCTCCTATACCCACTTTGCCCAACTTGCCAGCAGAACAAAGCAGTTGGTAAAAGTCGCCCAAACAGTGAAATTTGAAGTGCTCGGCAGTGATCTTGAGGCTGTTTTAACAGAAGCAGAACTCATCCGCCGCTACCAACCACAATACAATATTCTCCTAAAGGATGATAAAAGCCCATTATATATTCAGATTACCAATGAGCGTTTTCCGCGGGTACTTAGAATCAGAAAGAAGGAGTTGGTGACAGCCAAACCTCAAGGCCAGGTTTTCGGCCCATTCTCAAGTGCTTATAAAGTCAAAGAAGTTCTCCAAATCGTTAGAAAAATATTTCCCTGGTGCAATCAGGCTGGAAATTTGGCTCAACCGGCTTCAGCCAATGCTAGATCTCGTCCGGCCAAGCCTTGTTTTTTTTATCATATTGATCAATGCCCTGGAGCCTGCATTGGTAAAATTGCTCAAACTGAGTACCAGCAGAACATTCAGCAGCTCGCCCTGTTCTTAAGAGGAAAAACTAAATCTGTTACCTCTGATCTCGAAGCAATGATGACCAAGTCAGTGGAGTCAGAGGATTTTGAAGAGGCAGCAAGGCTTAGGGACACCCTTCAGTTAATCCACGATGTAACCCGGCCCACAGCCATTCTTAAACCAGAGCTGACCACACCAGGGCTAACGGCAAAAATTGAACAAGACGGTGCTGTCTATCTTAAAGACATCCTCGCAGAATATCTAAATTTGCCCAGAACAACTCCACTGGAAAGAATAGAAGGCTATGATGTCAGCAACACGATGGGCACCAACCCATCTGTGGCTATGGTAGTGTTTACTGACGGACGGGCAGATAACTCCCAATACCGCTTGTTTAACATCCGTTCAATCTCAACTCCCAACGACTATCAGATGATGAAAGAGGGGCTCTCCAGAAGGCAAAACCACTCAGAATGGGGTATGCCTGACCTGATCGTAATTGATGGAGGCAAAGGCCAGGTAAGGGCCGCCGCTTCTGTTTGGTCATGGAAAGCACCTATTATCGGCATCGCAAAAAACCCGGACAGGCTGATTATCCCAATAATAGACTGGAATACCAAACCAGAAGGGTCGGCCATTTCCCTCAAGAAGCTTGATTATCATGTTTTAAAACTCAAGCCCGATAATCCGGCACTTCAATTAGTTCAACAAATCCGCAACGAATCGCACCGCTTCTCCAAAAAACAACACTCCCGCCGGCGCCTAAAAAACATGTTCACTTGAAGCGTTTTTGCCGGCATTTCTTGCAGTGCAGAACGGTTTTCTCTATACTGGTTTTATGCTAAAAGCAGTTTTGCAAACCCTAATCACACTGGCCCTTTTGGCCTTTTTCCTGCCAACAGTTACGTTTTTGAGTTGGACCGCTTTGATTTTTGCCAGCGTTGTCCTAACCATCATTTATTCCGTAATAAAACCTATCCTCAAGCTGCTTTTTCTGCCGATAAACATCGTTACTTTGGGATTATTTTCACTGGTAATTAATGCCTTTCTGCTAATGCTGGCCACTTATATAGTGCCGGGATTTCAAATTCAGAGCATGGTTCTGTTCGGCTTGGCGCTTAACCAATTCTGGACACTGGTTGTGATTTCATTCTTAATCAGTTTTATCCAAAATTTAGTCAGGAAAATCGTCTAGCTTTACAAGAGGGCATTTTTATCTTATAATATAAATTATAATATAATTAGTACTCCCGACTGACCTGAGTTATAATGTGCTTATGAAACATACTGCTTTTATTGCCTTGATTTTATCCTTCTTTTTACTCCTTGGGGGCTTGGGTAATGGCTTAGTTTTCGCCCAGGTAGGAGGAGATACTGGAGTGATAGATCTCGAGCTGGTGGATTCTGAGGCTACCAGAGAGGCTGAGGCCACAGGGGAGGCTAGTTTAGCCTCCAGATCTGCAGAACTTGAAGAAATTCTTCAACAAAGACAGGACAAAGACATTACAGAAACCACCGGCCAACAGAAGGGCAAGCTTGCCAGCTTCTTAGATGACAACCCTCCAGCGCCTCCAACCTGGCACAATGTACTTCAATACGCCATCCGGGGTGCGGTCGCCAATGGTTTGCCGGCAAATATTGTTGTTTTAATCATCCTGTTCCCGATTGTTACCTCCATCATTGCGGCTTCACGCCATTTAATCGGCCTCAGGGGCTTCGGCGTATATGTGCCGGCTGTCTTGTCAGTTGCCTTGGCATCAACCGGAATCGGCACCGGGCTGCTTATCTTTCTCACTGTCCTAACCGCAGCCCTATTGTTTAGAGGTTTAGTCAGAAAAATGAAACTCCAGTACCTGCCCAGAACCGCCATGCTTTTGTGGGGAGTCTCCCTGGCTGTACTGCTGCTGCTGGTATTTGCTGCCAATTCTGGCATTACTTTATTTTTAACTATTAGCATTTTCCCGCTGCTTATTATCATGCTGCTAACTGAAAACTTCATGGAAACTCAGTTAATGAGCAGCCAATCTCAAGCAGTTAGGCTAACCCTGGAAACGGTACTGATTGCCATTATTGGTTCGGTGGTAATTGTTTCAGAACCATTGCAGCATTTTGTTATTCTCAATCCGGAACTTACAATTGTCTCTGTGGCGATCATTAACATCCTTGTCGGCAAGTACTCGGGCCTGAGAGCACTGGAATATTTCCGCTTCGGCACAATACTTAAAAGGTAACCCATCATGCCCACACCAAAAGACATCTTAGGCATGAACGCCAGGAACCAATTGTTCGTGTCCCTTAATCCACCTTCAGCCAGAAGCTTTGCTTCTTCTAAGTATGCGACAAAACTCCTCTTGGATAGCAAGAATATACCCGTGGCCAAAATCTATGGATTACTGGCCACCAATGAAGACGTAAATGATTTTGACTGGAATTCACTTAAAGAAAATTTTGTGATTAAACCAACTAACGGCAGCGCAGGCAAGGGTATTGTGGCTTTTACACAACAGTTGCCTGATGGGCGCTGGATTGATGTCTTGGGCAACACCTGGGATCTAGATGATATTAAGCTTCACTGCTTTGACATTCTTGAAGGGCAGTACAGCACTTGGGGCGCACAGCACAATATTATTGTTGAGCAGAGGATTATTACCCACCCAGAAGTAGCCAAATATACCCAACAGGGTACTCCAGATTTAAGAGTTATTGTCTTTAACAATGTGCCAATCATGGCCATGCTCAGGTTGCCCACCCGCCAATCAGAGGGCAGGGCAAACCTGCATCAGGGCGCCATTGGAGTCGGCGTTGACATGGCAACCGGCATTACAACTCAAGGCATCACGGGTAAAGGCACTCCCATCCAGGCACTTCCGGGCACCAACAAATCTGTAAGCGGCTTAAAGATTCCATATTGGAAAAGCTGCCTGCTTACCGCCGTCAAAGCAGCTGAGGCTGCTCACTTAAAGTTTTCCGGTGTTGATCTCTTTATCAGCGAGGACGGCCCTCTGGTTGTCGAATTAAATGCCAACCCCGGACTTTCGATCCAGTTGGCAAACGAATCCGGCCTGAGAAGAAGACTGGAAAGAGTAGAGGACCTAAAAGTCCTTAACGCAGACCATGGCGTCAGAATCGGCCGCGCTCTTTTTGCCCAAACCTTTGCTGATCAGATTATTTCCCAAGAAGGTTTGGTCATCGTCTCCCCGAATGAGAAAATTATTGTTTACAGCGATTCTCAAGAAAAAATTGAGGTGCAGGCTTTACTGCATACCGGCAGGTTTAGAAGTGCAATTTCTAAGAGTTTAGCTCAAGACCTTGGCTTGCTTGATCCGGAAGACCTTCTTTGGTTTCAAACAGAGAAAAAAGAAGGCCTAGCCCCAGTTGTAGAAACCAAGATAGAAATAAAGGGCAGGAGTATTAATACAGCAGTGGTAGTCTCCAAACGCCTAAACAGGACCAAACACAAAGTCGAAGTAGGCAGAAGAGACCTGGCAGGCTTCCTAGTGGGCACTGCCCAATAAATTATGGCTCTAATTAAAGACTTGGCTCCATCCAACCTTCTTAAAGAAAAAAGGAAGTTCCTTTTTGATACCTCATACAACCCCCAGTTTGAGTATGTACGTGATTTCTCCCGCACAGAAATGACAAAATACGGCAAGCCAAAAAAAGTATACTTTGATCATGCCGTGAAAATGATTGAAAAATACGGCATTACAACTCCGGTACAGCCTCCATTCTGCACTCAGGATGAAGTAATCAGAGAAGTTGAAAAGATCCGCGGCGCCCTTGATCTGCCACCCCTTCCGGTTCATTTTTCTAAACGAGCAAGCTCCCAAGTCATGATCTCAAAAAAAGGGTTGTATTTCCGATATCCGATTAAATTCAAGCTTCAGGGATTAAGAAACAAATTGAATCACGAACTCCAAACCCACATACTTCGAAGGCAAAATCAGCTGAAACAAACCTGGAACTTAAATTCTGAAGAAGAAAATCCCTTGGAATTCCGCCTGACTGAAGAGGGCTTAGCCAACCTGCACTCTTTTGTCGACAGAGAAGATCCAATAATCAGAAAAACTTACCTAAATTATTTTGCCGCCTACCAAGCCGACCACCACTCTTTCAGCGAGCTTTACCACCAACTCAGAACTATCGGCGCCAGCAGGCGTCTTGCCTGGAATCTGACTCTTAAGCAAAAAAGGGGCCTGACAGACACAGGCAAACCAGGAGGTTTTTCCAAGAACCATCTGTATTTTGAAGGAATAGTTAAGGTTCAACGCTGGATATACAACCCTGATAATGATCCGCGCGATCTTTATTTAGGAAGAATCAGCCTTTCAGAAATTGCCCAAGCTAAACAGCTGCCGTCAAGCCCAAATATCCGGTTTCCAACCTTTTATGACGACATTGATCAATACCGGAAAACTATCGAGCATATCGGCAAAGCCAATGAATTTTCATCCTTGCCTGAATAGGATTATTAGCTGCGATATAATTGGCTGGCATTAAGTAGGTAAAAGCATGCCATCAGAGATCATTCAAGTTTCCACTGTTCTAGTAGATTTTTTCAATGTATTGATTTTTGCTAACGGAAAAACCAAGCAAAACCCAATGAGCCGGTTCTACTCTCGAGCCAACGATAGTATTTTTGACACCCTGGAATTAAATACTGAACTCTTGTCATTTCTTGAGAAATTAAAAACTCAAGATCTTTATCTGCTTACGTCCTCTTATAATCTACCTAATCAAGCAGAGATTAAACCGAAGTTGTTGAAAATATTCAAAAAATTTTTTTTCAGCAAAGAATTGGGATATAGCAAAAGCGACCCCAGGTGCTATCAGGCTGTTTTAAAAGAGCTGAGAATAGATCCACGCTCGGTGCTGTTTATTGACGACAGCCCCAGCAATGTCGAAGCTGCAATGGCAGCCGGCTTGCAGACAATTCTTTTTCAAAATAACGAACGGCTCATTAAAGAACTGCAAATTCTGAAATTGACATGATTTTTCCGCTTTACCAGCCGCTTGGAGTATCCACACATCTACTAGCAAAAAAGGCCGGTGGGCTATTGGCTGAGAAAACTACTCATACAGGCACACTGGACCCGATGGCTGAAGGAGTAGTTGTAGTTTTAAGCGGTGATGACCGGTTTAATAAAGATAAATACTCAGCTTGGAAAAAGGAGTATTACTTCGAAATACTGTTTGGTGCCGCAACTGACTCCTATGATTTGCTGGGTTTGACAACCAAAGACAATATTTGGTATCCAACTCAAACAGGCAAAGACTTGGTTGAAAAAATTAGGCCTAAGTTAGCAAACTTTTTAGGCCGGCAAAGTCAGATGATCCCTTCGTTTTCTGCCAAAAGAATTTACGGCCAAAGCTATTTTGACCTTGCCAAAGCCAACAACAAACCGCCAAGCAAATCACAAGAAATTGAAATATTTGAGCTGGAAGTTCTTGCCTACCAGGATATTTCGGCAGTCAAACTAAAAAAAGGAATTGAGGAAAAAATCGGCTTAGTCAAAGGAAATTTCCGCCAAGCAGAAAGCGTCACTTCTTGGGAGGAGTACTTCCAAAAGCTTCCTTCATCCACTGCAACTCTGCCGGTTTTAGCATTCCGCGCCACTACTTCAAAACGGACCTACATCCGCGCACTTGTCCGAGACCTGAGCGCGGTACTGAATATACCGGCCACAACTCACTCCATTACCCGAACTGCCAATGGGCCGTTCGAAATTAAGGATTGCCTCTGCCTGATATAATAATCCACTTATGATGAACGGCAAAACCACTAACCAGCCTAAAGCAAAAGATTCCAATAATCAGCTCAAAGTTGCCTTGGGAATGTCTGGCGGCGTCGATTCATCCTTGGCTGCACACCTGCTTAAAGAGCAGGGATATCAAGTGACTGGTGTTTTTCTGGAATGCTGGCGAGCACCCGGATGCAGGTCAGAAGAAGACCGTCAGGACGCCCTAAAAGTTGCCCTCTCATTGGAAATTCCTTTCAAAGTCCTTGACTTCAAGAAGCAGTACCGCGACAAAGTAGTAGAGTATTTTTTTGAGGAATATCAGGCCGGACGCACTCCCAACCCTGATGTAATGTGCAACAAGGAAATCAAATTCGGCATGTTCTACGAATGGGCCATGTCAAATGGTTATGATTTCATAGCTACCGGCCACTATGCCAAAAAGGCAGTTGTTGATGGAGCTGAATATCTGGCGGTTCCAAAGGATAGCTTCAAAGATCAAACCTACTTTATGCACCTGATGACTGATGCGCAAATAAAGCACACTTTGTTTCCCCTCTCAGATCTAACTAAAGATGAAGTTAGGCGAGAAGCAGAAAAGCGCGGCATTCATGTTTCTGCAAAAAAGGATTCAGTTGGCATTTGTTTCATAGGTGATATAAATGTGCATGAGTTCCTAAAGGAAAGGCTGGGTGAAAACCCTGGTGAAGTAGTTGATAAATCAGGCAATGTCATTGGCAGGCATCAAGGACTGTGGTTTTATACTGTCGGACAGCGCAGCGGCTTTACAGTTGACCAAACCAGCTTGGTTAAAAACACAGATGGCACTTTAGTCACCAAACACAACATTCCTCCTTTTTATGTCATCGGGAAGAATCCTGCTCAGAATCAATTAATAGTAGGTTTTGGAGTTGAAGCCTATCAACAAGAGTTTAAGGTTGAAAAAATCCATTGGTCTAATCGGGAGGGAAAGAAACTGACTCTGTCGGAAGACCTTCAAGTAAGAATCCGGCACACCGGCAAGTTACTCAATGCCAAGCTGCAGATTAGCAATGAGTCAGGTATTGTCACTCTTGCTGAACCGGCAAAAGGTATTGCAGAAGGGCAGAGCGCGGTCTTTTATTTCCCAACCGATCAGCAAGAAACTATTTGTTTGGGCGGGGGAGTAATAACTTCTTAATTTAATAGGTTATTCTTGTTGAAGTTTGCCAAGAAAAACCCACTTTAGCCTTGCTTTAATCTGCTCAGGCATGCTGGGGTTATGAGTTTCCTCCCATTTATAGCTCTCCCTCAGTCCTTTGCCGGCAAAGTAATAAACGACTCGGTCATGAATATTAAGCTCTTTGACAGAGTCTCCTTCTCTTGAAGCCACCGGCTTGCCGGATTCATCAACCTCAATCTCCATAAGCTCCAGCCTGCTGTCGCCGCCTTTGGCCTTCACGGTGTCTGAAAGGTTCACCCCAAATGAACCAAAAAGCTCAATTCGCCGTTTTCCCATAGTAAACACTCTAAAAAATCGTGACTTAAAACCACTTGCATGTGCCTTGCCCTCTGTTTTTTCAATCGGCTCCAGTTCAATTAGACCGTCGTTATGCAATTCCATCAGGAGTCGATCTATGTCTTCCTGTAATTCAGCCGGCACCAAACCATCAAAATCAAGAATATTGCCGCCCCGCCAATTGGAGGACATCGCATCAAGCTTGTTTTGCTCGTAGGCTGCCAGATAAATAGCCGTGGTTCTAGTAGCTACGATAGGAATGCCTGCCTGCTCGAATCTTTCCAGCAGAGGTTTTAGATCAATATATAACTGCTCAATTTCCCTGCGGAGCTCCCTGCCTGCCTGTTCTTTATTGTAGGCTAGCACTTCCGCACCGAAGTTTGCTGCAGTCTCTTGGTTACTCCCTGATGCATTTTCACTCATATGACTTAGAATTAAAATATTTAGCAGCTTTTTATTTTATTCTCTAAGTTAATCTTACAACATTCTTTTGCCCTTTGACATCAAGTAACAATATGTTAAGATATAAATCCTCAATGAGATTAAGTCCATCCGCTCTGGCGGGTAGAAACTAATCTCCCTCTCAGGAAATAAATCAATATCTCGGAACAGAATAACTGTTCTTTTGAAATGTTGTGGTTATTTTGAGGGAGGGAACTGCTCTTCCAAGAGCTCGATCCTTAAAAATTGAATAGAACTCTGACATAAACATGGTGGTAGTACACCGCAGTCTTTTGAAACTTCATTGTTTTAAAAGCAAATTAGCGGGTAATAATTACCATCATTGTTTATCAATGGAAATTAATTAATATCCGTTAATTCTCTTTGAAAAGCTTCCGGCCTACCTTGGCCGGAGCAATATAGAATGACCAAATAAATCGGGTCACGTAAATAATAAACAAAGAGCCAACAAACCAATTAAGTCTATTCTTCAGTCTTCGGACTGATCTTAGAAACTTTTTTTGAGAGTTTGATCCTGGCTCAGGATGAACGCTGGCGGTGTGCCTAAGGCATGCAAGTCGAACGGGAAGTCCGCCTCGGCGGATGGACAGTGGCAGACGGGTGAGTAACGCGTAGGAATCTACCCAGTAGTGGGGAATAGCCCGCCGAAAGGCGGGGTAATACCGCATACGATCGTAAGATGAAAGACTTCGGTCGCTATTGGAGGAGCCTGCGT
>CAYVXV010000007.1:0-50704 GCA_964455555.1 uncultured Pseudomonadales bacterium | reverse complement strand
AAAATTCCACGCCAACTATTTAGAAACCGTGTCTACGAAAAGGGGTGCTTGACAAAGCTTGTTTTCTACCTACTTTGATATAATTTTTTTATGGCAGAAAATGAACTCAAAGAATTACTGCTCTCAATTGCTACAAACCCTGATCAACACGGCTTCAATCAATACATGCTGGAAAGTGAAGTGCAGGAAACTACTCGAATTGCCTTGAAGGCTTTTTTATATTTGCTTACGGATGACAGCATCGATTTTATTAAGGTACAAAATAAACTCGATGAGTCACCACTTTTTTACTATCATCTTGCCTCTAGGATTATTATTCCACGCTGGTTGATGGAGTTCGAACAAATCCGCGTTGCCGGCCGAATGCTCTCAACAGTTTTCGAGGTCAAAAAATTCTGTGAAATGCTCAACCTGCCATATGCCTTTCTAGCCTTTGTGACTGAGGTTAGCACAAAAAAAGAGCTTACTGTTCTCTACGCTCCCGAGGACCTAGCTCCTTCTATTGCGATTCATGCCATCAGAGAGCGGACAAAACCCGTGGCAGCCCGCTTCGGCACCACTCATTAACTTAAAATCTCAAATGTTTCTATTGCAGATGTTCCCTAAAAAAACCTGTGCTTCGCTGCATAGCCTCAGAAAAGCTTCCGCCAGACAGATTGTGCCCGCCGCTGGAGTACTCAAAAAATTGGTGAGCCGCTCCAGAAGCGCTCAGCAATTCAGTTAAATTCCGGCTATACCTGATATCCACCACATCGTCATTGATGGCGTGATGCAATTGGATAGCCCCACGCAAATCTACTAAATAATCAGCCGGGGAGACCTGACTCCAAAAATTGCTGTCGGGATTGAACTGGCCATGAGCTTCAAAGAGCTGGTCTCGATACCGGCGCCGGGGTGTATTTTCCGGCGGCCGGCGGTAGGAAGCGTCGCTGATACCGAAACGCCCAAAATCCTCGTAAGTATAGACGGCGCCTGCCCAAATCACGCCGGCCGGAATTTCCGGCTTCACAACCATAGACCTTAAAACTACGTTGCCCGCCATACTGTGGCCCCAAAGCCCAATGTTTTCTCTATCAACAAAATTTGAATCTTGAAGGGCTGCCATCGCATTTAAGGTATCTATAATATAGTCGCTGGAATAGTAGGCACCGGTTGCTTCTCCATCAGAGGATCCGTGGCCCCTGAGGTCAATTTTGAATACAACAAAACCATTTCTGGCAAAATAATCAACATAGTCTTGATAGCGCTCTGTTGTCCGGTATTCCTGAGGCTGGATATAGCCATGAATAAAGACGATTGCCGGCCAGCCCTGTGCCGGCTGACTGCCTTTTGGCCTGGTCAACAAGGCATTAATTTTCAACCCATCAGAATCATAGCTTGTTAAAAATGAACTATAGTTTTCCTTCTCAGAATAAATCTGCAGACTACCAAGCCTACTCTGATAATCCCTATTCCTTAGATAGGGGATAGTCAGCTCTGCAAATGGCTCGTTTTCTGGAGGTGGCTGAAGGGCTGATATTGATTGGCCAATCGGATCACCGCTCTCTTCCGAGGCAAAATTATTTTTAATATAAACAGCTGCCAAAAATACTGAGGCCAGAAGCAACCCTCCTAATACAGCCTGTTTCCAACCAGAGACATCTTTAAACACCGGTAGCATACCGTGACATTATAGCTGCAACAAGCTTTCAAGAAAGTTAGAGCTTGGTAAGAAAATTTTCCTCATGGAAAATGTGTTTAATTATTCTATACCACTGAGATTAGCCCTCCAATATTTTCCTTGGTTATACTGCTCAGCTCTCGAAAAAGCAGCCTCGGCATCAACATTCTGTCCCTGATTCTGATAGATCAATCCTTGAAGATAATGAAGCTCGGAAAAAGCCCTGTTGTTGTTATTCAGAATCCGGCTGCTTAACTGCATTGCCCGGTTATAGTTTTCCAAGTGGTAGTACGCCAAAATTGGTTCAATTTGGTACCAAAGCATCCTACTGGGCAACTGATTCTCTACAGCTTCAAAAACGGCAGTAGCCTCCTCAAACCGGCCCAAATTATATAAAGCCACCACCTGGTTAAACCTCGGATAAATATCGGTAGGATTTTGTTCAAGCTGCTGCCTGCTCAGTTCCAAAGCAGCCTCCCAAGCCACTGAGGGCTCAAGTTTCCCGCCCAGAATTGCTTCAACTGTTTCTTTTTTATCCTGTGGCACCAGGACTAAAAATTCATAGTTAAAAGCCTGCCATAGTTTTGCATACTCAACGTAGGCAAATTCCAAATTTCTGCCCTGAAGAGAGTCATCTTGCACCAGGATCTCACCGTTTGCCCTGTAGCCTTTAACCACGCGGTAATGACCAATATCCTCGTTTAAATTTAGCCAGGTGCGGGTGATAACCGGCAACTCAGCTGCAATCAAGTCTTTCAGCATTTCGTTATCACCAGCAGCACGATGATAGGGCACTAACCCGTATTCCTCTCCCTTGGCAGCAAGTTCTTGCAGCGTAACTGATTTGTCATCATTATTGCCCTGAGGATTCTGAAAAGGGCGGATTTCCTTGCCTAATTCCTGCTGGTTCACATTAATGCCATGATAAGACAAAGCCATACTCAGCGAGGCCGGGCCGCAGTTGTTGAAAGTTTGGAAAGTATGTGAGCCGCCTGACAGCACTTTCTCTTCCGGAGCCTCAGGCAGAATAACCGGCGGCGGCTCAGTTTTAGCCAACTGTTCAGTCCTGGCCTTACCCCGATCACCCAGAAATCCCGGCTCGCTGTTTGTCTGCATGGAGAAGTTGTTCAAGACAAGCAAAACAGCCCCTATAGCCGTTATAATCAATGGAGTAGCCAATCCGGTTTTATTGCTTTTCATTTAAGGTATAGTATTGTAAAGTTGTAAGACAAAAGTATGAGATATCATACAATACGATTATTTTGCTATATTCTGATTTAAATCGACCTTAAGGCTATGAAGCGTCAAGTCCTAATTATCATTAACTTACTCTCTCTTGTGCTGCTAGTGGCAATAGCCAACTTTTATTTCCAAGATGCTGGTATCCAGCATGAAACTCACCTTCATGCTGGTTTTCAGGTTTATGTAGATGGTGTAAAACAAGATTTTTCTGATTATCAATACATGGAAATTCAACCATGTGGCATTACGGATTATGGAGAGAAAACTCCTGAGGAACAACAGCTGGAAAAAGCGCATTTGCATGATGGGGTTGGAGATGTTGTTCATGTTCATCGGGCAGGGGCAACTTGGGGGGGACCTTTTCCGCAATATCGGCTTTGAAGTAGCTCCAAACCAAAATATAGTCGGCTACACAGAGGATAGAGCTATTAATAACTTCTTGTCCCAACCGATCGAGGACGGCCAGAGCGTAGTGGTTTTAGTCGGCAGCCAAGACAATGCCAGAGAGCTGCTTAAAGATAGGGTAACAGCAGAAAGAATTAATGAGATAGCCAGCGCCAGCGAATTATGTGGTGCCGACCCATCCCCGGCAGAATAATTTTTACCATACTACACCGCATATTTCGCGCATGGTAGGATAAACCCAAGATGAGGAAATTAGAGCGCTTTAAGCTTGCTGCCACTGTAATTCTACTAAGTTTACTTGCAATTGCTTTTTTGGCCTATTTTATTGAGCTACTTACCTATCCGGGAGCTATAGAAGCGCAAGTAGGTTTTGGACCTACAAAACTCGCCGTTTTATCCGGAGCTTTATTACTTTTATATCAAGCTCTCTATCAAGATTCTCCGCTTAGGAAATTTAGCTCCGCGGTATATTTGGCGGTGGCAGTGCTCACTTTGGTAGCCCTGAGTATCTTGGCTGTTGATGCACACCTAGCTCCCAACTATGTCTTAGACAACTTTGGCTTTCATCCCCAGCGCTTGTATACGCTTGCAATTTTTTCAAACATCCTCGCACTTTTAACTCTTTACATTGCACCACCTAAAAAATTATCCAATCAAGCAATATTTATCCTTCCTTTCTGGTTTCTGCCCCTACTAGTATTGTTTGCAAAATCCTTCCCTGAACTGTACGCCAACATTTCTGCGGAAGATGCCTTGGTTGAATATGCTACTGCTGGCTTGTATGTAGCGATGTCTGTCATGGCAATAATCAACCTAATTCACCTGAGAAAGCGACGGGCTTCAATGGGCGCTTTCTATTTCTTGTATTTTATTAGTCATATGTTGTTTGCCTTGGGCACATTCCTAGTAGCAGGAGAGGAGATTTCGTGGGGCCAGCGCTTATTGGGAGTAGAAACACCAGAACATCTTGCGGCCATTAATACTCAGGATGAACTCAATCTGCACAATAACGTAGCAGTTTTTGGCTATGTTTATGAAGCATACTTCTGGTTGGCATTCTATGGCGCATTCTTCTGGGTGTTGGCTAAATCACTTAAAAACATCCGGGTCTCTCAAAAAATCAAGAACTTAATAAAATACTGGGCTCCTCCACCAATTTTAATTGGCTTTTTCATACCCATGATGATCTTTGTCCGCGCCCGCCAAGGATTAGGTAGCTTTTATACTGATCCTTGGGAAGAGACCATAGAGCTGCTGCTGGCTGCAGGTTTTTTTATTTTCATGTGGTGGAATTATCAAAAACTCAAAACAAAGATTTGATATATGCCTGATTTACCATTTAGTCTTGAAATTAAACCGCACAACCTTGAGAGTTTGATTAATTACCAGGAAGGTTCAGTGGTTAGCCGTGAGATTGTTTCAACAAAACACACCACTGTGACGCTTTTTGCTTTTGCGCAGGGGCAAGGTCTTAGTGAGCACTCCACTCCTTTTACGGCAATGGTTAAAATTATTGATGGCCGGGCAAACATAACCATTGGTGGAAAATTGCATTCGGTAAAAAAAGGTGAGCTAATCATAATGCCCGCCAATACCCCTCACTCACTTAAAGCTCAAGAGGCATTTAAAATGGTTTTAACCATGGCCAAATAGCTTGGTTGCAAATCATTGCTACATTTCCACTGATAAACTGGAAAGCATCATGTCAACATCTTCCTGATAACCTAAGTTTTCAGGGTCTGCCACAAGGTAGGTAATCAGCAAGGCCTCTTTGTCACCGCTAGGTATATAAACATGCCTGAAAGTTCCTAGACCGGTAACATTAAAGGCAAAGCCCGAGTAACCAGCGACGATCACCGGCAGCACTGCGGTTATTTCTGAGGTTGCTGGCTCATCCTCAAGCTCAGCATGGCGTCTTTGCACATAAGTTAAAAATGAATCATCTTGATAGCCCTCCTGACGAAAGGTTATTACGTAGCCATCAAATAATTCAGTTCCCTGAGCTTGAGTTGCCCCGGTAAACAAAAATGCAACACCTTCGTCCTGCCGGTCCTGTACCTCAACTTCAGGCGGATAAGCTACAGAAAATTCATGCTCTTCAGATTCCATGAACAACCAGCCGTCGGGCACATCATCTTGGTTGGCTGCCTGATCCTCCAAAACCAACGGCGAAGGATCCGCACTAATTAGTTCATCGTTCGGAGCCTGTAGGTCAGGGAATTCTGTTGAATAAAGGTAGGTTCCCAAAGCAACCGCCACCATCACTACTAATAATCCAATCAAAGGTTTTTTCATTTCTACCTATAATAGTTCGAGAAAAATTTGTATTTAGCTTTAAATAGGTAAGGGTTCTGTAAAAATCTGCTAAACGTGCAAAAGATATATAGTTCAACCAATCAACTTTGCTCAGATCAACCAGTTAAATAAATAACCGATCAACATTATTCCTGTTCCGGTAATGCTAAAGAAAACAGCAAGCAGCTGCCACCTAACCAGTCTTTTGAGCATCATCGCTTCAGGCAGGGACAATGTAACAGTAGCGGTCATAAAAGCCAAAGCTGTACCCATTGGCACACCTTTAGAAATCAAGGCCTCTATAATCGGAATAATTGTTATAGAACCAGCATATAGTGGCACACCCATAACTGTAGCTGCCGGCACCACCCACCATTCATCAATTGATAAATATTCCGATACAAACCTTTCCGGTACGTATCCATGAATAATCGCTCCCAGACCAACTCCCAATAATACGTAAGGAAAGATTCTTTTGAAAATATCCAGAGCTTCTTGGCTCCAAAGTTTCAAAAGAGCTGTAAGGGGAACTATTTGACTTTCATACCTAGCTTCAACTTTTTTTCGAGATTTAAATTGCATGAACTCATCTCGAACATACTTTCCCAAATTCAATTTTTGTATCAACATACCTCCCAGCATACTTATGACAATCCCGACTATGTTATATAACAAGGTAGCTTTTAGGCCAAAAATAGCCGGAAACAAATATAATGACGCTTCATTGACCAAGGGTGAGCTGATTAAAAAAGAAAAAGTCACTCCCAAGGGAATTTTTGCAGCCAAAAACCCAGCAAAGAGAGGAACTGATGAACAGGAGCAAAATGGAGTAATCACACCTAGCAAGGCTGCGAGCAAGTAATCCAATCCATACCACCGGCGCTTGGTCAAAATATCACGAACCTTTTCCATCGGAAAATAGTAGTGAGTAATTGCCATTACATAATTTATTACAATCAACAGAATGCCGATTTTTATCACGTCATAGATAAAGAAATTCACGCTGCTGGCTAAATAGCTGTCCCGTGCCAAACTCAACCAACCATAGGTTATAGCATCTGCCAAGTTCTGCAGGGGCACAAAAATATCCATCTTATACCTTTGACAAGTGTAGTTTTATAGCCTTCCTAACTGCTTCCTTGTCAGGATTAAAACCAACCATGGCTATCTGGCTATTGATCATTAAAATAGGGCTGCTTATGGCTCCGAGTGAGAGCATCTGCCGAATTGCCTCAGGTCCCGTGACGTAATCTACTTTGGTTTTAAGCCCCATTTCTCTAACTGCAGCATCTACTACTTCATGTAGTTTTTTACAAGTGGGGCAGCCTGTACCTAAAACTTGAATTGTCATAACCTGCCTTCTTTCTTAGATAGTCTAGTTAAAAGCAGCATCACAGCGGAGCCTTTTTCCGTCAAACTGTAATACATGCGGCGACCACGTCTTTCACGGAGAACAATCCACTCCTGACGCAAATCCGCCAAATGATGCGAAACCAAGCTTTGAGATACTCCTGCATGCCCCACTAGTTCGGAAACACAGTGCTCACCATTTTGTAAAACACATAAAATCCGAAGGCGGTTTTCATCGGAAATGAGCCTAAGCAGCTCTAATTGGGCAAGAATATTTTCTTTTTCTTTTGTATTTGGCTTGCAACATTTATATGAATTCATATTCATATGTTAATATTAAAGAGTGGGGGAGTCAAACGGACTTTTTTCTTAGGAAGCTTATCTGTTAAATTAACTTAAATGAAAATATCAGTGATAGCCCATACTAATGCCAAGCAATCCAAGACTGAACCGGATAAAGATGGAGTCTTTCATATCTTTGTTAAGGAACCTCCACTGGACGGCCGTGCCAATCAAGCCATCATTGAGGCTTTAGCCGATTTCTTTGAAATTAAGAAAAACCAAGTGTACCTAGAGAAGGGCGCCAAATCAAAGAATAAGGTTTTTACTGTGATCGGAGTTTAAAAAAGCCCTTCTCAACCGAGTAGAACAATAGCCGATTTAGGATTTGGGAGCCTATTGCTCCATGCTGGAATCTCCACCAGCGTCCAACTCTACACTACCATTAGGAACACCCTCTTGAACATCAATATTGATGTCTGTAGCATCCTGGCCGCCTTCCTGAATATTCGGAGCCTGCACTTCAGGTCCTGGCTGCGGGCTTGGTGAGCCGCCGCCAACATAGTAAACAATAAACAGACCTATTGCCAAAACAATGAGGATGCCGACGATCATACCGGTTCCAAGGCCTCTGTCTGATTCTGTAGCCATAAAACTTCCTTTAATACATTTATTACTATGCATCAATTTAAGCCTTTTCTATAACGAAAAGAAAAAAGTTTTGTAAGAATTATAAGTGGAGCGGAAAATCGTTGGGGTTAATTTTTTTGACTACCCTACGGACTTTGTCTGACACAAATTGATATCCAGGGCCCGATTGCTTAAGGAAACCATAGGTTTGTAGGCTTTTCATCAGTAAATTGGCATTAAGCTCACTTATTCCTGAAATGGCTACTACATCCATGGGATAAAAGGTGGTTGAACGTTGGTAGGCCAGATAAAGCAACAATATTCTTGATAAAAAGTTAAGTTTAGCGAATGCTTCGATTGTAGCTTCTGAGAAATTCAAATCCAAAGACAAGAGCTCTTTCAAGCCATCATCAAAATAATCCTCGTCTAGCAGAGTTTCCGGAAAGTATTTCTGCAGCAGCTCGCTTAGAGTTTCCCCGCTGCCATTGAGCAGAATAATATCGCCGTCAGTGATCCCCCGCCTTCTGCAATCTTCCACAATTCTTGGATCATCCAAAAATTCAGGAAAGACTATGATGTTAGGAAGGTTTTGAATATCTGCTAATGCCGGAAACAGAACGATTTTTACACCTACCCGCTCGCTAATATCTCGGATGAACTTCTCTCTTACCCCATTGATTAGCTCGCCACTTTCTTCCTTAGGAAGCCAGCCGAACTTTGCATCCCAATCTAAAACATCAGTATCTAAGTGGCCATTCCGTTCGTTGTCCTTGTTAATCATTGTCACTGAATTATACTCAATTTTATAAATTTTCAACCAGTAGTGATTGTTTATAGTTGTTAGGTAAGGTAGAAAAAATGGTGAATAAACAATTTTTCGTCATAATAACCTCTGGATACTAAGTGAATTCGCTCTTTTGAACAGCCAATAAATCCACTACACTTATTTTAGTAATTGGCTGTATCCTCCTAGGATTAGAAAATCCAAATCTTCTAATGACCGAACTCCTTGCGGAAACTCAACCAGAGGTAATGGTGAACCCCAACTCCACTGCGGCTGAAATAGACAATTTCTTTACCACAGCTGTTAGAGAAGCGGCGCTTCATTATCAACCTGAATCAAGGTCAACTCTGCTCGAGCCTGTGTTGGCTGAAGTTGACGCACACAACCAGGCTGTAATTGAGGAGCTTCTCAAACTTCAGGAAGAAACCCGCGAAGGTTGTTTTTTTGTCGGACTTTGTGTGCTTTACCGGAAATACTATCCACAATTGAAGCTGCCAAACGTTGATACACTCCTTAGTTCTGCCAGAAGAGATTATTCCGATTTGCTCCAGCCGGACAAACTTTTAGTTGACCATAAAATGTCAGCCGCAGCAATTAAAAAGATTTTTCCCAGATGGGGAATCAGCCTGACTGGATATAGCTTAAACAGTAACGGACAAACTTTAATTGGTGAACAAATGGCTGCTGAATTTGAAGCTCCGGAATTTGTCCTTCCAGGATACGAATCTCTATCCACTGAGGGCCTTGATTATCCTTATGCAATCTTAAAACACCAGGTGCTCAGTGATGACAGTCACTTCATTGCTGATGACGGCGGTTATGAGGCTGCTAACGCCAGAAACCATTTTGAGAGCTTTAGCACTCCCTACCGGACAATTGCCATTCTAAAAGTTGGGCGGTTATGGACAGATGAATTTGTTAAAACATTGGTAGAGGCTGGGGGAGGTGCTGATCGTCTGACCGCACCTCCCCCGGTAGAGGTTGTTAACCCACAGGCCTGATTTTATTTCGGTTGGCGCTCGTTAGTCGACGCGCCGGAAGAGCTCTACGTCGGTGACGTAGCTGCCCTCTAAGATTTTGCACCGCATGATGTGCGATGGACCCTTAGGGCCGTGCAGGAGGATGTCGGCGGTGTTTCCGTTGGTGGCGATGTCACTGTGGCTAGTGACACCAGCTCCCTGAAGTTCAGCCAGGATAGACTTGGAAGAGCCGATGCCGCCTCCCCCTTCGCTCATCCTGTACATCTGCTGCAGAACCGGCTCGTTCTGCTTGACCACTGCACTGGCAAACTGCCCCGCAGCGGCGCGGACTGCCCAGTCACTTGCTTGGCTCTGTCCGCCATTCTGGAACCGGCTGGCCCCACCCCGATTTTTACGCTTTCTTGTCATCATAGACCTCCTAAGTACTCACGGCCTGTGTATATTTAAGGTGCCCAGAATCCCGCAAAAGGGACTCCGTTCCTCAAGGTAACAACTCCTAGGATAATATGTGATAAAGATCACTATTTATTTAATTTTTAGTAATAAATCTTTAATATCACAATAATGTTTTTTAAGGATAAAAAGTGGGGTTTGACCATTTTTTTCCGAGTTACCGGCGTTATAAATTTATAATCGCATCAGTGATATAATCTGCATTAGTGTTATATACAGGAGTTGCTCATGACTAGTTTTAACTCTCCAGAAACCTATCTTGACCTAAAAGCTGCTGCTATTTTTCAGCGGGAATCTGAACAAACGCCCTTCCTTGATCACACCCAGGCTAATCACATTTGGGAAAGCCTTCAATTTATTCCCGGCGTCTCAATAGATCGAGTGGAAATTGCTCAAGCAGAAGCTCCGAAGCAGATTTCCATCTTTCCACCAGAACCAACTCAGAACAGCCCAGCAACAAGAACAGAATCTGTCATTATCCAGTTTCTGACTTATGCCCAAAAGGGAGATACTTTTGCAGACCTAGGCTACAACCACCGGGGTTTGGATACTATGGTTCAAATAATGGAAGAAATCGGTTACCAATTGGATGAAGATCAGCTAAGCTCTTGCAGGGCGGTTTTTTGCAGGGATATTTAACAGCAATTACTAATTTATCTTGGTATTTCTTTCACAGCAACAATTTTAAAATGACTAGGCCCCCTCGCGAGAGGGGGCCTTATGTTCTTGTTACACCAGCTTCCAGAGGATGTAGAACCAGACTCCCGCCGCTATAAAAATTGCGACGGTGGAAAGGATGTCCCTAACCATATAGTCTGCCTTGGCAGCCTGGCTGGGAGTAGTGCTTACTACCACTTCCTGGCCGTCTGTACCCAGCACCTGGAGACTAACTGAGTCTCCCTGCACTAGGCTAAAGCGGCCGGAAACCTTCTCCTCTAGGGAGAAATACGTCTCATGACCAAAACCTAGCGGCGGGTCCTGAGGCATGCCCCTGAGTGTCTGGTTGTTACCTGAAAATTCAAAATACTGATCGTCAGCGGCGCGCAGGGTGACTTCCTGCTCGCCAAGGTCGACGTTCCAGCCGTCGTAGACCATTGCGGTCACGACTCGACCGGAAACGCTTTCTGCCGTCGGGCGCATGCTGTGAAACATGTACCAGAGGCCAACACAGACCAGGGCCCAAAGGACCGTGGCCTTCCAGAAAGTTTTCATCTTCCACTCCATTTGCCTGGATCGCACCAGGATTGTCCGCCCACAGATAGGCAGCGCAAAAAATGCCCAAGCATTCTCTGCGCTGCCTACTTTGTAGCATTGAAGCCATCTGTTGCTGTTTTTAAAGAACAAGAACTTAATTTTTGTGTTGAGGATTTTTCTGATGCGATATCAGCAATTCCTACAGCACAAAACGGAATTATATTACATACTATAGGTTGTGTAAAGCCTATAGTGATTTGTGGAAAATTGCTTAATTCACTGAGTCTGCGCTACTTTGACCAAACAACAGCAAAACCTCTAGCCTCAAGCTGACCAATAACTTGATCAAGAGTTGACCGCCGCAGATATGATCAGAAATTTTTCCTTTATTTCCACCTATATTGAATATTTATTGGATTTTTGCTATAATCCTATAGTATTTTTTCATGGTTGGATTGGCCATTTGCTGCCTATCGCAGACAGCCAAAAAGGTTAATCCGAACATTAACATACGGTTTTTAATCAGGAATCTTTTCAACTACCCTGGTTTGGCCAGATTGATTCTCCTGAGTTGCAGCCGATTGCTGAAAGCAGAGAGAGAGTGACGAACACAACATAGTTGCTAAAAAACGCTCCTTCTCTGCTTTCAGCAACGGGCAGAAATGCCTGAGGCTGAAGCAGCTGATCCTTAGGAATTGTCCTAGGGGTTAACACATTTGGCGGCAGTTCAAACCTGCCGTTCAGTTCCTGGAGGAAAGATGGAAACCAAAAGAGACGCAACGTATTGGTTCATTCTATTGTTTGGCCTGCTGTTTTTGCTGGCAGTGATCTTCGGAATCACCGCCGGCAACGTTGGTGCAGCAGAAATGCTGCAGACGCAGGTCACAACCGTCGAGTGGACCGGCCAAGGTGCCATCACCCTGGCATGCGAAGGAGACATAGCCACCATTCACATGGTGGCCAGCCGTGGCGGCAACGCCACGCTGCTCGGTGGAACCCTCTTTTACCGCCTGAATACAGGCGAAGAGGGTTTTGTGTCCAGCGAGGAGCACGAAGCAGCCGCTCTGCACTTCTATGTGCGGAGCAGCGAACCGATAGTATTCCTCGAGTGGGCCTATGCCGAACTCGAACATGAGGGCGAGTTGGGGAACACCCAGCTCGTCATCAGTGACGGCAGGTGCGAAGCACCGACCGCCATCAAGCTGGCCGCCTATGAGGCGACCAACGAGGAGGAGTTCA
Organism: uncultured Pseudomonadales bacterium; assembly: GCA_964455555.1. Classification (GTDB taxonomy): domain Bacteria; phylum Patescibacteriota; class Microgenomatia; order UBA1400; family PJMF01; genus UBA1370. The sequence goes on along the minus strand of CAYVXV010000007.1, from coordinate 38,193 downwards.
CTCCCCTGATGGCGGCGGTGATAATAGTTCTGGCTGTCTTGATCATGGTCACCGCCATGACCTTCCTGGGAGACCCCCCGGCCGGCAATGGGCCGGAGGTATAATAACCGTATTTTCAGAGGGCTTGCGTGTAAGCGTCAAGCCCTCTGAACTCTTTTCATACTCTGCTCACTTGAATAAATATTTTATTTAAACCTATAGTTTTGAGCCGAACCAGGGCAGCAATACCCAGGTCCGGCGGATCTTTGCTTAACAAACTTAATAGGTAAATTTTCCAAGATTAACTAAGCTCACAACCTTTGGCAGCTACTCCTCCAGCGGCATTAAGGCATCAAATTCCATGCCTTCAGCCCTTGAAGCAAAAACGGATAAACGCTTAATTAGCTCATTGCTGTCATCAAGTTCTAGCAGCGCATCTAAGGCAATAATTACTCTTTCTCCCGTACTGTCAAGCTTAATTAGATCCTTTTGGCCTGATTTTTCAAAAAGCCGTATTAAAAAATTTGCAAAAACATCATTGGTCTTCGAGTTGAATGCATGAATTTTGCCAATCTCCAACACTCCCTCTTCCAATAGAAAGCTGCGAAGCTTGAGCATGGCATAAGAAAAAACTTTCATAGCCTGCAAAAACCCAATTCCCCCGGCCTCCATATGGCCGCCTGGAATAAAATCTCCTCCAATGTGGTAGCTTTCCTCCTCATCAAACACCGCCAGCTGCAAACCTGTGTTGCCAACAACTATTGTAATACGCTTAGGTTCATAATCAGAAGACTTGACCTCTACACTACCATCTATCACTGCTCTCCTGCGTTCTTTTCTAGAAATAACGCGAATAGCGAGATTAAACTCTTCATCTGACACCTGGTCCGGCTGTCTGTTTTCGTTCATTGCTATTAGTTTAGCATCAAATAAAAACCGATTAGAGCAGTATAATCCTGGTCTAAAAATGCAAGAACAAAAGAAAAGCCCCCAGCCGCTTTCGCGGTGGGGGCTAGGAGTTTGAGCAAGCTTTTCAGCTTACTCGAAAACAACTCCTGTCCGGCGGTCAGTGCGGTAGTACATCCGCACAGGCGCAACGTGGCCAGGCTCGTAACCGTTGATAATCCAGCTTTCGCCGGAACCATCTTCGCGAACCAGGCCGTTTACGAACAGGTTAAAGGTGACTCCACCCGCTAGGGTGAAGATCACCTGCTTGCGGATCTTCATGTCCCCCTCCAAGAGGGAGAGCACGAGATCCAATAAGCTTGGACCATTAACAATTTGCGATGCCATCCGGCACCTCCTGTTAATTTGAGTCTCTGAAAGAGGCAGAGACAACACCTCCTTATCCGGTTTCATCCGGACGACCTCCACATACGCAGAGGAATTGATATAGATTGTATCAGTTTACTTAATAAAGTCAATTATTATAGGTCTTTATAGCTAATTAACCGATCAATTTTTCATTCACTTGCCACTTACTCTTTCAAATTTTGGCGTTATATAATGAATTATTATCATCCCATAATGGTGATTATGTTTAAAAAGCCAGCCCAGCTCTGGAAAAAATCCTCTAAACCAGCAAAGCTAACTCTTGTCTTTGGCATTATTTGGTTCCTGTCGATACTGGCATTTACTGCATTCGCTATGGCCGGAGAGTACATACTTGAAGGTCCGGCTGGCTATGACTTCGTTCTTGAAGAATACCTGCTATTAGCCATTATTGCTGCGGTTACTGTTGGGTCAATAGCTTTTCTGGGCTTTTCAATGATGCTCACCTCAGTAGTCCTTAAGAGTAGCAAAAAGAAACCAGGTAAGAAAAATATTTTTACCTTCTTCATAAACAGGTTTAAATTCTTGGTTGCCCTGGCACTGCTGCCGTTGATAATACTGCTTAAAATCTGGCGTCCTCTCAGCCTTTTCAAATGGCTAAAAAAACGGACCAAAATATCCTTTAAACATTTGCTTAAAAAAACTTTCAAAAAAATAGCCATTACTCTACCCGTGTTGATTTTCCTTTTGCCGATTTGGATCGGCGGCTACTACGTTGCAGGAGCAATGACAATGGAGGAATTAAACCTGGTTACGGATCCCATCTCTGTAGCCGGCACCGGGTCTATGTACCCCACTTTTCCCAAAGGCCAAGGAAAAACTGCCCAAGAACAAACTCAAGAGATTGTAGACACTCCCGGCATGATTCGTTACCCCAGGGGATTTCATCTCTTCGGCAGAGATTTTCTTAGCTACACCATAAAACACGGCGACATTGTATCTTTCTACAATGAGAAAACAGCCGAGATTACTGAAAGAGAGTACGGCACAAAGCACGGTTTTGTGAAAAGAGTGGTGGCTCTTCCTGGAGACATGGTTGAAATCAGGAATGGACTTCTATATCTCAATGGTGAGCCTCTGCTTGAACAATATATTGCCAGAGCCAGGTCAACTTTTGGCGGTGAATTTTTGCCCGACTGCATTCAACTTACGGTTCCTGAAAACAAACTTTTTGTAATTGGAGACAACCGTAAGGGCAGCGGGGATTCCAGGCATGAGCTCGGTATGATTGATTATTTTGATGTTGATCATGTGATTCCGTACAAAACACAGGAAGAAGGCAGGCTCAGCTGGAATTGGCGGGATACAGCCGCAGATCTAGAAGAAAGCTCTAAAATTCACCTTGAGATTAAAGACTACATTGAGCTTTTAAACGAAGCTAGGCTGGAAGCAGGCCTTAAGCCGCTTGCCCACCAAGAAAAATTAAATGAATCGGCTCGGCTAAGGGCACAAAAAATTCTCGAGTTTGATGATTTCTCATTTGAGGCTACCAAAAGCGGCTACACCATGGAAAAAGCCATGCGTGATGCAGGATATTACAACATTGTCTGGGGTGAAGCCCCGACTAGCGGCTATTATGATGCTGAAGAATTGCTCGAGAACCAATTTGCTTTTCCAGAATCAAAGGAGTTTTTGCTAGACGCTCAGTTTCAGGAAATTGGAATTGCAGAATTTGAAGGGGAAATAAATGGCTGCCCCACTCAAGTGGTAATCCAACATTTCGCGGGATATAAACCGCCAAACTATTCATCAGATACCATCGAGGCATGGGAAGATGTCCTGAGCAACCTTAAAGATGTTCAGCCCAGCTGGAACAACCTCAAAAACTTCGGGGGTTTCTACTCAGAGCACCGGGACAAAATAGATCGGCTTACTTGGATTATTGATTACCGGATCAATAAAATTACCGACATACTCGACACCATGAGTACGAATAAATGGTTTTCAACCACTCAAGAGTACTATGTGATGACGGAAGATCCAAACCTATATGATGAACAAGCAGAACTGGTGGAGTACTTAAATAGCAGGTAAAAATTTTTTACTAAAAAGTCAGGCTAGCGTCCAAAATTACTCTCACTCTGCTGGGCATTTGCCTTCTTTCTGACTGCCTCAGCCAGCGCGGCACCCCTATCCTTATCAAGCAAACCGCTGGCAACGGCGCGCTCAATGTCGGTTAGAGCTAAGTTTACCCATTTTTCGCGGGAAAAATCCCTTTTCATCATGAGGTTTTCATATTTGCCAACCTCTGTTAAACCCAGCCGGTCGCGAATTTCCTGCCAAACGGCCTGAAGACGAAGTACCATAGCTGACTGGCCAACCTCTTCCCGGAGAACATTAGTTTCTTTTTGCATATAACACACTATAACAAATTTTCAGAAGCCGCGCATTCCATTGGTTTACTCAATAAACCCCTCTGTTTGTTCTTCAAGGACTATCGCTGTTTCATCAGCAGAAAAGGTAGGGATTCCGTTGACCATCACGCACTCTTTGACCTTATCAACGTCCGGATGAACTCCCGCATAAAGCTGGTGAGTCATAGCAGATTTGAGATCCGGATGGGAAATATGGATAGCCAAAACTGGTACAAAATCAGAACCGGAAAGGCTTCCCGACCTACCGAAATAAAGCTGGTCAACATCTACCGGCAACACCCGGCTATTAATCTGGAAACCACGCTCAATTAGCTTTTTTAAATATGGTTTGGCACCAAAGGCAAAGCGTTCCACCAGAGCCCTAGCATAAATATTTTCCGGCTGCGCTAACTTATCCTTTAACTGCTCAGCAATCTGCAGAGCCATGAATTCCTGAGGAGACAACTGTGGTTCACTTGATCTTGTGACCATTCTTCTGAGTGATTGAAATAATTCTTTGCCTGCCATAGCACTTCCTTGCTAGTTAAATCTATAAAAATAGCCCTCCAATGGGCTGCTCCAGCATTGTAGCATAGCCCGCAGTAGCGTAAATGAATCATTATAATTAATCATAGTTACAATTCTAGGATGCTTATGTTATTATGCAGAACATTTATCAGTTAGAAAGGCAGTTATGAGTGCCACAGCCAACAAAGAAAGCTATCTTGGTGATCCCAGGATGAGCTATAGAAGAGAAACATCATGGAGAAATGAGGCTCCTAAGCAAGTTTTTGCTAAGCTTTCTAAGCCTGTTGGTATTCCGATGGGAATCAAAAACCCAGATCTGCAAGAGGCCTTATCTGCTTATCTTCACACACCTGAACAAAAAGTTGCTGCCATGGCATTATTGCGCCAAGCAGCTGCTGAACTTACAAACGGTGAGTACATGACAAAAGGCCAAGTCCGCGCTATCGTTGATCAGGCTATGAACCCTGACGCATAAGCGGATTTTCAAGAAATTAGAGGGCTCGGGCAACCGGGCCCTTTTTTATGACAAAAAAGATGCCCCCTCTTTTGGAGGGGGCAGATAATGCACCTGGCTTCACATCAACAACATGATGGCCAGGCAGAGGCCGAGGAAAAAAAAGGCTGCCCCGAGCACAATGGCCAGGAAGACTGAGGCTAATTTGGCCCCTAGGCCGGTCTGCCATACCACAGAGGTTGGCTGGCCATCAGGGTTGGTTGCCTCAACCTTTATATACCGACCGGTTTCGACTGCCCAGACGCCGCTCACTTCATCCGCCTGGATGAAGTACTGCTCTCCGTAGGGCTGGCCAAAGAGGAATCTCTCCCCTTGGGTCAGCTTAAACGGTCGCGGGGAACTGATCTCGACAGAATCCTGGTCTTCACCCAGGTTCAGGTACCGGCTTGCATCACCATAGGCTGGTGATGACACAGTCGATACCATGTCTCCGGCAAATCTCGTGTATGCCAGGGCGGCTACTATGCCACTGCATAGTAGCCAAAACATTATGGCTGATCTCCACACAGTAGATTACTCCTGTTGCCTGGATCCCCCAGGGAGGGCTGCCATCGTAGGCAGCAGCGCAACTACAAATTTTTATAGAAGCGCTGCTGCCTACAAAGCTGTTGAATTAAATGTTAATGAACAGGTGCAATATTACACCAGAGAAATTAAGCGCGCTGATGCGCATATTTCTCAAATGTATCAGGATATTATCCCATATGTATGGCAATGTCAATATTATAGGTTTTTATTCTTGATTGAATTTGCATCAAAAAGACCTCTGACTAAAAACCCAATTTTTCATCGACAAAGATTAAGGTAATTCTGCTTTCCTTAGTTTCTTTGTTAAAAATAACCAGTTTGCTGACGTTGGTGTTAAACTCAGGCATATTATAAGCTTGGCGAGCCCGCTCAGATTCCAGAGGCACGATGTAATCATAAATCCTCTGACGCCCTTCCGCCTCATCTTTGACAATTTTATGCGTACCTACCACCCAAACTACTTTGTCGGCACCATAGACATAAGCCGGCAGCTGGCTGCCGGTATTGGAAGCAGCGAGAACCTGCCCATCTTGTGTGACTGCTTGCACACTTCCTACAGCCCACTCAGGAGCCGCCCCCAGCCGCTGCATTTCACGATTTTGGGTTTTTCGGTCCATCTGCTTCAATTTGGTGCGGACCGAATCATAAGGAGGTGAATTAAGCGCCTCAGCAAGCCCAGTCTCCTGCAGAGTGATTGAAGACATGGTCATCACTTCAGAACCTTCAGGAATCATAACTAAGACTTTATCTTTGGCTTCTTGAGCACTATTTACCAACATGGCATCAATGCCATTTCGCTTGAGAGCCTCTATGGTTTTGGAAACAATTTGTTTCTTTTCAGGAGTGGTGTAATCCATCATTGCCTTTCAATTATTACCCTTGCAGGTTTGAGCCACATTATATTACAGGAACCTAAAAGCCCTACTAACACAGCCTAAACCCTTACTATATTCTTACATAACCCTTGTAATATATACCTATATGCCCAGCCTAAACGGCAACGAGAGAATCATAAGGCTAATCCATAATCCTGACAATCTAGAAACCAAGCTCGAAGAGCTTTTTTATGAAACTGATATACTTCAACTGATCGCCCTTGGTATCCTATCTGAAACAGGCCAGAGAATGCTGGTAGAAAAATCAACAGAACTAATCCTGCTGGCTATCTCAGAAATTGCACAAAGGGATGTTTATCACATTCCGGATTTTGTCCAACTCCGAGAAGAAGGCAAGCTTTTTGATGAGGTAAGCGTACCGACCACAATCATTATCGAAGACCCTGTCCGACAAACTGAAGACCACTATTCACTCAATGCCGGCGATATAATTATTTCCACCAAAAGCATCAGCGCCCTTAGAAACCTGGTGCAGTACCGTTTTCCTCAGGTAATCCTAGCCATGGACAATGACCGGCAAGCAAAGATTTTTTTTGCCCATTTTCAGTTCAGCTTAGAAGGGGCGCTCAGAAACATTTACTACACCCTATCCCCTGAGTCCAAAGCTATTCTCAGAGCAATGTTTTCAGCAGACCCGCTGCATCCACTAAGACATCCTGCGCAGGTTTCGGCTGCCAGCGGCCTCAACGGTGAACAATTTACATATGGTATCGATGAGCTGGCAGCCAATTACATCCTGGCCAACCGAGATGAACTCAATCCCCAATTTGTCTCACCGCGGATAGGGGTAATAATCAAAATTCTGGTGGATAAAGAACGAAAAATTGAGTGATTTTCATTTTACTTCTGCGGAAACTAGGCTCTTACCTTTTTCAAATAAAATTCTTAACTGATTCACACCTAATTTGTCCAAACTGGGTGAATGCAAAAAATCATCCCCAATCTCTGGTTTCAGAACAACGCTGAAGAAGCAGTGGAGTTTTACACAACCATCTTTAATAACTCATCAATTAATGAGGTATCCCATTATGATGCAGCGTCAGCAGAAGCTTCTGGTATGCCGGAGGGTAGCGTCCTCACAATTGGCTTTACTCTTGACGGCTACGAGTTACTAGCCCTTAACGGCGGACCGGCCTTTTCCTTTACTCCGGCTATTTCATTTACCCTGCCAATCAATACTGAAAAAGAGGTAGATCGTATCTGGGAAGAGTTGGGTGAAGGTGGCAAGGCCCTGATGGAGTTGGACAAATACCCCTTCAGCGATAAATATGGTTGGCTTGAGGACAAATACGGAGTTTCTTGGCAGCTAATCCAGTCTGACAACCCAGAACCAATTAAGATCGTTCCCTCTTTTCTTTTTGCAGGCAAGCTTAAGGGTAAGGCCGAGGAGGCTATGAAGCTCTATACCTCACTTTTTAAAAATTCTACCATTAATCAAATTGCACGATACGAAGATAGCATGGGAGACCAGCCGGTCCAAGCTGAACTTGTTGGTAAAGTAGCGCACGCAGTCTTTACATTGGATGGCCAGGAATTTATAGCCATGGACAGCGGCGATGAACACAAATTTACTTTTTCTGAGGCAATTTCCCTTATTGTTAATTGTGATACTCAGGAGGAGGTTGACCACTTCTGGGCTAGCCTGTCTGCCGATCCCGAGGCAGAGATGTGCGGCTGGCTTAAGGATAAGTTTGGCGTTTCTTGGCAAATTGTCCCCACCATACTTAACGAACTGTTGTCAGACCCAAATAAAGAAAAAGCTAGCCGCGCCATGAAGGCTATGCTTGAAATGAAAAAACTAAACATTGCCGGCTTGGAGCAAGCATTCGAAGGAGAGTAAGGAAACAACCAAACCACTAACACTTTAATACAAGTGCAACAGCTGTGGCTCGATTATCTCTTTAATGGACTAGGCCTTTAGTTTCTAGATGCTGACTTGCAGCGGAACTTATTTTCTTTTGCCTACAAATTCCCAGGACCAGCCGAAGACGAAACCAGCTATCCAGGCTGTAACCACTGCAGCTATGCCACCCAACAAGAAATCACTTACAGTCAACCCGACTGTGGTGACGTTCATGCTATGCATCATCAGGTCTAGAGCCTGACGGTATAAATCAGGCAGCAACCATGCGAAAACACTGCAGCCTATCCACAAAATTGCCGTAGCCAGGGCAAAGGTATTGGCTATTCTTTTGGTAGTACGACTCATACTAACCACCTCCTTCTTGCCCCGCACAGCCTTAGCAAAGCAGGGCTGTAAAAAAATATTACTACAGTTTAGCCTGTTTCACTGTTAGTTGGCAACGGCAAAAATACTGATGTGCAGGGATTAATATTAAATAGAAAATAATTATAATGCTCAGAATAGCCTTAGGCTGCCACGGGCTCCAACACGGCTCTGCCGGGTCCGGCCTTGCGGCTTAGACCGCCAACTACTTGCCCCTTGGAAGTTACACCAGCGGAGCCACTCATGCCCTTCTGAAATGCAGGCTGTCCCTCCTGGCATTGAACTACAATAGCACCCCCCGAGTCGACTTCTACAACATTCGTTTCAATTTTAAAAGTATTTCTACCTGGCCCGTGATAACCAATCACACTCACTGACTCTCCCACCTCTGCTTGGGCAGCCTCAAAACCATGAATTTCAGCCGGCCAATGTCCTCGAGCCAAGTCCCGGCCTTCCAATTGGCTAAAAAAAAAGAATCCCACCTCAGATGTAGCCGGAGACGACAAAGCCATCATTTCTGTTGGAGTACTAACTATGTGGTTTGCTGAAAAAATCAGCCCACAGGCAATAAATGCATTTGCGTAAGTACCATCCGCGCCTTCTACAATCAACAAGTTTTTCAGCAGCTCCTTGTCCATTAAATGTAGTATACATATTTTCTTACATTTTTGTTACTTGTCTGCCCTCCGCAACTCACATCTCCATCCTAATATTAAAATGTTATGGACAGAGCAACCAAAATCACGCTCCATACCGGAAGGGCTATGCCGCAAATCGGCCTGGGCACCTGGAAACTTAACAAGGACGTAGCCGGTACTGTCCTCTATGCACTCGATCAAGGATACAGGATGATCGATACCTCCAGCGATTATGGTTCTCACCAAGGAATCGGCGACGCACTGCAGAGAACCGATATAGACCGGAAGCATATTTTTCTGGTTACTAAAGTAGAAGAAGATGATAATGCTTACCAAGCAGTTCATGAATATCTGGAAGAACTGCAGCAGGATTATGCCGACCTGATTTTAATCCACCGCCCGCCCAAAACCGGTGCCGGCGAGGAACTTTGGGAAGGCTTGATTAAAGCCAAGGAAGAAGGCCTGGCTTTAGATATTGGTGTAAGCAACTACTCTACTGAACAAATTGACAAACTAATTGCTGCCACCAATGAGGTGCCTGTTGTTAATCAAATTGAGTGGAGCCCGTTTGGCTTCAGCCAAGAAATGAAGCGGCACTGCGAACTAAATAAAATCGTGATCCAAGCCTACAGTCCGCTGACCCGGGGCCATAAACTCAAACACAAAACTCTGGCACAAATCGCTGATAAGTACGGCAAGTTTCCGGCACAAATTTTGCTGCGATGGAACATGCAGCAAGGCACAATACCACTGCCGAAGGCCAACCAAAAATCACACTTAGATGAAAACTTGGATATTTTTGATTTTGAACTTGATGAGGATGATCTTGAAACTTTAAACAAGCTAAATGAGGGTTATTCAACTTTCGGAGGGGATTTGGAATATCTTTAATTGGGGCTACAAACACTCTGTAATCACAACATTTGGGATTATTTTTCACTGGTGTGAAGTGTTTCTTTCCAAACCGGGTGTTTAGACCTCCGCACCTTCTCGATTTTTTGCAGGTGGGGGTATGTATCCACAATTTCAGCCATAATCCTCCGGTTCTGGGTATGGCCAAAGATCATTTTGTCTGCCAAGCGGCCATTGGCAGCGGCTCGATCCAACTCGGCTAAAACACCCTCCTCTGCATTTTCGTGGTCGCTTGGATAAGCGGTAACATGACCGCTGGCATGATAGCCGGAAAAACGGACTTCCCAGCCGCGGTCATCAGCATATTTGGTCAGTGCATTTTGATAAGCCCTGGCTGCATGTTCGTAGGGGCCGTACTTGCTCTGAATCCAGATAGTTCTTTCGGCAGCAATCCCATTCAAAGTGTCTGGCCTCTCGTTGCTATCCCTGATTAAAATATATTGCTGCGGGTTGGCAGTAATCTCATCATCTGAAACCGAACCATAGCTCTGGAAAGCCCTCTCCTCTTCTTTTCCATAGGTAGACATGTGCCTTTTCCACACCTTAAGCATCGGCAAATGCATTTGCGGGATAGGCACTCCATTGGTGGTGTGATACATTTGCAAAAACTCTGTCCTCATGACTAACTTTGGTGACAAAACTACTGTCCGCCCGTTTCGGACAGCTGCATCAATCAAGTGGTCCAAACGTTCAAAATTATTTTTAATGATGTCGGTAACTATCAGAGCCTCCCTCTCATTGGCCTCTGCCAATGCCCGGATAAAGTTCTCCTTTACATCTGCTTCTGAGAATTTTGCCGAGTCCTTTTTAAGTTTGTCGTTATGAGGGTTGGTGCCTTCAATAAATAACACATCCACGCCTCCGCGCTCACCGACTGCTTCAAAAAATCTGCCGTCTCTGTAATCTCCAGGATAACCGACTGAAGCCAACAATTTACCTTTATGCTCTACTTCCAGAATCCCACCCATAGCTCCCGGAATACTGTGATATACATCAATTCCTGTTAAGAAAATGTCCGGAGCTATCTCTAGGCGCTCTCCATGAGTCAAGGTTGAATGAGGACGCTCAATCACCGGATAGCTGCGTATGCCGGGACCGGCATGATGCTTAAGGCCGCTGTCTCTATCTCTAATGTAAAAACTATCCGCTACCAAAAATGAAGCTGCCATGTGATGGTCAGCTGCTAACATGGCCCTAGTAACGGATGTAAGGTAGAGTTCCAACTCTGGCCGAACCAGTCCAATCAGCCCGGTATGGTCTTGATGTGCATGGCTAACAAAAATGCCATCAAAAATAGTTTTTTGGGCATATAGAACCTTCTCCCTCCTCCTGGCATATTCCAGAATCCGTACCAACTCGTTGCCGGCACCATACTTCATGGTAATAGCCGGATAATTTTCCTTGAGGAAGTTAATCAAACCCTCTTCGCCCAGACGGTGATAAGCCTCCATAAAAATGAATTCATGATTGTTATTAAAGGCTTTGGTCTCCGATTTTCCCCGGCTAATGCTGGCCATTGTTTCCATTACTGAAGGACGCAGGGAATTTAAAATCAAATCCAACCTATAGAGCCTCCGGGTTTGCTGAGCCTGGTTTAACCTTAACCAAGGCTCAAGGCCGTCCCGATATTGCGCCTGATACATCAGGTCTCTTAAGTATGACATTTCCGGAAATACAAAGCCTAAGTCGAGCATTACTGCCCTCTTAGTGCCGTTGTAATCTACCACCACGGTTAGTTGGGTTCCCCCAATATGGGACTTGCCGCCTGGTTCAAAACCGTAGATATGCACATCAGGCTCGGTATCCTGAAAAATTTCAATGTGCCCGTAGTCGAGTGTTTTTCTGGTTGGCAGCTGTTCTGTCTGCTCTATGGCTGCTTCATCCGGCAGCGGAGAACCGTGTTCCTGCCACATTTCCAGGACCTCGCGGGTCACTGTAATAACATTTTTGTCTACAAAACTGGGGTGATAGCGTTTGAATTGGCGGGAAGCCAGCCGATTGAGCTGCTTACGCTTACCCAGGGGCGCACTCTCCTCAGTTAAAGTAAACGCGCCAACTTGGTCGTAAACAATTAGCGGCGATTCCTCCTCAGCCTCAAGATCTCCACTCCTGCTTGGCTTCTTTTTTGCATCCTCTGCCAGAAGCTTGATACCGGGAATAGTAATCCCCTGTGTCTCACAGTCTTTAACTATTAAAACATCAACTAAAGGGAATTTTCCTTCCACCTGACCAAATGCCTGAGAAGAAGGCACAATTGTTTCCGCCGGAATAGCTTTAAGCCCTAATGGCTGCAGAAAAGGATTCAGATAGTCCAAAACCTGAGCCATAAATTGCTCTCTTTTTTCTCCTTCCAGAAATGGAAAATCGGTCAGCAGCAGTGGATCGTCAATATCCGGCAGCCTATCGTTGAGCGACTCTTGAATATCGTTGAAGATGTCATCGCAGTACTCGACCATGCGGATTTCTGGGAAAAGGGTTAGCAGTTCATCATCAAGCTTTTTCTGAAACACTTGTTTATCGACCGGCTGAATGTCAAAAGCTTCCAAAACAGAATCAGGAAAATACAAACAAGTGATGTGGCTGGTATTCAGGTCATAGGGAGCAGGCATACCTGTTTGGGCATCAACAAACAAAACCAAGGGTACTCCCTCTATAAACCGGAGCTGAAGCTCATAATTCAAATGCTGCAGCTTAAGCTTAAAAGCTTCCCATTCTGTTGCAGAAACTCCAAAAAGTTTTTCCAGAGACCTAGCTTTGAGCCGGTCTTCCAACATTTCAATTATGTCCGGATGAGCAAATGCAAAACCCTGATCGAAGACAGAAAACTCACCGCCATTAACTTTGTGGACCAAACCGTTGACGTCATTATCCGGACCTAAAGTTATTTTGCTTGGCCTACCAGTTTTGTCTAAAATAATGCTTGTTTGCGTGGGTGCAAAATGGGCGAGGACTAATCCCGCCATATTAAAAAGAAGACTTAAGCCCTCCAATTCCTGAAAGGCATACAGCTCCCCATTAGCTTTCTTCTGAGGTACTAATTCTGGATCAGCCACATTTCTTTTCTAATACAGTCAATTACAGGTTTGACTAATTAAAGTTACAAGTTTGAGAAACGGGCAGCTTTTCGCGATTATATAACAAAATTTTTTACTTTTGTGAATATGTTGAAACAAACCTGCGCCAGGAAAAACCTTAGTGCAGTTATTCAGCCCTGCAGCAGTCTTTAGCCAAGACCACTACATCCTCTCAACTTTCTTATTAAGCTAATTCCCCCTTCACTACTTAAATCCTTTAACATATATTACCAGAAAACTAGAAAAAGAGGCGAGGAATGGTTGAGTCTGGCTGCACAGATTTAGCAAACTCCACAAATATCCAGGCTGCGGTAGAGTTGTACTACAGGTTGGTTGTCAGTGGGTTTAATTATGGCTGTTTTGAGGTATCTTTGGTTGCTTTAGGGGCCAACATTTGTTTTGAGGAGGTAGACCGTGCTCACAAACCACCTGTTCCACGGATAGAAGCAATTCAAAGGCATGGTTTGTTTATCAATTGGATAGTAGAACCCTCTGAAATACTATCCTCAGATGACATCAACCAGCTTTTTAGCGGAACCATCCCTTTCGAGGAAGATTATCCGAATAGAGAAGTCACCGGATACTTGTGGGTTGAACGCTATGGCGGAGGTGCGAGAGAGCACGCACTGGCCGTCTTTCCCGACTCTCAAGGGAAATACTTGGCGATTGACACGGGCTCCGGTGGCAGGCAACACACAGACGCAGAAACACTGGCCATGATTGCTAACAACCTAATTCTTTCCCAAGGACAGCTAAAAATTGCCCAGATAGTAAAATAATTTAGCGTTTAGAAATTCAGCTCGACGTACAAACGTTGGGCTTTTTTTATTAAGCGCATCAGCGACGGATCTATTCTGTCGGTCAACGTCAGGGCCTCATCAAATGCAAACCACTCAAAATTATCAGACTCATGCTCAGCATCAACCATTACTGCCTCAGGAGACCTAGTCCCAAGCACATAGCGGAAATCTAAATGCCAGTGCTCCGGCCTGCCCTTCCCTTCAGGAATGAGATGGGTATCGATATCAACCGGGCTTGGATTACTGAAATCATCAGCCAAACTGAACAAGTCTTCTAAGCCAGTTTCCTCTTTAGTTTCCCTTATAGCCGCTTCAAACAAATTGGTTTCATAGTCAGCATGGCCGCCAAACTGCAGCCATTTGCCAAGTTTTTTATGCAGATGCAACAACACTTTTCCTGCATTAACATCCACTATTAAAGCAGAGCCCGTAAAATGGCCTGGCTCACAGTTCATGTTGAAAAGATTGGGATTGTCTTCCAATAACTGCAAAATTCTCCGGATGCCCTCTTCTTCATTGGCATCTGCAGCCGGATGAGCTTTGAGCAACTGCGATATTTGTTCTGCTTCCTCACGCAGTACTTCGCGGTACTTTGCTAAGATCTGCTGACGGACGGCATCGTGATTCCCATTGAAATCAACATCTGCTTCAACATCCAAGGATATACCCTTTGCAGCCGCATAAACCGTAAGGTCGTGCCACAGCTGCTCAAGCACCTCGCGCTTCTGTTCTGAATCCTTATCGTTCCATGCCGGAAGTGTTTCGTGACGAGTTGCCATAATTCAGTTTCCAAATGCTTTTTCAATTTTGCTATAAAATTCCTCAAGTGAGTATATATTTGAGAGCACCAAGGAATCAACAGTATTGTTTTTTAGTGCTTCAAAAAAGTCATCTTCCTGAAAAAATCTTTCCATCGCTTCATCGGGGCAATGAAATGAAGTAAAGGCATCGGGCTTTTCTCCATTGAGCTTGGGCCTACCGCTATTCCTTTGTTTCCTTGCAGCAAACGGGCTGTAAACATAGACAAAGAGTGAGTTTTTTCTGACCTCATCAGGCAACTGAGAAAAAAGATATTCGTAGGAAAAATCTACTATTCCTTCCTGGTCAAGGCCGCGGGAAAGCTCGATTATGTTGGTTTTTTCTGAGCCGGCCGCTTTTTCAATTAGCCTTTCTACACTATGGTGAACAGCTGCGGAATCAGTTAAGAGAAAGGTATTGTCTGTGGGTTTAATGTGGTAGTTTTCTTCAGTATCCTGCTGAACAAACTCAATAATTTCTTCAGAATCGTTCAGAAAATTTGCTTCAGGATAGTTTTGATGAAGCCACTTGAGAAGCGTGGTCTTTCCAGAGGCAGCCAACCCGCAAAACCAGATATTTTGGTAGATATGAATCATATTTTAAAGGCTTAAAGACCGCCTCCCAGAGAGTGTAGATGCTTATAATCTAGTTCTTTCTTTTTCCAAGAAATCTCATTAAAGTTCTAAGCCAAGTCTCCTGATAATTTGGGCAGCCGCGGTAAAGTTCCGGTGTGCCTATTTGGTGCGGGTTACCCTTATCTGCACAGTGGGGTGTTGCACCCATAACAGCCGGCCCAACTAAGTCATATTGATACCGAACATGCCTGCACTCTTTGCAAAGCTTCATGCTGTTCTTTCTTGCTCAGATTTGAGCTCAACCTTTTTTATTAGTGCCCTGTTTTGTGCGGGCAATGCTGTTAATTAAACTTTACTGACCTAAGTACTGGCCGCCGGTGGCATTAAGCACTGCACCAGTCATAAAACCTGATTGCTCGCTGTCTGCCAAAAAGGCAACAATCCGGGCAATTTCCTCAGGTTCGGCAATCCTGCCGATTGGAGTATTTTTGGCAATTGCTTTTCTGGTAGTTTCATCCCAGTCTGCTGTCATTGGTGTATTCATAGCGCCCGGGTAAATAGCATTGCAGCGGATGTTTGGTCCGGCCTGCATGGCTACTGCTTTTGTTAGGCCGATTAAGCCGGCTTTGGAAGCTGCGTAACCTGGTTTTTTAGCCCCAACAATGCCAACCATAGAAGAAATGTTGATGATTGAACCGCTGGCGCCTGTTTCCTCAGCATTGCGGGCAAAAGCCTGGCTAAGTACAAATGGAGCGGTTAAGTTCACGTTCATCATGGCGTTCCACTGGTCAACAGTGCTGTCCAATAGTTTGCCGCCAATGCTAATGCCGGCATTATTCACCAAGACTGTCCAGTTTTTATTGGGAAGAAATGATTCAACTGCTTCCACGACGGCTTCCGGCTTAGAAAAATCAACACCGCCTAGCACTAATTCTAGATTTGAATCAATCTCTGACAAGAGTTCTTTAAGCTTCTCAGTCTCCATCAGGTCGACTGCAATAATGCCAAGACCATTGCCAGCCAAAATTTTGCAGATAGCTGTCCCTAAACCGCCGCCAGCGCCGGTAACCAAAGCAATTTCACTCATGAATACCTTCCGTCGTAAGCCATATCTAATACTCTCATAATTTTCATATTATGTGAAATGTTTTGTGTCCAGATAGACTTGTTGTCATCCAGGAATAATTCTAAAGCCTCGGCTGTGGCAGCTACACCATCAGTGTCGAATTCGTGCTTTTCAAGTTCTTTGCCAAAAATATCGTAGAGGGTTACATCTGATTTAGTTACTACCAGCCTACCCTTAACGCCACGGATTTCAATACTTTCTTCTTTTGGACCGCTAAGGGCAGCCATCTGGAACACGCCCTGAACACCTATTGGGTGCCAGTTGTGGATGATGGCTGTATCTTCCACTTCATAGCTGTAATCCGGTCTGGCCGTATTGGTCCAGTGCAAATTGGCCTGAGTTACATCGCCGAAATACCTTAAAATAACTTCCAGCAAATGGTAGCCCATGTCCATCAGGACACCGCCGCCGGCTGCCTCTGAGTTGCTTCTCCAGCCTTCGTAGATATTTCCATGTGGAATAAAATGACGGGCACTGTACAGGTAAGGGCTGCCAATGGAACCCTCACGCAGCAAGACTAAGCCTTTTTTGTAGGAAGGGTAAAACTGCCTTTTGGTGACAGTGTAAATTTGGACATTTTCTTTGATAGCCAGTGAGCTTAATTCTTTGGCTTCAGCCAAACTGATGGCAAAAGGCTTTTCTTTAAAAACCATAATGCCTCTAGAAAGAGCCTGCCTAGTCACATCTGCATACAAAAAGTGCGGCAAGCATGCAATGATGCCATCTAACTCAAGCTTGCCGGCATCTACCTGTTTAAAGAGTTTTTCGTAGCTGGCAAAAACTTTAACCGGAGATTCTTGGGCAACAAGCAGTTTAAGTGATTGGTCAACAAAGTCCTTGTTGATGTCGCAAATTGCTGCAATTTTGCATTTATTGGAAAGCTTGAGGGCGGCAGGAATCAACTCACTTTGAGTTTGTCCTCCTAGGCCGATGACTGCCAATTTCTTGATTTGACCTTGTCTTGTCATTGCTCACAACCTCCCTCATTAAATGTAAAAGAGGATTTTATAATGATACGGCCGATAAGTCAATATTATTGGCTATATGGACTAATTTGCTGATTTAATAGCTTATAATACGCAAGACAACTGCTAGCCATTTTGGCGCTCATGAAGGATAATGCACATTATGAAAATCTTGCTTACCGGATACCCAAGAGTCGGAAAAAGCACTCTAGTCGAACAAGCAATCATTAATTACCGTGGTACAACTTGTGGCATCCTTACCCGGCAGCTTCTAAATGCAGATGGAGAACGGATTGGCTTCGAATCCGTTAATTTTGCGGGCGAAGCCAAACTAATTGCCCATGTCACAGACATTGACAGCCAGTTCATGGTCGGCAATAAATACCATGTTTCCCTGGATGCAATCGATAATTTTGTTGTCCCCGAACTCCTGAAGTGCTCGGGGGAGGCAGCTTCCCTAACAATTGTTGATGAAATCGGCAGAATGCAGGCTTTTTCAAAAGAATTTTTACAGGCGGTAAGAACTCTGCTGCAAAGTGATTCTTACTTCTTGGGAACTATTGTCTATGATCCCGAGCCATGGTCGATTGAATTTAAAGAGAATACCGACGTCATCCTGATCACAGTGACTGAAGAGAACCGCGACTTGCTGTCGCCAACCCTGAAGTCCATGGTGCGCGGGCTAAAATTGCTTCCCAAGTTAACCCATGAACAAAACCGCATGTTGGTAAGGAAAGTAAGAAATTATATAGCCAATGACCAGTATATACAGATTCAAAAATTATTTGACAACGCCATTCCCTATTTAGTGAACAATAAGATTACAAAAACTAAAACCGGTTTCCAGGTTCAAGGAAATACCACCAAACATTCTGTGACTACTGATGGCAACAATTGGCAGTGCGATTGCGATCTTTTTAATGGCCGATCCGGCTTTGCAGGACAAGCCGGAATCTGCTCTCACATTCAGAGTGTTATGTTAAAGGAGATTTCCTAAATATCTCAATAAAAGACCTAGATAATTCACCTGGGTTATTTTAAAATCAACACATGATGTTCAGCACCAAATTAAACCAAGGTATCCGAGAAAAAAACTCCAGAGCTTGCGTCGGACTTGACCCGCGGCTCGAATGGCTGCCTGAAACTATACTTAGCAGCGCAATTAAGAATCACGACGAAACCTTTGCTGCTGCCGGTGAAGCAATCACAGTTTTCAACAAACAAGTAATTGATGTGGTGGTTCCTTACGTACCGGCTGTTAAACCTCAGATAGCATTTTATGAGCAATACGGACCGGCCGGCTTACAAGCTTTCTGGGACACAATTAAATACGCCAAGGAAAATGGCCTTGTTGTAATTGTCGATGCCAAGCGGGGTGACATTGATTCAACTGCACAAGCTTATGCCAACTCACTACTGGGCACTAGCAACCTATTCGGCCAAGAAACAGCGGTTTATGATGTGGATTGCGTCACAATCAATCCTTTTCTGGGAGAGGACAGCCTGCTGCCTTTTATCAACACCTGCAAAGAACATGGAAAAGGCATCTTTATTCTGGCTAAAACATCCAATCCGGGCAGCTCAGACCTGCAAAACCTTGAAATTGGCGGTGAAACAATCACTACGATCGTGGCAAAAATTATCGCCAGGCATGCGGAGGAACAGCTAGACGAAGACGGCTACTCCAACATCGGCGCTGTTGTCGGTGCCACTTTTCCAGAAGAAGCCCGCCGGCTCAGAAAGCAGCTACCCCATTCAATTTTCCTGGTACCAGGAATCGGCCCCCAGGGAGGCAACGCAAGCGGGCTGAAGAACTTCTTTAACGATGACGGGCTTGGGGCAATAGTCAACTCTTCCCGCGGTATTACTTTTTCCAAAAAAGGCCATGAGGGCAAAGATTACCTTAAGTTAATTGAGCAGGAAACTAAATCCATAGTATCAGCCATCAACAAGGAGTTAGGCCGATGAATGAACCACAGGTTTCGAAAAAAACTGCAATTGTAACGGGTGGTTCCAGCGGCATCGGCGAACAAATAGTTAAGCTTTTAGCTTCAAATGGATTCCTAGTAGCCAACTTCGACCTGCAGCAGCCGCAAACCAATTTATCTGAAGACTCTGTACGTTTTCATCAAGTAGACTTAAATAATCAGTCATCAATCGTTGATGCTGTAGCAAAAGTAGCCTCGGATTGGGGCACAATTGCTGCTTTGGTAAACTGCGCCGGAATCTATCCCAGCATTCACGTTGATGACTATACCGATGATCTTTGGCATCAATGCTTAGCGGTTAATTTAACCGCACCTTACTATCTTTCTCAAGCAGTGATCCCTCACTTTAAAAAGGAAAACAAAGGATACATTGTAAATATTACTTCCGGATCTGTTTACCTGGGCAGCCGCGATCCAGGATATAGCGCTTCCAAGGCAGGTCTGGCCGGCCTAACCAAAGCCCTGGCAAAAAACTTGGCCAAAAACAACATCACAGTCAATTCTGTAGCTCCCGGGCCAACAGATACACCTATGTCTCAAGAAGGCATGAGGGAAGATGATGTAAAACAATACATCTCCAACATACCACTCTGTCGTTTTGGTGAACCAGACGAGGTTGCTGAAGCAGTATATTTCCTGATTTCCGGCAAAGCTGATTACTTAACCGGCACGACTATTCATGTTAACGGCGGCTTATATCTAAATTAAAGCCAGGCAATAATCGTCCCCCCTGCGTTCCCTTCCAACATATATCGGATAATAATTTTGTATTTATGACCTATATTTATATTTTTTGTGATTTAATACTTAAAAATAATAAATATTATGATAAAATCACGTAATAATTCTGTAATATTAGTCTAAAGGTATTACAAAATGGAGAAAGAAAAAGCAATTATCATTAAATTTGGAGGCTCTGCCAGCACTAACCTAGAGGGTGCCAGCGCCGAGTACTTCAACAACTTTTTTCAAGAATTAGGACCCCTGATTATGGCCACTATGGCCAGAGCAGCCTTTATCGTTGGCGGCGGCCCCCGGGTTCGGGAACTACAAAAAGCCAGTGATGACCCTGATGAAAAAGACCGAATTGGCATTCGAGCTACTCAAGAACATGCGGCCCAAATGGGTGAAGTAGCCAAAGAACACGGTTTTTCAGTTGTGCCTGGAGTACCAACCTCTCCTAAGGAAGCCAGGGAACTCATGAGCAACAATGATGAGTTTGCTATTGCACTTGGAGGATTGCAAATCGGCCAGTCAACTGATGCGGTTGCCATGGAAGCGGCAGCCATCTTCAGGGAACAAGGCTATGAGCCATTGATAGTAATTCTTTCCAACGTCTTATACATTTACACGGCTGACCCAAAGGTCGACCCTAATGCAGAGCCTATTGCAGAAGCCAGTATTAGCGCGTTGACTGAAAGAGGTATTTTAGCCAAAGGCAAGAAACACTGGAGGCCGGGCATGAATGGCGCGTTCGACCCAGTGGCTACCGAAGCCCTAAGTGAATTGGATGAGCCCTACAAAATGCTCTTCACCCATGCTCACAACACCGCAGATGTGCAAAATTTCATTGAGGAAGAAAAAGTGAATGAAGGTACAATCGTTCAAGGAACAGAAGAGGTTTTCGAGCTGAAATAATCAATACTTATTAAAATAAAAAGGACCTGATGCCCAAATTCTCGGTAGATCAAAGCAACCCTAAGCGGATTATTCTTTCAGTTGGCGGCTCCCTAATAGTCCCAAATGAAATAAATACTGGTTTTCTCAAGGATTTGAAGAGTTTTGTGGATAGTTATATTAAAGAAGGTTGGCAATTTATCTTAGTAACCGGAGGCGGTGCCCCAGCCCGCTGGTACATTGACGGCGGCACTGATGTCCTGGACGGCAATCTGCCAAATGAAGATAAAGATTGGCTTGGCATACATGCCACTAGAATGAACGCTCACTTAGTCAGGACAATTTTTAGGGATGTGGCTCAACCAAGCATTGTGACTAACCCGGAAGAGGATTTAATTGACGAAACCTACAAAGTTATCGTAGCCTCAGGCTGGAAACCAGGCTGGTCTACTGATTATGTGGCTACAAAGCTGGCAGAAAGGTTCAATGCCTCGCTGGTAATCAATATTTCCAACACCAACCAAGTTTATACCGCAGACCCCAAAGTCGACCCAAGTGCTACAGCCGTAGAAGCAATGAGTTGGGCAGATTTCAGGGCTATGGTCGGTGACGAGTGGACTCCGGGCATGAATACTCCTTTTGATCCGATAGCTGCCAGACTCAGCGACGAGAATCATATTTCTGTCATCGTACTAGGTGCAGACATGAACAACCTCGGCTGTTGCATGAAAGGAAAAGAGTTCCTCGGTACGGTGCTTTCTGAACAAGTTTAACGCATCAGAAATTTTGGAAAATCGATCCGCTTCTGATTGGGATAGTTTTGCTTATTCTGTTTCCCTTGGATCGCGAACAATCACCTGACGGCCAAAATCCGACCTTCTGCCCATCATGTCTGTCATGGCGCTAAGCACATGTCCGGTCCTAAGAGCCATCATTGGATGAGAGACAACTAATGAAGGATTTAACATTAAGAATTGGAAGGACTGATGTAAACGCTCTAACCTGACAATTAGGTTCTGAGTGTTTTCATTAAAGGTCCAAACTGTTTCCACTTTGCCAATCTCATCATTTGGCTGAGTAGCCCGATGGCTAAAACTGTTATAGCTAACGCGACCAGCCCTAGATAATTCCCGGAAAGCAAGAGAAGCCATAGTACCAGCAAAATGAGCCTGGTGAGTTTTCTTTTCCGGCCTGGAATATTCTTTAGCTGAGTGTTTGAGCAGCTTATAAGAACCAGCGCTGCCACCAACATCTTCTACCCTGAGCCCCATCATACAAGCTTCCAACGCCTTAGATATTAAAGCTGCTGTTGATTTAATTTCTCTGGAGCTTTCCTTAGTAAAGAAAGGAGCAGCTGTGCCAAACATGCCCAAGCTATCATAGAAGAATAGTTTTCTGATCCATTCATCTGCTGTTTCCAGAGTATAGTAAAGACGAGGTGTTTCAGCCATGAGATGCCTTCCTAGGGATAATTATTTAGGCATCATATCATATCATTTAAGAGTGTAAAGAATTGTTCGTTCCAACTTGCACATGGGAAGGAATAAAAGCTGTCATCAAAAATACTACTAAGCTTCCCTGAGCTCCTCCACTGACATCCTGTTCACTGCATTTCTAAGCGTTGTGTAGAGGGCATCCTGCCCCTCAAGATAATCAATTAGGGCTTGCCAGTTTTCTGTATGCTGGGCAACCACCCGCTGCAAATCCTGAATGGCAACTGCTAAATCATTGATCTGCTCGGCCACTTCTACCGGGTCAGCCGTGGTATTGGTGGTGGCACTAAGTTCTGTGGCTGATGTTGTATCTACCATAATGAGCCTACTTTAAGATATTGAGATAAAAAAGCTGTGAGAGCATGGTTATAGCAAAGTGAAAGTGCACAGAGACAGATGGAAGCGTTTCTTGCCCGCTTATTGCATTGCTCTAACGCTCTTTCCATAATTTTTTGAAATTATTAAAGCTGGCTCTAAATTTATGCCTAGGTTCCTAATTGAAATACCCCACCAAAACAGCAAGGAAGAATGCCTCAAGGCTATCAGTATCTTCAGAAGCACCGGTTCGCATTTCTTGACCAATGCAGAATGGGGTTGTTCAGATGACATTCATAAGGCTTGGGTAATTATTGAAGCGGATAGCAAAGAAAACGCCCTGGAGGTCGTACCACCATGGTATAGAGAGCAAACACAGATAATCACACTTGAAAAACTGGCGTTCACAGACATAGAAAAAAATATCTCGCAGCATCATGGCTGACACCAACACTGCAATTTTATTCAAAAAATAAGAACAAATATTTAGCTCCAAGTCAACACTTGCAAGTGCTATGGGTCATTGAGTAAACTTGCTCTAATGGCTGAATTAGAAGTACCGTATAGATTCATTCAGAGTCTTTTTTATCCCTCACGAACTACCTATCATGCTGAGCCTCCCAATGCACCCAATGGAAAACCACCTGTAGAAGCTACATCTAGCGATGCCTTCTTAAATTCACGAAAGCGGCTGCTGGAGCAATTAATAGCCGGCCAACCCCGAAACCGCGAATTTTCTCAAGCAATTGCCCTTGAGCACATGGTCGACCTAACCCTGAGAAATCCTCTAGATGACACCGGCTTTACACTTGAACTCACTCCACAATCACTGGAGCGCAGCATAGGCAGCCAAAAAGGTGTTGATTTACTAGTCAGGGATAACCAAAACTTGGTTTATCTAGGCATTGATCTAAAGACAGGCAAAGGCTCATCACGATATGAGCGTGATGGCTATGGCTGGAACAGCACCACACAATCACCTTATATCTATCTCTCACTAGGCAGCTTTGCTGTTAATACCAGAGAGCAAAGTGCTGTAGCCGTGCGTGAGTGGCTCAATCTTTATGCGATACCAAGTATTCTGAATACCGGAAAAATCCCTTTGCTAGGTGATTTTAGAACCTACCTTATATCCAGAATTGAAAGAAGCCTGCATGGCTGCCTTGAAGTATTGCGCGAACCGGAGGAAGATCGTCCACCATTTGGGTTGCCACAATCCGATCAAGAACTGACCATAATGGGAGAAAAACTCAGCATCATGCACAGCCTGTTTTATGATTTAAGAATAGCCGGCTGAAATTTTTTGCTGCAAGCCTTAACTAGACTGCTCTTCTTTATCGCCGTGATTGTAAACCAACTCAATTGTCGGGTATCTTTCCACCATCGCTTGAACAGCTTTGGGATAGCCAAGCATCCTAAGCACTTCGGTAAAAATAGCTTGATCACTGAGCTGACCATGATACTGAACCCTACCTTCCTCGAGGTCCCGGCGCAGAATAACGTAGAGCTCAATAACGGGGCTATAACTGCCATCTTCTCTTTTACCAAGCCCCATCCTGATGCCGTCTGCTAAGTGCTGCGCTTGCAAAATGGTACTTTCCAGATAAGCAGTGTGCTCCGTTAAGTGCAGGTTGCCGGTAAGCCGGTTCATGGCGTGGTTGTAATCATCTACGTTGATGATTCCGCCTAAAGCCTTGTAACTTTCGTAGGTTCTGCCTGGGGCGGTGGCCTCCTTGGGTTCAGCCGGGGCCTCAACCCAACCAGTCAGTTTATCTATCGGCTGGGTTTCCACGTCAAGCGTGTGCGTTTGCGTTTCCACAGTCATAGAGGTGCTTTCCTATCTAATGAGAAGTAATTGATATTTTGAGAATCAGCCTGTCCCCAGATGATACCATCAGAGATATATTCTCACAACCGCACTTGAACTCAGTAGAAATCGTTAAATCGGAATTTGTTATCAGATCAAGTTGCCGTCTTGGTCAACTGGCCGCCCATATTTGTCGACCATCCTAACTCTATTTCTGTCTTTAGAAAAGTGCTGCTCTCCAACTCTTGCATCACCGCCTTCAAATCCCTTTAAAGCTGCCCGGCCAACCGATGATTTATTTCCTTTTCCCTTTTTTTCTTTACCTCCCCCTCGTCCAAATAGTTCGCCGAATCCCATGACTTCTTTCTAGTTGATGGATAATACCTGTTTAAAATATAACAAACATCAGGTCATCTTAAAACAGTTAAAACTCTAGCGGTGAGAATCATCATCCAAATAAAGGTCGGTTCTGTGTTTAGCCCGGATGTGGCCCAATGTTTCCTCTGACAGGTCAGCATTGGCAGCTGTATTTGTCTTTAGGCGTTCTACTGAGAGGCCAGTATCCTCCAGAGCCTGGATTTTGCGGGTATTGTCGGTAAAGACTTTAACTCTGGTGAAACCAAGCATTTTGAGAAATACACCCATACCGTCAAAGGTCCTCAGATCAAACTTGCCAGACTGAAAAACCAATTCAGCAGCAGCAACGGTATCCATTGGTTCCATAAACTCACCAGGAGCACTTTGGTTATAAACTGCCGGCATACCTCTCTTGCCGCCTTCAGTTTCCATCTTTGTGTTCATGCCGTATCCACGACCATCTTGTGTGGGAGCATGGACTATAATTCCACCGGATTTTCGAATTTCTCCCAAAGCTGTTAATAACTGTGCATGGCAATCACAACCCCGGTCACTATAAAGCTGGCCAATGTCGCATCCGGAGTCTATACGCATTTGGACAGGTTCATGCCTATCCATGGTCTCCAGCCGCTGGGCTGCATATATTTCATAAAACTGCCACGGGTCGTCCGGCCGATAAATACCGTAAGCATAGAAAGTGCCATGGGCATTGGTGATTTCCCTGGCCTTTCCTATTACAAAAGGGCCAACCTCACCCCAAACATCAAATTCTGCCCTGGTAAGCAGGTCATCAATTTGGCTGTCGGCAACATCTAGGTTTAAACCTGTAGCACGACCGAGCCTATTAAGCTTGTCCCTTAATCCCTCTCGACTTGGCAAATTGACGGGAGTACTCATTTTTGGGTAATAAAGGCTGCCCACCGTACTCAGTCTGACCACAACCGTTGGCTTGCCATCATGCTCACGAATTAAATTTCTCAGGCTCGAAACATCATCGTTAGGGTTTTCAAGCTTGAGGTCTGTCTCGTTGGCAATATTAAAAACCACTCGCACATCATCTGGAAGATCCCAAGGATAGCAATCTATATAAAGCAAATGAAAATCTGAGGAGGTTTCAGTGCCAACAAGATCATCAACTTCTACGGGCTGCAGCCAAGACCGCTCAATACCCCACTTATCTCTCCAGTCAGTTGGGCCCCCAAGAAACTCAATGACACCTGCCTCCCGATGTTCTCTGCGGAGCAGGTTAAAAGTAACATCCGGGTAGTTTTCACTAGTTTCAGGAATTTGAGGATTTTGGTAAGCACTGTCTTGATAAGTTTTAATTTCTTCCAGATCTCTAAATATGTGGCCAGCACGATTCCATAAGAAGTGCGCATTCTCCTGTCCCGAGGCTGCTGGGATAACCTCCGGATTGATAAAGACCGCTACCTTGCGCTCAGAGTCACCGGCAGGGTACATCCACTCCAATAACTTCTTCTTCTGGCTGGTTTCAATACCAAAACCATTGGAATCACGAACCTCATGCATTTAGTAGACTTTCTAATCAGCAAGATAGCGCAGGTAAACAAAGACTCTGGCTAAATCGCGGCTGCCACGACTACTTTTTATCACACACTCTCTGGAATCCTTGGGCATTTCCAATGATTCAACTACCATTGACTGACCACCGGTTTCCCTAGGAGTTTCCACCATTTGAAAGACGCCCGAGCCATCCTCATTGACTCTAAGCCCGTATTGATAGACTCCATGTGCCAATTCAGGTAGGGTAAGATTATACTCACCAGGCGCTAGGCGGCTAACTTCCTGAGCAAACTGTCTATAATAATCCATTTCTTCCACAGTATCCTGCTGAAGTGAAATGCCGCCGCGAAACTCGGATTTTTCTATTGCCATATGGTTTGTGCCTGTTTGACTGTTAGCTTAAAAACCATAATACCATATCACTTTATTGGGGGCATCAGCCAATAAACCAAAAAACTGCAGTTATTCCGCCTTGCCCTCGCTCAAGCATTCATGCTAATCTGATTTTGCTGTGGAATGCAGTGAAATTCTGCAACTGTGCCGCAACGGTGATTCCTTCAGGGATAAGTCCGGTCTTCAGCAAACTATTATTTATTCGACGAGCATCGAGAGAGTTACTGGCTCCACTCAGGGCCTTTTTTATTCCCTCAGCATCGTCTCCAAAAAAAAGGAGGCATTATGCCAGAACAAGTACAAACCGTGATTATTCCGGAAGCTAAAGTGGGAGCTTTTGCATTCAAAAACTACCGGAACCCGAGCGAAATGGCTGCTGATTTTGGACAGGATGCTTATGGCATTGAACGGCGCAAGCGCCAAGAAACCGATGTAATTCTAACCTCTCTGCACTGGCTGCTGAATAACGAGGTTGTTGCTGAAAGGCTTGCACTAGCTTTGGAAAATAGCCTGGGACGGCTTGATGATCAGGAACAAAATTATCTGGCAGCTAAAAACTTGGCAGATGCCTTTGGTGAAGTTGAGGCCACAGATCGCGGTAATGTGGGGATGCTGGCAGTCTTTAATGCCCTGCAGCACAATGTGGAGGAAGCCGCTTGCCGCAGGGAACGGGAGTTGGTCGATGTGGTTGAGCTGGTAGCCGTGGTAGTACATTTTATTCAAGCTGCCAAAACTAAGATAGAAGAGCGGATTAAGCTGATTAAAGCCCAAAGCCTAGAAGACCAACAAACTGAAGAGCAGTTTAAGGCAAATGCTGCCGGCGGCTATGAAGCCAATGTGGAGTTAAGCAGAGCCGGAGCAAGCTTTATGGAGGAACTGAATGATGACAATGCAGCCGAATTAAAAAGGCTGCAAGTGGAGCTTGAGCTTCTTGAAACCATGCAATATAGGTTAAATGCCTATTTGTGGCTATAAAGGCCAGTGGAGTGTTAGATGGGAACCAACAACACAGGAGCAATTTAGAGCAAGTAACTGAAAACTATCGTGATTTGTTTACTTTTGCCTCCAGCAGAGATTGGGCTAGAGCAATAGACATTGTATAAATTTCTTCTGCTGGTTTGTCCTCTGCAAATAGCCTAACCGCAATTTCAACTATGTCCCGGATTGCCTCATTGGTACTCTCATGCTTGTCAACGGCCAATGATTCAATTAATGCGTGAACGCTGGGTTCAGCCAAGATTTGCAAGGTTAAGGATTCACCAAGCTCTGTACGCGGCAAGGAGTTTCCTAGTTCTTGATTTGACATATAATTTTTATTATAAAGAAATCAGATTATTATGCAAGTTGCTGCCGGTCTAAATGATTTTATTATGCCGGATCAACAACAACTCTCACCGCTCGCATTTCCAGAATTGACCGCATAACCCTGTTGGCAAATTCCAGCCTAACCTCCGCACTTTCTCTATTTAGCTCCAAATTCTGCTTTATGGAGACGCCACTTTCTTCGCTATCATCAGGAGCTGTAATCAATACCCTGTCTGCTAAGTTGCCGACTATTGCAATTATTACATTCTGTGAGAACTGCAGCCTATTCTGCCACGTCTCCATCTGCATTTCTAAGTTAACAGGCGGTCTGAGTGTCTCTGCCATACAACCTTTATAAAAATTTATAACTACTAGCTATTATTTTAAATTTGTTGTCCTGATAATTTTTTCGCTCTCAACAAAAACAATTGCTATCTCTGAAAAACCCTACCCGCCCTTTGCCTAGCCTTGGCTCCATAGCTTAATACCAAAGCACCTGCCAAAAGTAAACCAGCTGCATAATAAAAATAGTGCTGGTACTGATTTTCGACCAGCATGCCAAAAAACATAGCTGCCAAAACATAAGGCAGCTGCACCATAAACTGCAAAGTAGAAATGGTTGTAGCCCGATATTTAGATGGTACGTGTTTGTTGATAATGGTTGACCGCCAAGGATGGCTTAGGTCTCCGGCTACAGTTATCAAAACAATAGCCACCAACCCTAAAAACAAACCTCCGCCAAAACCTGCTAGAAGCCAACCCATCAAGCTTAGTACGGCAAGCAGAAACAGACCCCCACCGTTGCCAATCCAATTTTTGATTTTATCAAAATTATAGCTCAGTACTGCACTCACCAAAGCGGCGCCGCTGATCAAGTAGCTTAGCGTTTCGCCGTCATAGCCAAAATCAGCGCCCATAAAAATCCTGATTATGCCGGTGCTCCACATATAGTAAGTGGCAGCTATTGTAAAAAGAATTAAAAGATAGGGTTTTATTCCCGGCAGCGCTAGTTGTGAAAAACCAATGATACTTTGCTCCTTGAACTGCTTCCAAGAAAATTTATAAGTATCTACCTCAGGCTCTTTTAGCCAAAAGGAAATTATAGTAGCTAGTGAAAAAATTAGAATAGTAGCCATCCAAGGCAAAAATTCGCTGTACCGCCAGAGAATGCCGCCAACCAAAGCCGTGATGACAAAAGTTATCTGCACCAGCGTCCCCACCCTGCCGGCCACCATATCGTAATGCTGCTCTTTGCCCTTTTCAACCATACTGTCATAAGCTAAGGCTTCTGCCGATCCGGAAGTAAAGGCAAAAGAGGAAATGATGATGATGTTACCAATTGCCAGCAGCCAAGGTGAAATAAAAGCCAAAAGAAATAGAATCGAACCAAAAGTCTGCATAAATAGTGCCAGCTGCAGAGTTTTCTTTTTACCGATGAGGTCGGCAATAGCCCCGGACGGTATCTCCAAGAGCCAACCGATGCCGAATGAAACAGCTTCAATTAAGCCTATCTGGTAGGCAGAAACATAATTAAGTGCAAAAAAGAGCCAGTTGCCAATAATAAACCAAGATACCGACAACAAAGTAATTAGGTAATAAAGCGAAATATTGCGGATGCCATAAGCAGGAAAATGGCGGTCAAATAGGTTAATTCCAGGCGCAAAGTTCATTTTGTTATTTTATCACGGAGAAGCGGAAAGTTTGTTAGATACCAGGAACACAGTTGTATTAAAGCAAAAAACATGAGTCGTCTACCAACACTCGGAGTAATTCTGAGAAAAAAACTCTAGCCCGCGCTTTTACCTTGAGAATCTTTCCCTCATGTAAATTTCTGCTGCAATGGCTTCAATCAGCTCTAGATCGGTCATTGCATCCACGGCAACGGGATCTCTGCCAAAACTCTCTACCAACTCTCTTAATTCTTCCATGGTTCTGCCATTAACCAAACGATTATATTCTTCGGTCCCGAACTTGACGGCTTTAACCTCGTCCCGGACTGCCTCCAATTCCCAAAACCGTTGTTTTTGTTCTTCTGTCAGACCAACAGTGTGCATGAGCAGGTAGTATTCGATAACTTCTGGTGGCCTATGTTGAGGCACTGTGTATCTTGGTTCTGCTTCACTCATGGCAAACTCCTGATATTTATTGTTATGAAGAGAAATTATATCACAAAGATATGGTTTGAATGGAAATATAACCTTTTGCTACCTTGCCTCAGCCCGTTGCTCTGCAACCCGCCGTTTCACAAATTCTTCGATAAGATTGAAAGGTATTGGCTTGCTTAGCGGAAATCTTAAAGTGCCTTTGGAATGCTTGTATTTAGAAAGCCCTTTAACTTGATCAACAGCTTGAGTGGTCGCCGGATAGACACTTAGGTGGTTTTTGAAGGCAGCAAAGAAAACCAGGTGTTTTCCATCCAGATAAAAAGTAGGAATACCATAACTAATACCTTCAACTGCCCCAGGAGCAGCTGAAATAAACATACTCCTCATTTTCTTGAGTAGCACCTGAACCTCGTTAGGATAAGCGGCAATATAAGAATCAATATTGAGTGTTTTATTTGAAACTGCCATAGTTTGCACTTCCTAAATCATCACATATATAGTCTGCAGCAAACACTACTTTGTTCTTGATTTTTTCCAACCCACCAGCAAAGGCAGCAGCAGAGTCAAGAGATAATAAAGATAAACATCTAACTTATAGTAACCGTCCTCGGGCTTGAACAGCTGGACCAGAAAAAGATAATCAAAAACAACTGCTATAACTGCCCAAATAACAGCAACCAAGGCATAATGCCGCAGGCTGGTGCTATTTATTTTTTTAGTTAACACCAGGAGGGTAATCAAGACGCCAATTGGGGAAATAATCCAACCGATGAGCTCGGCCGGAACCATCATAAACAGAATGATCCCGAGCAGATAGCCAATAAACCAGAGCGCGATGCCCCAGCCAATACCGTCTTTGAGAAGTTGTTTGTTCATGAAACCAGTATACACTTTTGCCGATGCTGCAGGAAGATTGACGCTATTTTAAATCTGCAGCATTGTCAAAACTTTGTAGATCATCAATGCCGGCCAGAAAATTGATTTAACAATACCCCAGAGAATCTCTGTAGCCCCATCGGCATATTGCCAGTTATATACTAAAGCCCCGATTAACCCGAGACCATAAACGGTGTTGCTGCTGGTAGCGCAAGACTTACACATAGCTTTACCTCCTATATACTGCTATATGGCTCCATTATACGCCAACCCAACCCCTAAACCCACGGGCAGCGTAATATGAGTCTGCTCCATTGTGATAGGTGAACACGTGATCATAGCGCCGGTCGCAAAAAATCGCCCCGCCGTGCTTTCTAATCTCAGGTGGAGTTAGAACCCAACTTGATGTTTTGGTGTCAAATTCACCAAGCTCTTGCAGTTGCCGGTACTGCTCTTCTGTAAGCAGCTTAATTCCCATATCAACTGCCATAACCATGGCGCTGCCACTGGGTTTATGCGCTTTTCTGTCCTCTAGTGCCCGGCGGTCATAACAAAGGCTGCGGCGGCCTTTGGGGCTTTCCGCGGAACAGTCCATAAAAATATACCGGCCGGTCTTTTTGTCTAAGCCAACCACATCCGGCTCGCCACCGGTTTTCTCCATTTCACTTAACGACCATAATTTATTGGGGTTTGCCTTTAGTTTTGCTTCAAGATCAGTCCAAGCTATACCTTGGTGGCGGGCTGTGTTTTGCTGGAACCGGGCTTCCAGTGCATCGAGAAGTTCTTGACAAGTAGTTGGAGGTAAAGACTTATTTTTAGATTTCATACCAGTAAGATTCTAGCAGAACTCATACTGCAGAAGGCAGAGTCAGATCAGAGTCAGATTAGTGCCAGATCAGAATGAAAATCTAAAACCTAGATCACTCCAAGAGACATCAGGACCAAGAACAGCACTGTAAAACCTGCAAAAATTCCTACGGTTTTTGCAAACAAATCAACGGCAGCCTTTTTCTTGCCATCAATGAGCAGCAGCAGAGGCTGATAGAAAAAAAGAAAAGCCATGACTGTCACGGAAAGTGTCAGGACGAAAAGCATTAAAATTGGGGCAAAAAAAGTATCGGGTTTGTCCCGCAGAGGCTCGGTCATGATTGTCATGACAGCGACAACCAGAATGATATACGCAGAGGCGCCAAGGGCGTTCACAAGGGGATTTTTTGACATATGGTTGATTATACTCCAGCAGTTGGAGAAATTGCCACAGCCCGGTTGTACAGTTAATGCAATTTAGGGTTGCATTTTTTTTCTATGGTTGGCATACTCGAGAAATGTTTCCTCGCATTTTCTACCATCTCCTAGCTAACACCCTCACTGCCTCGGTAATCAACTTTACGGTTTGGTTTGCCATTACTTTTTTTGCATATCTGGAAACCCAGTCTGTGCTGGTGACCGGCATTATATCTGGTATTTTCTTGGTTTCGACTGCCCTGTCCGGTTTTTGGCTTGGGGGCTTGGTTGACCGCCATTCTAAGAAGGGGGCGATGATTGTCTCCAGCATTGTTTCACTATTGGCTTATATTGTGGCTGCTTTAATTAATTTTACTGCTCCCCCTGATGCCTTCTCTCAGGTTGACAACCCTTTGCTCTGGGTTTTTGTGCTGGTGCTGATGACCGGTGTAATTGCCGGCAACGTCCGGGGAATTGCTTTGCCTACTATTATCACTATGCTTTTTGATGAAAAAATCCGGGACAGAGCCAACGGCCTTGCTGGCACTGCTAATGGCGTTTCTTTTCTGATTACCTCTGTGATTAGCGGCGTTTTGGTGGGCATGGCTGGAATGGATTATGTTCTAATATTGGCTGTGGCAGTAACTGCATTAACGCTTTTGCACCTTCTGCCACTAGAGCTCAAAGAAAAGGAAAAAACAGAGGAAGAACGCCATGATTCTTCTAAAATCGACATCCGCGGAACCTTTAAGATCATCCGGAATATTCCCGGCTTGCTCCCACTAATTTTATTCACAACTTTTAACAACTTTTTGGGTGGAGTTTATATGGCGCTGATGGATGCTTACGGTCTCTCGCTGGTGCGGGTAGAAATTTGGGGGCTGCTCTGGGGTTTCTTGAGCACGGGCTTTATTGTCGGGGGCCTAATTATTGCAAAAAAAGGTTTGGGCAAAAACCCACTGCGGATGCTCTTTATGGCCAACTTCACCATTTGGACTATTTCGATTTTCTTCACAATTCAGCCTTGGCTGGGACTGCTGATTTCCGGGATGTTCATTTATATGTGCGTGATCCCGATTATCGAGGCAGCTGAACACACGATTTTGCAAAAGGTGGTGCCCAGCAAGCGCCAAGGCCGCGTTTTTGGCTTCGCCCAAAGTATTGAACAGGCCGCCTCACCGCTGACTGCGTTCATGATCGGACCAATTGCCCAATTTGTTTTTATTCCCTTTATGACCACTGGCAGGGGCGTTGATTTGATCGGCAGCTGGTTTGGCACCGGCTCTGACCGTGGCTTAGCTCTGGTGTTTGTAATAACCGGAATAATTGGCTTATTTGTGACTTTCTTGGCTTTTAGGTCGCGCTTTTACAGCCGGCTGTCGGAATATTATTTGGGGAAGTAAGCAGGTGGTGTTTAAAGCAAGGTCACTAAAACCCAGTTCAAATTCTCTGGATCTTGAATTTTAAGCATACAGCCTCCTACTCCTCCTCCCACCTCCGCCTTTCCCGCTCCCGCTCAGCCCTTCGCTTAACTTCCCGCTGCTGAAGCGCTGGATTAATCTCGCCGAGCAGTATGAGAAACTCATCCTGATATCTATTACGCAATGCAGAAAAGTACATGGTGCCAACCCAAGTTCCAGGCGCATTAATAATGTAGTAGTAGAGCTTGACGAGATCCCTAATGTAGGTGCTGTGATCCCGATCGGTCTCCCGGAGCTGAGCACGGATGAACTCCGACTCAATGAACTCATAATTTGAGGGCATAAAAAACCTCCCATCGGTATTGAGAGGCTATACCAAATTAAATACATCTTTCCTCTCAGGCCGGAAGGAGCACCTTAATCATTGATCAGGTTGCTGGATAGGTCGGTCGAGCCGGGTCTCTAACTATCCTCTGGATGTGTGGGGGTATTGTAGCATAGTTTGGGTGTTGAGCTGGGTATGCGTGACTCCGCGGTCTCAAATCTAACCGTTCACACACTCGCGCTAAGTAGCCAACCTATACCAGAGCTTATCGGGATGACGATGCCAAAGCCAAATTTGGTAGGGTGGTAGTGGCAAAAGAACATCGCGGTAGACAACCGGGGCGGAAAATAGTTAAAAAAACTCTCGAGGAAATCAAAAGCTGGGAGAATATTGCACTAATCGAAATAGAAGCTAAGGAATACTTGAAAGACTTTTATAGCAGTTTTTGCTTTAGGCAAACTTCCAAGCCTTTTGATGACGGCGGCGTCATGCATGTGGCAATGGAGCTAGACGTTAGTTAAGCTTGACTAACAATATTATTATTTTATGCCTAAGAAACGACGTAAGAATTGTGCTGCCAGGCTATCCGCAACAACTTCTCTATCATTCTTTTCGCGATGCCAATCCTCCTCCTCGGAATGCCTAGTCTCCATAAATTCTATAGACCGGCGTAATTCTTTCTCAATAAATTCCATGCATTCTTCAGGTGAATAAACCATACTCCTAGTAACATAAGAATCACCATCACCAGCCACCAACGCTTTACCACTGAGGCGCACTCCTACATGTTTGTAAGAGGCAAGCAGACACAACTCAGCATCTGTTGTGTGTTCACTAACAGTCGGGGTGACGAGCGTTTTTTTGTATGATCCTCTGTGGGTTTCGCTTTTATAAACACTCTTTTCCAATTTGGTTATTTCGTTAATCTGATCATGATATCTGTGTGGCTCCAAAAAAATGACTACGCTGTGAGCCCTAAGTAGCTGAGGATGCTTAATGGTTAGAGATAATACAGGAGCAGTAATCGAATAATCAATTCGTTCATAATATTCTCGGTCTTGGCCAGTACTCCAACTACCATCAACATTTTTGACCTTATCCAACTGAGACAAATAAGTAAAATGCCTTCTTCGCTTAAGCTTCCACCAGCCGCTGTCATTATCTCTGTATCTAAACTCTGAGCGTGAAACCTCAGACCCAAGACTATCTCGGATTTGCTCAAGTTCAACTTCGGAGTACAAGGTATCTTCACTAAATGATAAGAAATCTGCACTGATTCTAAACCGCTCCTCTGCAAGGCTAAATTCGACCTCATAACCTGCGTTCCGGAGATATTCGACTAACTCTAAAATTGGTTCTCTTAATCTTTCCAACTCTTTTTCTGCTGCATAATAGTTTTTAGCCTGCTCATCCTGCAAATGCGCTTCCGCCTCTGCTAATGTATTTTGCCTCTCTGATGCCTGCTGTTTTTTTGCTTCTGCTTCCTGAGCAATTCGTTCGCGAATTGACTTTATCCAATCATCTTTTATAGACATATAGCTCCTAATGAGATTTAGTCGAAATTATATCACAATATATCATATTGACCTGGACAAACTTTGAAGGTTGGAAG
Source organism: uncultured Pseudomonadales bacterium (assembly GCA_964455555.1). Classification (GTDB taxonomy): domain Bacteria; phylum Patescibacteriota; class Microgenomatia; order UBA1400; family PJMF01; genus UBA1370. Next base: position 2,585 of record CAYVXV010000007.1, on the reverse strand, counting down.
CTATAGGTAATTCGATAAAACTGAATCAGCCACCTACATTAAATCAAGAGAGTCGATTAAATACCAACTAGCTTACTTCTTCCTCGGTATACCCCAGTTCCAGTGAGGCTTTTGACCTTTTTTAATGCAAATCCAAATCAGAAAAGCAGTGGAAACAATGATCACTAGTGTAAATATTCTTGAATATTGCTCTCCGCTCTGAATCTCCGCTGAAAACAGAATTCCCGGCGCCAAGATAATCGCAAGATAGATGAAAATCACCAAAAAACCCTGCCATGTTGCGGGCGTCCATCCCCACCCATACCACTTTGGCTTGAACCAATATCCTTGCGGATTATCCTTGATGTATTTAATATAATCGCTGAGAATCATCATTGTTGGCTATTATTATATCCGAAATATCTAAAAAACTTCTGCACCCTCCAAACTACTCAGCCTTCATAGCAATAGCTACATATCCCGGCATGTGTTTACCGTCTCCATTGTAAACATCATCAGAAACTATAATAATTTCCCTGGGAAAAACGCTCATATCATAATCTGCCCTGGCTAGGCCGTGATAGCGGTAGCCCTCAGGAATTCTCTGCAGCATCTTATAGTGCCACCTAGCCGCTTCGGGAATCTTGCCGAAATTATTTTCACAAGCTCTAATAAAAGACTGATTAAATGGACCTTTTGGCTTGGTATAAAGATCTTCTACTTTGAACTCAACTGGCTCGTCTTCAACTTGTGACTGATAGTTCTCAAACTCTTGCATGTTTTCCTTATGAATTTTTAAATATTCTGACTAATAGCTGCGGCGGTACAGAATGCCATCAGGCGTATAGTCAAATTTACCGCGGTCATCGGTCACCATAATATACGTCGCAGATTCGCCATCGAAGTTTTTATAAACAATGCCTCCATAGGCAAAATACGGAACTCGAACATATTCTTGCATTGGCACACGAATCTCTCCAAAAATTCTGAGTTCGTGCCCGCAGGCACCTTTTAAGCGGATGTAGGTACCATCATCAGGCCTCATTTGATTAAACAGTGAAGCAACAAGTGCTTCCTGCTCTTCCTGGTCAGCAACCTTTCGGGCCAAAGACTCAAAAATCCCGATCAGCCTTTGGACTGTTTCAGGGTTGGACTCCATTATTCGTGCCAAATCGGGTGAAATTATGCTTGGTTGAACGGTGTCTCTACCGTTAATGGTGACCCTATCAAGAGCACCTTGATTGCTGGATATAGTCCTTCCCTCTGGAAAGACTGGGTGTCCCGGAGGATAGGTAATTTGAATATTGTCTTCGCCGATTTCCCAGGATATCTGGATTCTGCCTTGATGATGTTCTGGATTTGGATTCATAGTCAGGCATTATATTAGATTTTAGAGGACCGGTCAATTAACTGCGATAGGTTGGGTTTTTTACATTCGTTGCCCTCTTTCCTGATTGGGTGCATACTACATATATATGAAAGATTTGAAGAAACTTTTTGTCTCTGTAGTTGGCGCAGAATTGGTCGGGCTGCTGGGCACGCCGCTCACTGTCTCAGCGATCCCCACTTGGTATGCCTTTTTAAACAAACCATTTTTTGCTCCACCCAACTGGATCTTCGGGCCTGTCTGGACAATTTTATACTTAATGATGGGCATAGCCTTTTATTTGATTTGGAAGCAGGGTTGGAAAAATCAGAAGGTTGCTGCAGCCGGCAAGTTTTTTTTGATCCAGCTGGGGCTTAATTTTCTTTGGTCGCCGGTTTTCTTTGGGCTTAGGGCACCGCTATTGGGGTTGATTGTGATCACGGCGATGTGGCTGATGATTGTACTGACAATGAAGAAATTATATCCATTATCTAGACCGGCATTTTATCTGCTGGTGCCGTATCTCCTCTGGGTGAGTTTTGCCGCTGTGCTAAATGCGGCGATTGTGGTGTTGAATTGAGAGCGATGATTGAGTGAGGCTTTTTTCCTTATTGAAATGATGATTTTCTTTAATAATAGCAAAATTGATAAAGATGAACGTGCTAGACGGTGAGAGCAGCTCTTAACGGTTCTAAACCTTTAACAACTACGCGTGAAATTGATAAAACGCTGCTTATACCAGCAGGTAAACCCCGTATTCCCAACCTCTTTTGAACTTCCTCCAATATAATCTCTTTTTTGCTTTCAGCCTTTCCTGCGTGTACTGCTCCGGAAACATTGCTGAAAAATTTTATTAAGTTCTGAACTGTAATCTCTTCTCCATTAATAATCATTATTTGTTTTTGTAGCATACCATTTAGAGTTTTCTCTGTAGGCTTACTTAGATGGGGAACGCTTGTGTTTGGATCAAATCCATCTTCCATTGCCCAAAATGCTAAAGGAAAATCTCCAGATGGGGGCATTCTGTCATTGATTACAAATCTGATTTTTAATTTCCGATCCCTGTTTACTTGATGAATTAGTGGCGTGCTGTCTAATAGCAATTTTCGTAATAGTCCAGATATTAATAATACTTCGTAGGAATCTTTGGACTTCATCCTCTTTTCTATATCATCGAGAGTCTTAATAAACAACGTATCTCTATCCATATTGGTTATAATAATGACTGGATGGCTCCCCG
>CAYVXV010000006.1:0-52151 GCA_964455555.1 uncultured Pseudomonadales bacterium | reverse complement strand
ACATTTCTTCGGGATAACCGCTGAAAGCATCTAAGCGGGAAGCCCATTCCAAGATTAACTATCTCCATGAGACCCGTGGGAGAATACCACGTTGATAGGCAGTCGGTGTAAGTCTGGTGACAGATTAAGCCTAACTGTACTAAGTGTCCATTGAACACAATTTAATGTTGCCTCTGACAAAGTACGTTGTACGCTGGCTTACATGACAGTATCTTCACCTGTAAAAGGGTGCTCGCATTCTTTTCTTATGCTTAGGGACTGAGCTTAACGCTCAAAGCCCACGCATAAGAAAAAATGCTCGCACTAATTAAAATAACTTCAGGGATTTAATAAGCCTGAAGCCGCAATAAAGAGCGTTTAATTCTGGTCTCTAGAGCGAGGTGGACCCAACTCTTCTCCATCCCGAACAGAGTCTTGAAACGCCTCAGCGCTGACAATAATGCCCGGGCAACTGGGTGTGAAGATAGGTCGAGGCCAGAATTAAGCGCTTTTTTTATGGGAATTTTTACTTGCGGCAAAAATTTTTGGGAAACTTCCAACTAAAGAGATTTTCTTTTATCCAGGTGGTATGAAATCCAGAAGCTCCAAGCTCCTGAAATGATAAAGAATAGCCCGCCGAAGACTAGGGCCATGGTTGTGCCAACCGAACCGGAAACAGGTACCGCGCTGTCGGTTGCCGGCATTGCCGAACGTGTAGCCGGTGCAGCTGAAGGAGTAGCTGATTCGCTGGCGGTATTATCAGGTGTAGGGGTTGGAGTAGGAGTGGCTGTTTGCAGCGGCACCGGATTGCTGGTTCCGAAAGGCTGATTTTCTGTACTGGTATCTGCTTGGGCAATTTGTGTGCTGGTGTCGGCAGCAGTGGCAGTTTCAGAGACAGTAAATGTCCTGGTTACAGAGGTTTCTTGGCCGGTGTTTGGGTCAGTGTAGTAAACAGTGGCAGTGTGGACTCCTGGTTCCAATTCTTGCTCAAGTTGTGCCAGGCTGAGTTCAAAAAATCCATCAGCATCAGTCACAAACTCTGCCTCAATTTGTGTTTCTGAGTTAATGACAATCCTAACCGGAGTATTTGGAGGTAGTTTTCCGACAATGGTTGGCTGTGTTGTTTCGACTTCCTGTTCTTCCGTTACATCAAAATCTACAGTAGCACTTTTTGTGGCATCCGGATCGGTATCATCAACTAAACTAGATAGTGCTCCTGAATCTCCTTGGGAAGTTATGCTGAAATCACCATCATCACCCGGCATCAGAATGTCTTCTGCGTCGTCGATCGGTTCAGTTTCTTCCGTACTTGGGGGTTCAGCGCCAGCTGGCTTTGTTTCCTGTTGGTCAGCAAAAGTATTTTGCCCTCCAAGGTTTATTGTGGCCACCGGTTGAGCGTCTGAAACCTTTATGTTGGCGGTTGTTTGCAAATTGGCTGTTGTACCTTGGATTAAAAGCCTGAATGAGTCTTCGTCAGAAATGACGGCAAAGCCAGAGCCATCTGGTGTGCGGGCGTTGGACAGGGGAATAGCCCAACTGCCTGAGTTTTTTACTAGCGAGGACATTTCCCCAGCCTTGTCAGAGAGAAGATAAGCTATAGCTCCATCTGCAGGCCCACCACTGGCGTTGGTCACGCTGCCGTAAACAGTTTTTGCCGCAGCCGGGGCACCGCTGCGAGCGGCAGTCTTTACTGTAAAAGGGGCTCCATTATTGTCAAAAGTAGCGCCTCCGCCGGTTCCGAGTACGTAATAGTAAGGTGTATTTGGATCTAGGCCTCTGATCGTAATGTGATGCAGCTGATATTCACCAACATTACCGGAAAGCTGATCGCGGTCGTCGACTGCCTGGGTATTCAATTTATTAGGTTCTTTGCCGTATTTCACAAAGCCGGCTGTTTTACCGTCGGTCAGAAAGGAGACAGTAAAACTATTGTCTGTAAGGTTGGTGACTTTGATGTTTTTAGGTGTGGTTTCAGGTGTTGCCCGAGGAGCAAAGACACCTGGCCCATCGCCTATGAACAAAACTCCGATTACTAGCGCTACAACTAAAATAACCAAACCAAAGATAGTCGGAATTCTTTTCTGAGACATTGACTTAGGCAGAGCAGGTTTGATCATTATTTTTTCACCACTAGTCTAGCAGCGCAGAAACACGCTTGTCTTCAGTTTAGAGAAATGCAGTCAAGACCGCAATGCGAAGAAGATACGAATGACAGGTACAAAATAGAACAGAAGTGGGCAAATTAGAGGTCTTGGTTTGAGCCTGCCGGTCCGGCAGGATCTGTTGTACCCGCGGGCGGTTCGTTAGCATCAGGTTGACTGGTTGTTGGTTCGTCAGGAGCGCTGTCTTCCTCTTCTTCCAATAGATCAGAAAAGTTTGATCCAGGAACTTGATCAGGAACACTCTCTTCAGCACCTTCATCGAAAGCAGAAATTGGGGTATCTATGCTGATTGCTGTGCGTCGCTCACGGTTGTCAATTCTAACTAGTTTATAAATTGTGAAATTGTCTAAGTCTTCATCTGAATAATATTGTTGATCTGAAAGCTGATCTATCACCTCGACTTTTATGACCGGTTGAAGTGGAGCGGCTAAACGTTTTTGCTGCGCTGAAATTACCGTGCTGGTTCTGGCCGAAAAAAGGCTGAGCCCAACCCAACTTATGGCAATAACAAACAGCAGCACTGCAATAGCCAGCAGCTTTTGGTTCTGCTTGATTTTGTCGAGTTCGCCTCTAATGCCTGTGCCTCTCATAATTTACTCCAGTTCGGTTCCTAAATTGCCCGCAGGATTTTGTCTGCCTGTAGCCTTCACTGCGCCGAAATAAGGAACATTAAGATGCAGGGTTGCCCGCAGCTCTTTGATATCCCTGTCTTGGTCCATTGAAAAAGTGACGCTTTCAATGCTAAAAGTCCTTCTGTTGTCTTGTAGTGCTTGTGAAAAGTTCCTAATAGATAAATAATCGCCGGCCAATGAAATTGACATAGGCGAAGAGGTGAGCTGCTTCTGGCTGTTATCAACGATTGCCCCGCTTTCTTCTGCCGGAATTTCCGCAATAGCTATGCCATCAATGACAACCGAGTGTTCTGTGGCCAGTTTTTCGATTAATTTAAGAGTGCGGATCAGCTCGGGTTCTTGGGGAATGGCTTGGTCGAGCAGCGAAAGCTTTGGTTCAACTTGAAGATACTCGTTTTGGGCAGTGCTCAGTGCAGCTATCTTTTTTTCCAACTGCTCATTAAGGTCTTTTTTGTCTTCTATTTCGCTAATTAAATCGGTCATGGTCAGTAGGGTCGGCTTGATGGCAAAAATAGCCAGGAAAACCACCAAACCAATGCTTAGAAAAAGCTCCAAAGATACCTTGGCCACCGGATTGTCATAAAAATGAGTCAGGGCGCTTCTGATTTGTTTTTTTCTGTCTGTGTTGTCTGGCATGGTTCTTTTACCTAGAAGGCTGTATAGAGGCGGAAGCCCTAGTCCTAGCTTGCAGCTGAAAGACATACCCCGGCCTGTTTTCTTCCTGGTTTGAAATATCACTGATCTGAAGTTGAGTAAAATGTGGCGAAAGCTGAAGGTTATTTACAAACAAATTAAAAGCGTTTTGAGACAAAGTATTGCCGGAAATTGTGACGCTGTCAGGTTTAATGTTCAGGTTGTTCAAGTTTATTCCATCCGGAGTTACTTCCGATAGCTTAGGAAAAACCTCTACAATATTATTTTCACGGTCCAGCGTTTCGATATGTTGAATTTTTTCCTGGATAGTTCTGAAATCCTGTTCCAGCGAACCAAACGATTCGATTGCAGAAACGTTCTTCACTATTTTGGAGTTAAGGTCTGTTACCTGTCTATCCAAAGTAAACCTGGCCACAAAACTCACTATCACGATTAGCTCAGTAAAAATAATGATATAGCGGCCGGCAGTAAGAGCCCATTTAAGAGCACGGCCAAGCACAGTATTGAAAAAAGGATCCTTGGGAACCAGATTGATAGAAATGTCGGCAGGCTTTTTTTTCATGGCAGAGGGTTATTCTCTCCCTCAATAATATACTAAATTGCGCTGTAAACCAAACAAGCTTAGTACTTTTCGTAGAAATATTATTAAAGCGTCTCGTCCTCAACCCCTGGTTCCAAAAGCAATTCTTGGGATCGGGCCAGGGTTTTTTGCCATCTTCCGAGAGAGTTAAGCATTGCTGTCACAAGTTTTAATTCCCGAATATTAAAAAGGGCGGCAAAATAAATGTACACGAGCATTCCAATGGTGCTGGTGGTAATAGTCAGGCCAATCAGTTCAACAGTCCTTGTAGTGTTAAAGACAAGTTCATCGAGGATTTTAAAAGGAAGATAGAGTGAGACTGCCATCAGGAAGCTAGCGGTAATCATTTTGAATTGGGGGACAAAGAAACTGCTCTTCAGGAAACCTTTTACTCTGCGGTCAAAGAAGATTAAGAATAATACCAATTCAATAAAGGCAGTCACTGAGGTGACCGCGGCAATGCCTTCTATTCCCCAGTCAGTGTAATAAACCACTGCTCCAGAACCAGCTAAGTAGAGAGTTACGGTGATTAGAGTTATTACCAAGGGGGTTTTGGTATCTTTGAGTGAATGGAAGGCCCGGATTAAAAGCTGTGCCATAGCTTGGGCTGCGATTGAAAAAGAAATAATAGCTACCGCTCGGCCGGTTGTCAGGGTAGTGGTCCAAGGAAAGTTGTGGGTACCAAAAACCAAACGGACGATTGGGATGCGCAGAATTAAAATTAATACAGAGGCCGGCAAAGCAAAGAAAGCTATTTGATTCAATGACTGCAAAACCAGGCCTTTGTGCCGGCGCAGGTCCTTCTCATCAGCTTCTGAAGCTAAAAAGGGCAATGAAGCTTGACTGATTGGCACACCGAAAAGCCGTATCGGAATAGTTATCAGGGTAATAGCCAATTTAATTACCACAAAGCTTAGATTTCCAAGTGAAGTGGCAAAGAATCCCAGTCCGAGGTTTTGAATTTCTGTGACACCGATTGTAAGCACTCGGGGAGGGATAAGTGCAAAGAGCTCGCGGACACCGGTAAATTTAAAGTTAAAGGAAAGCGACGGCCTGAAACCAAGCTTCAAGGCCAACGGTACTTGGATGGCCATGTGCAGCAGGGCGCCTAAGCAGACGCCGATTCCTGCAGAGTAAATTCCAAAATACGGCGCAAACAGATAAACACCCAGAACAATGCCTAGATTATACAAAATCGGAGAGATGCTGGGCAGGATAAAACGCTGATATGACTGCAAAATAGCCGACAGCATGTTGGAGATTGCAAAGAAAAGCTGTGCCACCAGCATGATCCTGGTTAAATTGGCCGCAATTTTAATTTGTTCCGGAGAAAAACCTTCGCCCGTCCTAAATTCAGTGATCGGCTCTGCAAAGACAAAGACCACTAGCCCAATTGCAATAAAAGTCAGCATGAGGAGGTTCATTACAATTGAACTCATCTTGAAGGCGTCTTTTTCGTTTTCTTTCTTTAAACTCGAGAAAACAGGGATGAAAGCAGCAGACAGTGCTCCAAGTATAATCAGCTGGAACATCATGTCAGGAACTTGGAATGCAACTAGGAGAGCTTCAAAGGCTTCCCGGGAAGCTTCTGTATTGAAAAAGGAGCCGATCAACAGTCTTTGCCTGATCAGTCCAGCCAGGGACGAGGCAATATTGGCTATCGTAATAATGGCAGCTGCAGAAAGGATGCTGGTTTGCTGTTTCTCCAGCCACAAAGTTTGTGATGAAAGCAGTTTAGGCAATGGCAATTTAGGAAGCGGAAACATGAATCTTAGTATAACCTATTTGCAGGTTTTTATGACGAGGTTTTTTTGCTGCTAATTGGATTATCCCTTTGAATCCTTGGCATAATAGGGTATAATTTGACTCTTGAACAGGGCTGAGAAGTCAGCCTGTTTTTAAAGCAAAATAAAAAATAAAAAACCTAAACGCAATTAAGGACAAAATGCCAATTTTACCAAATGCTAAAAAAGCCCTCAGGGTTAGTGAGCGCAAGACCATTGTAAATTCAAGAATTCGTTCCAGGCTTAAGACAATGATGAAAAAATTCCGCCAAGAACCTTCAGAGTCTTTGTTAGCAGATACCATGTCGGCCATAGACAGGGCAGCAAAAAACAAAATTATCCACAAGAACAAGGCAGCCCGCTTGAAAAGCCAGCTGAACTCCTTGCTTTCTTCAAAATAAGCCAATGACCAGGCAATATTCATTGTTAATGGCAGCTTCAGGCCATTGTTTTAGTCGTAATGTAAAATAAGCAACTATGGCAAAAGACCAGATTAGAAATTTTTCTATCATCGCCCACATTGATCACGGCAAGACCACTTTGACTGACCGTTTTCTTAGTTTGACCGGTTCGATTGGCGAAAAAAACTTTCACGAGCGGATGATGGACTCAAATCCGATTGAGCAAGAGCGCGGCATTACTATTAAGCTGGCACTTGCTAGAATGAACCATGAGTATAAGGGCAATAAGTTTTCTCAAGGAACTTACACGCTCAATTTAATTGACACCCCCGGACATGTGGATTTTGGCTATGAGGTAAGCCGCTCACTGGCAGCTTGCGAGGGTGTGCTTTTGGTAGTGGATGCTACGCAGGGTATTCAAGCCCAAACACTCTCTAATTATGAACAAGCTAGGACGCTTGGACTCACAGTAATTCCGGTGCTTAATAAAATCGACCTGCCCTCTGCTGAACCGGTTATGGCTACACTGGAGATTATGGAACTAACTGGCTGCAAGGAAGAAGATATAATTCCGGTTTCTGCAAAAACCGGCCAGAATATCGAAGCTGTTTTGGATGCTATTGTCGAGAAAGTGCCTCCACCAGGTGGTGGCGTTAAGTTGCCGCTGCGCTCGCTCTTAATCACTTCTCATTTTGACCAGCACAAAGGCGCCATTGCTTTAGTGAGGGTTGTAGATGGGGTCCTAAAAAAAGAACGGCTGCAGTTTGCTACTGATTCAAGCTCTTTTCTGCCTTTGGAAATAGGTGTTTTTCTGCCTGGTATGAAGCCAGTTGAAGAACTGCGGGCAGGAGAGGTTGGCTATGTTGCCACGGGGCTTAAAGATGTTCGCTCACTCAAGATTGGCGACACTCTAACCACAGCCAGCAGCATCGGTACAATTGAACTTTTACCGGGTTACCGCGAACCTACCCCTATGGTTTATATGGAGCTTTACCCAATAGACGCCGGAGAATTCACTCTACTTCAGGATGCCATGGAAAAGCTGGCTTTGAGGGACGCTGCCTTGCGTTATACCGGTACAAACTCTATTGCTTTAGGAAGCGGTCTTAGGGTTGGCTTTTTGGGCATCCTGCATGCGGAAATTGTAATTGAGCGGCTTAAAAGGGAGTTCAACCTCAACCTAACTGCCACTATTCCCTCCGTTACTTATAGGTTGGTCATGACCAACGGCGAAAAGCGTGAAATTTACACCCCCGCTGAAATGCCGGAACCATCAGAAGTCAAAGAAATTTTGGAGCCTATTGCATCAGCTGCTATTTATGCACCCCATGAGCAGGTTGGTGATATTTTAAACTTAGTCAGAGACCGCCGGGGAGAGTTTGTTTCCAGCGTGCCCGTAGTTAACCGGACGAGGATTGAATGCAATATTCCTTTGGCAGAGCTTATTACAGATTTTCACGATACACTCAAATCGTTGACCTCAGGTTATGCCTCGATGGAGTACGAAGTCAATGAATTCCGCCCGGTAGACGCCCAGAAAGTGACCATACTTTTGAATAAGGAGCCAATTGAAGCTCTAAGCTTTATAGCTGTTAAAGAAAATGCAGAAGCCCGCGGCCGCGAGATGGTTACTAAGCTTAAGGAAGTTTTACCCCGGCAAATGTTTGAAGTTCCGGTTCAGGCCAGCATTGGTAGCAGAGTAATCGCCCGCGAAACCATTAAGGCTTACCGCAAAGATGTCACAGCCAAGTTATATGGTGGCGATGTTACTAGAAGGAAGAAGCTTTTAGCCAAACAGGCAAAAGGCAAGAAGCGGATGAAACAGTTCGGTAAAATCGAGCTCGATCAGGACACATTCCTAAAAATTTTAAAACGCTAGAGCCATCAGTGATATAATGGCCATATGACCGAAGTATTTGACAGCAGCAAATTGAAAAAAAAGTCCGCTGCTGACGCAGACGGTGATTCCACCAAAAAAGAACTTGAGCGCGGCCACAAACACAGCCATGATCAAAAAAAAGATCATAAGCGCAGGCGTACAGTTGATGATTACTCTGCGGTGATGCGCCAGGAGAAGCCCACCACTTCTTCTATCAGAGCTTATTCTCCAAAACCGAGGGGGGTTGGGTTCAGCACTCAAAATATTGATGAGGACATAGTTTTACTGCTCAGGCAGCACCCGATTACCCAGCTTAAGTGGGTAATTGTAGCCTTGCTCTTGATATTAGCGCCATTGCTATTTACCAGTATCGGCATGTTTTCATTTTTGCCTGATAATTTTTATGCCGCTGGTTTAATCGGCTGGTATCTTATGGTCGTTGGTTTTTCAGTCGAGTCTTTTCTCAAGTGGTTTTATAATGTTTACATAGTTACGGACGAACGGATTATTGACGTTGATTTTGTGTCGCTGATACACAGCAATGTATCTGCTGCAAAAATTGACAACATTGAAGATGTAACTGCCAGAGCTGCCGGTTTTGCAGCCACTCTTTTTGATTATGGGACGGTCTACATTCAAACAGCTGCTGACAAGCGCGAGTTCGAGTTTGAGGGAGTACCTCACCCAAATAAGGTTACCAGTTTAATTAACGAAATGATGATAGAAGAAGAACGCGAAAAGCTTGAGGGGAGGGTGTCTTAATGCTTCAGCTTTTTTTAACAGACGGCTCATTCTCCTTGGCAGAGGGTACAGCTTCAAATATTGTTTTGTTGCTGCTCAAACTAGTTTTTATGTTGGGAGCGCTCATTTATGTTTTGTTTGCCGGTGTGGTGACTCGCCAGATTAACTTAATGAGAAGAACGGTTGAAACAAATTTCTCCGGAACTGTCCGTGCCATTGGCCTCATTCATTTAGGCTTGGCTATTTTAGTCTTTATAATGTTCTTTTTGGTTCTCTAAGTGATTGAGGGAAAATTATTTTTTATTGCAACTAGAACAAACTAGTTGTTTGTCCTGCTTTTTTTGTATTTCGTGTTAAAATCAGGTAAATGACGTTTCTGCATGTCACTCCTGTTGTAGGCCTGCCTCAGGTTAATGGATGGTCTCAGGTTGCTGAAAATGCCCACACCTCCCAAAACCGAATCATCTGTGTGTTTGCTGTTGAGGGCAGCCAGGCTGGAAATATGGGTAGGGATATTTCTGAGGAAATTGCCCAATTTACACCTGTTTCCTTTGAAGCTGCTTATACATTTTTAAAAGACCTAATCGACCGTTTCACAACATCAGATGATGCCAAGCTTTTTCTTGCTGCAGGAATTTTTATTGGCAGTGAGAGTGCTTATGCCACCAGGGGTGGCAGTGTATTCCTTAAACGTGAGGGGAAAATCGGTACCATTTTGCACTCCCGCTCAGATTTAAAATTGGTATTGGGCAAACGCTTGGAAGAGGACATTATTGTCTTGTCCACCTTTCCTGCAAGCCGTTTTCTAAGCGAAATTGAACTGAAATTTAAAACAGGCTTTGATACCGATACAATTATCACCTCGATTGTTCCAGGGGTTCACAGCCTTGATGACTCATCTTTGGCTGCATTAGCCTTCGTGGTTAATTCAGAAAAAAAAGTGTTAGAGGAGGATGAGGGGCTCCTGATTGAAGCTGCTTTTGAGATTGATGATGAAGAGGATGAACCCAGCGAACCGGAAATAGAGTCGCCTTCGGTTTCGCCTGACAGTATTAGTGCGCCGAGCTCAGAGGCATTAGCTGAGTTGGGTTTGGATAAAACAGAGGAGCTGCCAACAGAAACTAACCCCGTGGTTCAAAAGGGTGCTTCGTTATTAAAAAAGATTTTATTTTTTATCTGGAAAGCTGCGAGGATTATCGGCAGTCAGGTTTATCGTCTAGTCGGAGGCCTTTACAGAAGGCTAAGGAAACTCCGGTTGTCACAATTTCATCCGGAAAACATCCACCAAAAGGTGCGGCAAAACCTAGCACTCAAAGGGGCTTACATCGGCAGCGCTCAGCAGTCCAAGCGGCGAAAGATGATCGCCATAGTCGTAATTGCAATCCTGCTAGTAACTGGGATTTTATATGGCTGGCGGCTATCTGTCACTCGGCAGAGAATTGAGGCTCAGGAAACATTGCGGTCGTTTAGCGAAACGATGGAATCAGCCAAGCTCTTGGTAAATGAAAATCCTGTAGCTGCTCGTGACTCTGTAGCCGAGGCAATCAGGCAGCTTGAAGCTCTTTATGAGGAACAAAAAGCGGCCGGAAAAAATATCTTGGCAAATGAAACTTTAAAACAGCTCGAAGCTGCCCAGCAGCTTCACTCTGACATTTCCGGCAAAGAGGAGTTGTTAGAGCTGCCAATATTTTATGATCTTAGGTTGGTGAAAGCTGATTTTCTAACCTCTTCTACTGACTCGAGCGGCAGCTTCGCAGCCGCCTTGGATGCTGAGCAAAAAGCACTAATCATCCTAAATCTAGAACAGAAGCAACCTGTCTCACTAAATTTGGATTCTCTGGGGTCTGTCCGGGGAGTCCAGGTAAGGGCTCAAGATGTTTTAATTTTAGCTGATGGCATCTACTCAGCCCCTCTTGATGGCAGCAGCCCACCTACTCAGATTATTGCTGAGGGAGATTCCAACAGAGAGGCTCAAGTTTTAGGTGCCTATGAGCGATTTATATATGTTCTCAATCCTTCTAAGAGAAATGTTTACAGATACGCCGAAACCGACACTGGTTATTCAGACCCCGTCGGTTGGATGCAGGCAGCTATGGGTTTGGACTATCAGACTATAGCTAGTTTAGCTATTGATGGAGAACTTTGGATGGCAACTAATGATGGTTTGATCCACCGCTTTGCCAGCGGCAGGACAGCGGAATTTGCTATAAAAGGATTACCGGATGAATTTTCATCCCTGCTTAAAATTGCTACAGATGAACAGCAGGAACGGTTGTATGTGCTTGAGCCTGAAAAAAGGCGGATAGTGATTCTCTCTAAGGACGGAGAATTTTTGAGGGAAATTAAAAGCGGCTCCCTAGCCTCAGCAGGAAATATATTCGTAAGTGAGAAGCTTAGAAAAGTTTTTGCAGTCAGCGGCTCGATTATATTTGAGGTTTCTCTGTAAATTTTTCAACTTGTTTGCAAAGCAGTGTTTTTTGCCTGGTATAATGTCCCTATGATATTGATTGCCAACCGCAAGGCGCGAAGCGAATTTGAGATCGAGAAGACTTACACCGCTGGCTTGGTGTTAACTGGGCCGGAGGTGAAGAGTTTGCGTGCAAAAAAAGGCAGTCTAGCCGGCAGTTATGTCAAAATCATCGGCAACGAAGCTTTCTTGCTCAATGCCCAAATCAGCCCATATGAATATGCGGATAACCGCGAGTATGAACCCAAGCGCACCCGCAAACTGCTTTTGAAACGTCGGGAAATTGATCAGCTCCAAGGATACCTTGACCAAAAAGGACGTACCCTGGTTCCACTTTCTTTTTCGTTGGCAGGCAGGCGAATCAAGATCGAAGTTGGCGTTGGCCGCGGGCTGAAACAGCATGAGAAAAGAGAGAAGCTTAAAAAGCGGGCAATTGAACGAGACATTGCCAGGGAAACTAAGTGGAGTTAGCAAATCGCAACTCCCTCTTAACCTCAGACGAATTTCCTAATATACTGATACTACGTCAATGAGTTAATTCCGTGGGGTGTCCCGCGGGAAAGAACAGTTAAAGGAGAAAGCCTATGCCCAAGAAAGTGTTTTGGCCTGCCGCCATGGTTGTGATGGGTCTGATAGTATTAGCTGCCCAATTAAAGATGCTGCCGGAAGAGTTTTACAATCTCTGGCCGCTGATGCTGATTATAGTTGGACTTGGAGGGCTGCTGACAGCCGACAGAGATGAGTGGATTGTTGATCCCTCAGCCTCGAAAAAGTCCAAAGCCAGAAAACCTGCCAAAAAGAGTACAAAAAGAAAAACAGCTAAGAAAAAGTAATCTGCCCACTAAGAAGGACCTCGATACTTTCCGAGAGTAAGGGAATGCCTTGTTAGCAAAGCCTGTTTTTAGTAAGGAACATGAGCATAGTCACCTGTTTGGAAAAACAGTTGTGGAAAAGGAGCAGATGCCTAAACCATTTCAAATTGCTATTGATGGACCTGTAGCCGCTGGCAAAGGGACAATTTCACGTCTGGTCGCTGAGCGCCTGGGATTTCTTTATGTGGATACCGGAGCAATGTACCGGGTTGCTGCTTACTTGGCCATTCAGGAAGGAATTGGTTTTGATGAGGAAGAAAGGCTGCGTGACTTAGTTGAAAAGACCAGCATCGAAATGCATAATCCCACCGAAGACGAGAGGGATGGTAGGCTGACCACTGTTTTGTTGAACGGTGAGGATGTATCTTGGAAAATCAGGACAGAGGAAGTTGGAAAAGGCGCTTCTCAGGCAGCTACCTTAAAACAAATCAGGACTGTATTGGTAGAAAAACAGCAGCAGATTGCCAAAGGCACTGATGTCATTATGGAGGGCAGGGATATTACCTACCGAGTGTTGCCCGATGCAAATCTTAAGATATATTTGACTGCCGGCGACGTAGTGCGGGCTAAGCGCCGCCACATGCAGCTGCAGACCCGTGGTTCAACAGTAGCTTTTGATGAGGTTTACAGGGATCTTCTTCAGCGTGATGATCAGGATATGGGCAGGGTACATGATCCGCTGAGGATAGTTGATGACGCCTGGGTAATTGACACCAGCGACCTCACAATCGAGCAGGTAGTTCAGTTGGTTGAGGCCAAGGTAAGAGTAATGCTGGAACAGTATGATGAATGAATTTGAGGAAATCGCCCAGGAGATGAAGCGGCGGACCGATGAGCTAGAAGAGAAAAAAGCCGAAAGAAAGCGCAAGCGGATTGAGAGGGAGCGGAAAAAAATCCTCAAAAAACGCAACGCATTTCTGGAAAAAATTATCGCACCTGTTTTATTAATTTTCACCGTGTTGGCAGCAGCAATGGTTTTATTGTTGAGCCGCTAAGTTGCCAAATTGCTAAATTAACGCAAACTGCTAAATTAATGGCTCTTTACTCACTCAACTGTTTGAAAATTTGTCCGCCTCAAAGCTGGATTTGTGTGGCCGGTGTCAGCCTGCCTCTGATTCTGCCCGATTGGCTGGCCGGCCGGATGGTGTCATCGCTATCGGCGGTATCGATGCAGCCTCTTGGTGGCTCAGTTCCCCTCAGAAATGCTTCTTCCCTGGTGTTGGTGCACCAGCCACAATCGATGCTGCCATTGCTGCAGACTGAAGTGATGCTGACTGATTCAGGAACAGCAAAGCTATGGGGATTTTCATCACTTAGCAGATTGCTGATAATGGAGTTCCAGATTGGCGATGCGCCGGTTATGCCTGAGGCAACATAGCTCATCGGGCTGTTATCATTGTTGCCGACCCAAACAGCCACCACCCGGCTGCTGGTGTAACCAATTGTCCAGTTATCACGGAGATTATTGGTGGTTCCGGTCTTTACGGCAACTTGCTGCCCAGGAATGTAGAGTGTTGATTGCGGGCCGAAGGCAGGAGTGCGGGCATGATTGTCTGATAGGATATGCGTTATCTGATAAGCTACCCCAGCCGGCAGCACTTGTGAGTTGGTGCAGTTCCGCCCATCCAGTACACACTCATTGCGGTAGAGTACTTCGCCCTGATAGTTGGTTACTTCTAGGATTGGGTCTAGACTTACCCTTTTGCCGCTATTGGCAAATACACCATATAGGACTGCCATGTCTGTCATCAATACCTCTCCTCCTCCCAGAGTAAGAGAGAGGCCAAACCTATTCCTGTCACCCCAGGTTGTAATGCCCATTTCTTCACCCCTGTCCAACATCGAAGATACACCCACTGTTGCTAGGGTCTTCACCGCCGGAATATTGTAAGAGGAGCCCAAGGCCTCCCTCAACGTAACCCGGCCATGATACGTGCCATCATAATTTCGAGGTGAATAGGTTGGAGAACCGGCAACTTGATAGGAGACCGGAGAATCATCAATCCTAGTTATCGGGGTCATGCCCTTTTCCAGCGCCAATGAATAGGTGAGCGGTTTAATTGATGATCCGGGTTGCCTTGGCCGGGTAGTAACATTGACTTGTCCGTCATGGTCAAAGTCAAAGTAGTCCTTGCTGCCCACCATTGCTAGAATTTCTCCTGTGGCAGGATTTGTTACCAGTGCCGCTCCATTTGTAACTTTGAGGCGGGCAAGCTTATCGACTTCCTTGGTGACAATTTCCTGAGTTGTTTCCTGGAGTTCTAAATCCAGAGATGTCCGCACGATAAGGCCGCCATGCTGCACAACATCCTCACCAAATTTATCAGCTAAAATTTTGCGGACATACATGACGAAATGCGGTGCTTTAATATCTATCACATCTCGTTGAAGCCGAAGCGGCTGCCTAATTGCTTGTTTGGCTTGTTCTTCGGTGATATAGCCATCTTCCTGCATCCGGCGCAGCACTTCCTCTTGCCGGAGGAAGGCTAGTTCAGGGTATGCACCATATGGAGAATAAATAGAGGGCGCAGCCGGCAGTCCGGCAATCAGTGAGGCCTCAGCTAAATTAAGATCCCTGGCGCTTTTACCAAAGTAGCGTTGGGCTGCCTCTTCAATTCCATAAGTTGAACCGCCGTAGGCAACTTGATTGAGATACATTTCCAGAATTTCTTCTTTGGGAAAGTTTCTTTCCACCATAATAGACAACAGTAGCTCGCGGATTTTTCTGGTCCAGGTCCTTTCAGAGGTCAGCAGCCGGTTTTTTACCAATTGCTGGGTAATTGTTGATCCGCCCTGAACCTTTTGGCCTTTGGAATTTGCTACAGCAGCCCGGATAATGCCGGAAATTGAGAAGCCGTTATGAGTAAAGAATTCTTTGTCTTCAATGGCTATTGTGGCAAAAATAACTTCCGGAGGCATATCTTCAAGTGGGATAATAGTCCGGTTTTCGTCTTCATAAATCCGGAAAAGAACATCGCCATCCCTGGATAAGATTCTGGTAGTGACTTGTGGGTTGTTTTCTCTTAAACCCAAGGGATCAGGCAGGTTTTTGAATACCTGGTCATAGGTCAGGGCTGTTCCGGCTAAGATTCCGGCACTCAGCAGCAAAGCGCTGATGACATGGCTGGGATAATCCTTAAAGGTGTAAAAAAAAGATAGAAAGTAGGTTAAGAGCAATTGATAAGCGGCGGATTGTTTAACTCTGATCCCAAGCTGCCTAAGCAGTTTTTTGTATTGTTTCTTGAAAAGCCTGTTATTTCTGCGCGATTGTTTACTGAGTAGGGCAGTGGTCCGTTTGGTTTGCCGCAGTTTTGCTTTAGCCTGTTTATTGAGTTTTTTTCTTTGCAGTCTGATCAAAGCTGCTGTTTGTTTAGCTTGTTTTTTGAGGGGTGCCGGCAGGTATTTATAGACACTGATAGACTTGGATTGTTGCTTGCGGCTTATTGGTTTAGGCCTTAGAGAAGTTGCAAGTTCTTGTTTTTTGAGAATGGAAAATAAGAATAGGTGCCTTTTGGCATGAGGTAGCGGAATCATTGGGCTGATGCGTTTATTGGCGTTAACTCTCATGAAAAACTAAAGCTTCTTTAGGGCGGATAATAGCACAGCAGAAAAAGCAGTACAATGACACGATCTGCACTATTGAGCGATAAAAAAAGCTTGTATGAGCGCTAATGTTTCAGTATGGGAGATAAACTGCTAATCATAACTTATTTTTCACCACATCCCACAGTTCGCGGGAGTCACCCTCATAGCCGACAGCCCAAATTGCCACGCCTCCAAGATCTAGTTGATTAACAAAATCCAATTTGTAAGACATCGAGCGGGAGTTTTCATAATAAATCATGTAGGTCTGGTCATCTTTGGTATAAGAAAGAAAAGGTGAAAGGGCTTCTTCATTCCAGTGCTCCTCAACCTGGAGCTCAATCCGGTTGTCTAATAAAGTTGCAACCCGTTGAATGCTGGCAGTAGCTCCGGTATCAGGAAAAGTGTGAGATTGTGGGTCTCTGGAAATAGTTTGCCACTCATAGCCGTAAAAAGGAACGCCAAGGAGTATTTTTTCTGACGGGACTACTTTAAGAAATGCTTCCAGGTGACTACTTATATCACTATCCCAAAGTTCTCGGCCGCCAAACAGCGGGGCAACAGGCCCTGCTTGCGGCGAAGATTTGCGGTGGAAGTCGTAGGCCATTACCACAATGTGGTCAACTTGAGGGGCGATAGCGGCAACATCCCAGATTTGCTCGCGTTCGGCAGCTCCCGCATACATGTCGATTGATAAGTTTACCCGGTCATATTTACTGTCCAGATGCTGCCTTAATTTCACCATAAAACCTGTCATATTATTGCGGTGCGAACTGCATTTATCCCCTGAGCATTCAATATCGATATTGATACCGCTGAAAGGATAGGCCAGCAGTATGTTGTCCAGGCTGTTAAGAAAATTATTCTGGGCTTTTTCTGATCCTAGAAACGCCCCAATGTCATCGGCATTAAATTGCGAAACAACCAGGTCGACCTTGGCGTTGTTTGCCATTGCTTCAGTGCTTAGGTCTAAAAACTCATCTGATTTAAGGCGGTGGTAGCCTTGGTCGGTTTCCCCTTCTATGTTGGTCAGCAGGCTGCCGTCGGCTCCAATGGTAAGGGAAAAGTAGCTAAGGTGGGTGAGTTCTGGTTGAAGCGAAACCGACTTGAGATTCCAGTAGGGCAGGAACCCATAAACGATTTTATCGGACCCAGACCTGTCGGGCTGCTGCAGGA
This sequence comes from uncultured Pseudomonadales bacterium, assembly GCA_964455555.1. Taxonomy (GTDB): domain Bacteria; phylum Patescibacteriota; class Microgenomatia; order UBA1400; family PJMF01; genus UBA1370. The sequence continues at coordinate 35,242 of CAYVXV010000006.1, read as the reverse complement.
ACTTAATTGTACTAAACGAACTTATGGGTGAAATTAAAGGCAGTTCCCAGTTCCACCAAATAAAGGTTGATGAGATGCCGGCTATAAAAGTGGCTGCAAGAGAAACGGCCTTAATTTTTGTTTTATATCGCTGCCAAAGGCTTGGTGTTTTTGCCTCCGCTTCCTGATTGAATACAGGCGCTTTCCTTATAACTTGATTCATGGTTTCTAACTAATCAATCTTTCTTTGTTTCCAGCCTATTCACTATTCGCTTCCTCTGATGATTCCTGTGTAACCTGTGAAGATGATTGTTCAAAATATCGGCTCTCGCTTATCTCATAGCGCTCATCAACAGTGTTTTGCTCATACTGAATTTTGCCGTCTTCAGTTTGTGGGCGGTTGCAGTCAGCGCAATAAAACTCTGTAACTGGATCTTGATAAAACGTTCTGAATTCAAGCACTAAACCTTCAATTTCTTCTCCAAATGGCGGCGGCAAGCCAGTGGTTGGATCAATCCAAAACTCTTTTTGAACCACGTTTGCCAAAGATGGTTTTCCTTTGGTCCAGTAAAGCTCTGTTTGCCGCGCAGCGCAGCGGTTGCTTTCGCTGGGAGGCATGCCGTTAACACAAACTGAGGCAGAAGCTACATCTCTGGGCTTTTCCTGCCAGTGAGGCTCAACTCCTTGAAGCATAAAGGTCATGATGTCGTTCCAGATTGGAGCAGCGCCTGTTACACCGGAAACAACCCTCCGGTTCATTGGCTTGTTGTCATTGTTGCCGACCCAGGTAGCCACGATGTACTCCGGTGTGTAGCCGATTGTCCAGTTGTCTTTTAGGTCATTTGTAGTTCCTGTTTTGACACTCACTATTTGCCCCGGTATTACCAGTTCGGAGCGGGTGCCGAAAGCCCTGGCTCTAGCATTGTTGTCCTGGAGAATATGACTGACCAAATAGGCAGGAGCCCGGTCCATTACCCGCTGCAGCTCACCCTGGCGCCTTTCGTTCTCACGATCATTCAGATAGGACAGCAGCTCACGGCGTTCATCAAAATCCGTTTCTTCGTAAACCTTGCCCTGATAATCTTCAATTTTGATTATCGGCGTTAGAGGGACTTTAACCCCTTCGTTGGCCAAGGTGCTGAAGGCTTGAACCATGTCTATCATGCGGACTTCACCGCCACCCAAGGTCAGCGACAGACCATATTTTGAAGGGTCTTTCCATGATGTAATGCCCATGGCAGTTGCCTGGTCCATAAACTTTTGCGTACCGATAATTCTCTGAGATTTAACCGCCGGAATATTCAGCGAATTGCCCAGGCTTTCCCTAACGGTTACCGGCCCTTTAAAGGAGCCATCATAGTTTTTCGGGCAGTAAGGAGGCTGGCCGGCAACAGTAAAGCAAGTCGGCACATCCAACAAGATGCTCCCCGGATTAAGGACTCTTTCCTGAATAGCGGATGCATACATCAGCGGTTTGATAGAAGAACCAGGTTGGCGCTGGGCTAGAGTGACGTTGACTTGGCCTTCTGCGGTGGCATTGAAATAATTTTTGCTGCCCACCATAGCCAGAATTTCTCCCGTATTTGGCTTGGCCACCAGGGCTGCACCATTGCCGACTTGACTGCTGGCCAGCCGTTCCACTTCGGCGGAGACTGAAGCCTGCGCTGCTTCCTGAATGTCTAAATCAAGAGTGGTAGTTACCCTGAGTCCGCCTTTTTCAACTGTTTCTACGCCGTATTTTTCATAAAGCAAATCTCTAACGTAGAAAACAAAATGCGGAGCTTGGATGTCGGTTGTGGACAGGGCAAAGTGCAGGACTTCATTGGCTGCTTCTTCTTCTTGCTCTTTGGTAATATAACCGTCTTCTCTCATCCTCCTTAATACTTCAAGCTGGCGCTGTTTGGCTGCCTCTGGGTTGGATCCGAATGGAGAATAGGTGCTTGGTGCTTTTGGTAGGCCAGCCAGCAAAGCTGCTTCCGCCAGAGTTAAGTCTGCAGCAGATTTATCCAGATAGCTGCGCGCAGCTGCTTCTATACCTACAGAAGTGCCTCCATATGAAATGTAGTTTAGGTACATTTCTAGAATTTCATCCTTGGAGTAAATAATTTCGGTAAAGACAGCCAGGACTGCCTCCTTAATTTTTCTTTGAACAGTCCGGTCGCGGGTTAACAAGGCATTTTTTACTAACTGCTGAGTAATTGTAGAGCCGCCCTCCAGCCGTTCCCCCCGGAAATTACGAACCAGAGCCCTGGTTATGCCTTGGAAATCAATACCAAAATGTTTGTGGTAATTTTTATCTTCAATGGCAATTGAGGCTTGATAAACGTAGGGAGGAATACTCTCGAGGCCGATTGGAATCCGGTTTTCATCCGCATAAATTTCGTAGAGAATTTTGCCGTTGCGGTCAAAAATCTGAGTGCTGACTGCATAGTTGTCGTTGTGAGTAAGCCTGCGGGGAGAAGGAAGCTGGTTTAACAGATAAACGATGCTGAGTAAAAATATGGCAATAGCTGCCAGAGCAGCATAGCGGACAAGTGGTATGCGCATAAGCCTGACGGATGTTTTAGCCGCATTCCATGGCAGTACCATCAACCTCCTTAGCACAGGCTGTTTGACTTTTTTTGCACTGCCTTCAAAAACTTTTCTAATGCTTTTTAACTGGGCAGGTATGGTTTTATTGTTTTTACCGAAGATCTTCATGTATGATAATTTAACCTCAAGCTCAACAATTGTAGAAGCTATAGTGTATCAAAAAACAGTCAAAATAGTGAGAGGATAAATGCTAGTGAATCGAGCAGAAATGGACTGATAGAAAGCTCTTTATGAATACCGCAGAACTGATTGGCTCCAAGTGGTTTTTGTACCTCGACGAGAAACAGAAAATGCTGGTCAAACTGTCGCTGGACCTTTATGACAAAGAAAAGGCTAATGGAAGCGGCTATGAGGACTATTCCTTTGTATTGTTTCCAATGTCCAAGGCTTATGAGGGATTTTTAAAGAAGTATCTAAAAGACTTAAACTTGATCAGCGAAAAGGTTTATCTAGGCAGAAGGTTCAGGATTGGCAGGGCTCTCAACCCTGACATTAATCACAATCAGCACGATGAGTATTGGCTCTTTGATGATTTGGAGGATTTGTGCGGCAATGAAATTGCCCGGCAGCTATGGGATGCTTGGCTGACCTGCCGTAACCGCGTGTTTCATTATTTTCCTGCAGAAGCCAGCTTGCTGACTTTAGATATGGTGGCGGAACGGATAAAAATCCTATCACATGCAATGGATGCCGCTGTTGAGTGCAAGCTGTCATCTGGTTATTGATGTGATATTATCGGTCTACAAATTTAAGATTATTTCAGGCTGTGACACGCTTTATATCAAATACTCAAAGTAGGAGAACATATGAATGCTGATAGCTCGGTAGAGAAGACCTTTGCCTATAAGAACATTACTATTTCAGGCCTGCCCGGCTCGGGTTCTACAACCTTGCTTGATTTGCTTAGGGAAAATGACCTGTTGAAAGTATCAGGCTGGACAGGTTTTAGCGGCGGCGAATTTATGCGGGTTTATGCTCAGGAAAAAGGGTTGTTTAAGGATAAAGGCCGTTTGCATCATGATGCCAGCCATTATGAAGAAGATTTTGACCGCCAGGTTGATTATGGCATGAGGGACAAGGTAAAGAATGAAAGTGGTTGGATTATTGAATCCTGGCTGTCCGGTTTTATGGCTCAAGGAGTTGAAGGAACGCTTAAGGTGCTCATGAAATGCAGCGACGAAGCTGTCCGGATAGACAGAGTGGTTAACCGCGATGGGGTGACAGCAGATGATGCCAAGGAAAACATGAAAAAGCGTTATCTAAATAATTATAATAAATGGAAGCGCATTTATCACGATGAATGGCAGAAGTGGGTAGTGGGTGCTGGCAAAGCAAAAGCTTCAGACAGGATTGATTTTTGGCGCGAAGATCTTTACGATGTAGTTATCGACACATACTCCACAAATCAGCAGCAGACCCTACAGATTGTTTTAGATGCCATTAAAAAGAAATAACCGATCATTTCTTGAAACACACATAGGTTTTTTCCCTTTATTGAGCTTAATTTTTGTTATGTGGGTGTTATACCGCTCACTTTTTGACTTTCCGGTATGGTTTGACGAAACCATCGGCAAAGCAATTTTTTTTGGCTTCCCGGTATGGCTTTATATAGTTATGTCAGGTTCCAAGAGCATTGCCGACACCCTTTCTCCGAAGAAAATTAAAACGGGGCTGTTGCTTGGGTTGGCCGTAGGCGGTATGTATGGATTTGCCTCAGCTATTTTGGCACTGATGCAGCGGGGCGGAGTTGTTGAGTCGGCTTGGCTTTTTAGCTCAGGTGAGTTTTGGAAAGAGTTTTTTTTGGCAATGATGACGGCTTTTTGGGAAACTTTGCTGTTCTACAGTTTTGTGATGACTGTAATTCAAGAAAAATTTATTCGCTGGACTACGCTGCAGCAGGTTTTAGTAGTAGGCGGCATTTTCCTGCTGTTTCATATTCCGAACACCTTGCTGCAGTATGATGTGCTTTTAATAGCGCCTCAATTATTGATGTTGTTTTTATTTGGTGTCGGCCAAGCATATATCTTTGCTGCCAGGAGAAATGCCTACGCTCTGATTTTGTCTCACGCTATCTGGGGAATGGTTCTCTTAGTGCATTTTTGGTAGTTTGTGTTATAGTTTTGACGCTTCGCTAGGAAGCAGATCTATTAGGATTTTGAGGGTTTATGAGCAGAATTGGTTTATCGCTTTCTTTGGTGGCTGTGCTTGTAGGATTGGCTATTTTTGGAATTACTTTGTTTGTAGCCAGCCAAGTTTCATCCAGTGGCGGCAGCATGACTAGCCGGAGATTATATTTTGGCCGGGAAATCTTGCCAGACCATGTTTTGTACCCTTTGGTTGTCGGTGCGGACAGGCTTAGGATGGAGATGGTTCCACCTGAGGAGCGGGCTGTTATGCAACTAAGCCTTGCTGAGCGGTCTTTTGAATACGCCCGCGAATTAATGGCCGGTGGCCAGCAGGAAATGGCTGCCTCTACTTTTCTGGAGTCTCAGCAACATCTTTTTTCGGCTTTGGAAGCAATTGACGAAGTAGAGAATAGTGATGAAATCAGTGGGGCTTTAAGAGCCCGCTTACAAATTCAAACCTACATGCTGGAACAATACAGGAATGATTTTATGGAAGATCGGCGACAACAAATTGATGGTTTGATTTCTAAAAGCATCGAGGTGTTGGAAAACCTCTAATTCTTTCAAATTTTTTTCTGAACCCTGTTTCTATTGGCTTTTGTTTTTTTGATATATTTTGTGTTAGTTGACAACTTCCCCAAAGCTGTGAGATTCTTATTACCCAGTGAAAAGAAAAACACAACATATTGTGGTCTTACAAAATTACAACCACAATCTGTAGGATTTTTGACTTATATCTGGCTAAATTAAAATAATTGCGCACATTCTGTTTCTCAACAGCAAAAGGATGTGGCCGGGAACAAAACTTATGAAGTGCCCTTTTTGTGGAAGCGCCGACAGCAATGTTATCGACTCACGGGTGAGTGATGACCAGGCAGCTATCCGCCGCCGGAGAGTTTGCCTTTCATGTGACAAGCGCTTTACTACTTATGAACGGATTGAGGGCATCGACCTCAAAATCATCAAAAAATCCGGAGAAAAAGAGGATTTTAGCCGGGACAAACTGAGGAGAGGAATTGTCAAAGCCACTTGGAAACGCCCAATTTCCATGGCTGAGATTGATGAGCTGATTGAGGAGGTCGAGCGGCAGTTGAGGCAGAAAAAGTCAAAAGAAATTAAAAGCTGGGAAGTCGGAAATTTGGTTATCAGCAAGCTTAAGAAGCTGGACAAACTTTCTTATCTTCTTTTTGCCAGTGTCTACCGAGACTTTAATAGTCTTGATGATTTTAAGAACGAGTTAGATAAATTAATAACTGATTAGTGGCTGCGTGAATAAAAAAAGTCTTTGAAGCCGGGGGCGGAAAAGCACATAGTATTTAAGTAATAATTTAAGAGGAGCTTACATGCCAGATACAGCAGTCTTAGTATCAGCAGCAACAGAAGTGCTTCCTGTGAAGAAAAACGGAATCGCGTCAAAATCACGCCCCGCCAAGAAAACCAACGGCCACAGTACTCATAAAACCAACGGAATTGCCAAGAACGGCTTTTCGCATACCAAACCAGCTACTCACAGCCATACTGAGGAGATTGAAACCTCCCCCAAAAGGCGTATGAGGTTTTCCAAACGACAACTTGACCCGGGAATGGGCAAGGCTGTTGCCAGGAGAACTTATCTAAGAAAAAGCGTCAATCAAGAAACCGGCCGTGAGCGATGGGAAACCTGGGAAGAAGTGGCTGAGCGGGTAGCGCGCGGCAACAGTATGTTGGCAAAAAATTTCAAGGCTTTGGACGAAAAACACATCAAAGATGAGTATAAGATTCTCAAAAAACACATAGCCAATGCCTCAATGCTAATGTCCGGACGCCACCTTCAGCATGGAGATGAAACCCAGGCAGAGCGCAACATGGAAGTTTTTACCAACTGCAGCACGGCTTCGGCTTCTTATGTTCTTTTCTATCTTTTAATGAACGGCTCAGGAGTTGGTCGGGCATATGACGATGATATGTGCGTGGTCAACTGGGACAACATGCCCAATGTCCGTTGTGTAATTTCCGAAGACCACCCCGATTTTGAATGGGGAATGGACGAGAGTGTCAGAGATGCTGAACATAAATACGGCACCGGCGACGGCATTCATTGGTTTCATGTTCCGGATACCAGAGAAGGTTGGGCTCAGGCAGTTGAGATGATTGAGATCATGGCCTATGAAAGAAAATTTAAAGATGAGTTGTTGATTATAGATTTTTCAAGAGTCCGGGCTAAAGGCCAGCCAATCAAAGGAATGCAGAACCGCCCGGCTTCAGGCCCCAAGCCTCTTATGAATGCGATTGCTAAATTATCCACCATTAAAGGCTCTAGTATGTCTCCTTGGAAGCAAGCCATTTTTGTGGATCATTATTTGGCAGAATGTGTTTTGGTCGGCGGAGCCCGCCGCAGTGCCCGCATTGCTACCAAAGCATGGACCGATCCTGAGATTTTTGATTTTATTGACATTAAGCGGGGTGGCTTTTTGTGGAGCGCTAACAACTCTGTGGCGGTGGATGACAAGTTCTGGAAACAGAGGAGCAAGCATGCGCAGAAAGTGCTTGACTCAATTATTCAATCATCATATGAAGACGGCACCGGTGAGCCCGGTTTTATCAATCAGCATATGCTGGTCCAGAATGACGACGGCTATGATGATTATGTTGACGGCAAGTACGCTGAAAGCGAAAAATACCAGCCGCTCAAGCGCACCCGCAAACTGTTGACCCACGTAGCCCGCAATGCCGGCGCGAAGGTCTACTCGCAAATACCCAATCCCTGCGGAGAGATTTCACTAAACATGCTGGGCGGCTATTGTGTGATTGGGGATGTGGTACCTTACTTTGCCCCCACTTTGGATGACGCAGAAGAGGCCTTTAGAGCTACTGCAAGAGCTTTAATCAGGGTTAACTCTATGGATTGCTTGTACAGCCGTGAAGTTAAGCGCACCAACCGGATTGGCGTGGGTATGACCGGCATTCACGAGTTTGCCTGGAATCAGTTTGGCTATGCTTTCCCCGATCTAATTGATGAGGAAAAATCCAAAGATTTTTGGATGACTTTAGCCAGGTTTAAGAGGGCTGTAGTAGAAGAGGCAGAAACTTATGCTAAGCGCCTTGGAGTAAATGTGCCTCACACCAACACTACCATCAAGCCGTCAGGCACTGTTTCAAAACTTTTTGCCTTGACTGAAGGTGCTCACTTGCCCAGCATGAGAGAGTATATCCGCTGGGTGCAGTACCGCAGTGATGACCCTCAAATCAAGAAATACAAAAAAATGGGTTACCCGGTTAAAGAACTGAAAAGCTACAAGGGCACAACTGCCATCGGCTTTCCAACCCAGCCGCTCATCAGCAGACTTGGAATGGGAGATAGGCTGATGACCGCCGCAGAAGCAACTCCAGAACAGCAGTACCAATGGCTGATGTTGTTGGAAAAATACTGGATAGTGGGAGTGGATGAAGCAGGTCAGCCGCTTGAGGAAGACACGGGTAACCAAGTTTCATACACGCTTAAATATAATCCGGAAGTTGTTTCCCACAAACAGTATGCGGATATGGTTAGAACCTATCAGAGCAAGGTAAAGTGTTGCAGCGTTATGCCTCAGCAAGATGCCACTGCCTATGAGTATCAACCTGAGCAGCCGGTGACAATCTCTGAGTTTATGAGAGTGCTTACAGAAATTGAGAAAAATGGCGGCGGTGAGGAAATCATGGAAGACATTGATTACGAACACCTAAAATGTGAGAGCGGGGCCTGTCCGATTTAGATTAGAAGAAATGAGCAGCTAAATAGCCCCTTCTTCAAAAGAGGGGGCTATTTTAATTTGTTTTGCCCAATTCCCCACTTCGGTTTCCGGTCAATCTCATCTGTGTTTTTCAGCACTTCACCCCGTTCCAGTTTAAACCCAGCAGCTACGCCGATCATTGCCGCATTGTCCATCGTCATTCTTTTGGAATAAGGAGCTCGGAAAGGAATATTCGGGGAATCTGTTTTGCCTTTTTTGCGTTCGGATGCGGTGTGGTCTGCAATTGTTTTTCGGAGCTGTTTTCGCAGTTCAACGTTGGCTGCCACGCCGCCGCCGAGCCAGACTTCCTGTATATTTTCCTTTTCTAATATTTTGTTCAGTTTATAGTTAATATGCCTGAATACCGCATATTGTGCAGACGCACAGAAGTCGTAGACATCTTGGCGCGAAAGGGACTCTGCACCGTCTAAATCCCGAAGCAAATTTCTGGCAAATGTCTTGAGTCCGGAGAAGCTCAAATTGTAGTCTTGGGAATGTGTAAGGGGGAGAGGAAAAGCAAACCTCTTCGGGTTTCCTTGTTTGGCAAATTGCTCAATTGTTGGGCCTGCCGGATAGCCTAAATTAAGCATCCGGCCAATTTTGTCCAAGCACTCTCCGGCTGCATCATCGAGGCTTTTGCCAATGACTTGATACTTGCCAATCTCATCAAACAGGACGAACTCTGTATGGCCGCCGGAAACAACAATTGCTAATACCGGAAAAGCTATTTTGTAAATCTGTGAAGTTTCAGCAACTTGTTTTGAGCGGCTTCGGCGCTGGGCTAGCGGTGACAGCACATGGCCTTCCAGATGGTTGACCGCAATAAGAGGCAATTGGTGCACTTCTGCAAATTCTTGTGCGTACTTTATTCCTACCTCCAGGGCGGGAGCCAGGCCCGGCCCTTGAGTAACAGCAATGGCAGCCATCTTTTTGGGGTCAGTTCCGGCTTGTTTCAGAGCAGTTTCTACCACCCGACCAATGTTTTCTTTATGCGCTTGTTTGGCTACAGTCGGAAAAACGCCACCGTAAGCTTTGTGCAGCTCGGTTTGGGAGGCAATGATATTAGATAGGACCACAGCTCCCTTTGTTACTGCAGCTGCCGTATCATCGCATGAAGTATCAATGGCTAGAATAATTTTTTCTGTCATAACCAAGAGAGTATTATACGCTACCAACAGTTCGATCCTGCACTTTTCAACAAATTTGATATTTTTTCTATCAAAATTTTGCAAGAGTAAAAATACGAAAGAAAAGGAAAAAAGTTGTAAAAATGAGCAATAAAATATTTAGAGCTCGCCAGTTGGCCTCAACCCGAACTACTTTTCTTGTATTAACAGAGTCCGGCTTGTGTTGCTGTCAGTATCTTCAAACTGAACGCTGATGAGCTGTGTTTTCTTTTCTTTAACAACCGGCATGAGCCACGGTTCAATCTGGCTAAACCATTCAATCACCACAATATTGTTTGGCCCGAGCAGGTTTTTAACTTGCAGCCTACCCAAGTCCTCTTCAGTGTCAACTTTCCACATATCAAGATGAAAGAATTTTCCAACAGTTTCATGGCGCTTAAATTCATACTCTTCTATATATGAGTAAGTTGGGGAAGAGATATTTTCTGGGATTTTCAGTGATTGTGCGATGCCTTTGGCAAAGACAGTTTTTCCAGCTCCGAGCAAGCCTTCCAAGCCAAACACCAATCCATGCTCCTGGACAGCATCCCAATGCTTAAGAAGTAGCCGGCCGGCTATGTCCATAGTCTCCTGTTCGGAGACTGAAAGCAGGCTAAGGTCTGCAGTCTCGCTAGTTACCAGTGCGCGTTGAGACAGCTCACCGCCCCGGAGTGTTACCGGAGTTGAAAGAGTGGTATCTATAACCGTTGATGGTTCGTTTTTTGGCAAAGTGCCGGCATCGATAATTAGGTCGATCAACCCCTTTTGTTTTTCTGAAATATTGCTGAGTATGTCTGAAATAGTGTAGGGCCTTTTTTTGCCTGATGCATTGGCGGAAGTGGCGGTAATTGGTTTTCCGAATGCTCTCACTATCTCCAAGACCAGTCTGTAGTCAGGAATCCGTGTACCCAAAGTACCGAACTCAGAGGCAACTCCTTCAGCAACCATGCCCTTGGACTTGGATACTATAGTAATGGGGCCGGGCATAAATTGGCGGTAAAGGGTTTTTGCTTGCTTGTTTAACTCCACATAGTGTCCGGCCATTTCTTGATCTGTGACGGCAATAGACAGAGGTTTGCCTTCGCGCCGCGACTTATATGAAAGCAACTTGGCAACAGCCTCGGGATTGGTGGCATCTACACCGGCTCCATAAACTGTCTCAGTAGGAAAAATAACCAATCCTCCTTGTTTTAAAACGGAGGCAGCGGTCTTGACAATATTTTCCTGTGGTGTATCCTGAACTCTCACTGTTTGCATAAGCAAAAGTATTATAGCTGAAGCGCTTGTAGAAGTTTGTTATAATCGCAATATGGGAGTTAAAACCAATTATTCTCTCGGTGAGCCAGCCCAGAATAGCACTACCTTTAATCTTTATCTCAAAACGCACGAGATTAAACAGATCAATAGTATTCTCAAGACTATTCTCCTAATGTCCAGAACACAGCGGGAAGAATGGATCCTTGAATATGGACAGATTGTCCAATCCGCTTTTGATAATTTTATTGATGATTCCAATCTGATGCTGGATAGCATGAGCCTTGATGATGAGTCAATGGAACTTTCTCAGAATTTAATTCTGGTTTTACAAGATTCAATGGAACTGGTTGAATCAATCCTGAATCAGGAACATAAACTTACCAGTTAACCTTAGGCTGCCTGCTTCATGCTCATCGACCTGTTTATTACGATTATTTATCAGCCTTTCTTGAATATTTTAGTTTTTCTTTACTGGGTTCTTGGATTTTTTATGAGCAACCCCGATATGGGAGTTGCAGTTATCTTGCTGACACTATTTATTAGGTTTTTACTGCTGCCGCTTTCCCTAGCCGGCAAGAAATCAGAAAAAGAGCGCCGCCAAATCTCAGAGGAAATAAAATCTATCGAAGAGAATTTTTCTGCTGACCCAATCCGGATGGAAAAAGAAAAAAAACAAGTGATGCGCAAGAATCGGTCGGTCTTGGCTGCTGAAATTTTTGGCTTGTTTATTCAGGTTTCTATAGCTTTGATGCTTTGGAAAATGTTCTTAACCGGATTAACAGGGGATGACTTGCACCTGATTTATAAGTTTATGCCCAAGGTTGATGAGCCGTTTAACTTAGTGTTTTTAGGCAGGTATGACTTGACTCACTCGAGCATTACGCTCAACTTGATACAATCAGGCTTGATTTTTCTTCTGGAAACTCTGTTGGTAGTTGCCTCTCCTTTTAGAGTTACCCGCAAGGAAGTGGTTCGCCTGCAGCTGATTTTGCCGGTCATGTCTTTTATTATTTTCATGGGGCTGCCGGCCGGAAAGAAGCTTTTTATTATTACAACCTTAGTATTTAGTATTATTTTAACTATCATTAGGGTAATCATTCAGAAATTTCAGGATTATCGGGCAAAGTGGGAGTTGAAGCAGACCGAAGGAGAGGAAGAAGAAAAGGTTGTGGTAAAAACAGTAACTTAAAAAATCATGATTCGTCTGGAAAACAAGCAATCCGAAAAGCTGGCTGCCTGTTGTACTTCCTCTTTTCCAAGTTTCCCATTACAATACTCAATATGGAATTCGATAGGCTGGTAGTTTCATTTCTTGTGGATGAAGTGGTGGGGGGTTTTTTTATCTCAGTACCACCCGGACATGTGGCTTGTGTCTATGACAGGGGGCGCGGTGTCTTGCCTCGGGTGTGGGGGCCAGGCCTTCACTTCAAGGTTCCTTTTTGGCAGGTAGCCAAGTTGTTTAATGCTCAAATCCTCGAGTATTCTATCCGCGAGAACTTTGATTTCTCAAAGAACAAAGAGGCTTTGGGTGATGTTCCTATTCTGACCTCAACCAGGGACGGCAGGGATATTGCGGTGGAAGGCTCGGTTCTTTTCCGGATAGACCGCAAAAACGCTCCTGAACTTTGGGAGAATATTGGAGAGAATGTTGTCTCAAAAGTAGTCCGGCCATTTTCCAGAAGCAGCATTGCTAGGATTTTTTCCACTCTTACTCTTGATCAGATAAAGCAAAACCGCAATCAAGTTGAAGCTATTGTCCGTGAAGAACTCGAGCAGTACTTTAAAGACCGAGGCCTAGAGTGTGAAGGCTTTCTGCTCGCCCAAGTGAGGGCGGCTAAGGGAGACGGCAGGGAAGAAATAATTGTTGACCAGGGTGGTTTGCCGGATGCCTATGATGAAGCCCGTCAACTTGAGACATCTGCTTCACACAAGATTCGCTAATTTCGTATTTTCCTCTTAAATTCAACTGTTGACACATTTTAGCAGTCTATGTAATATACTGCTAGCAACAGACAGACGGCTGTTGATAATTTGCCCTATAAAAAGTAGTAAAAATTTGAAAAAGGACATTATGGCCGATAAACTTTCCGTTAAACAAGTAAAACCTCTCTCAGGCTACGTGCTGGTCCAGCCAGCAGAAATTGAGAAAAAGACTCAATCAGGAATTTATCTCCCGGATACACATGAAGAAAAACCCCAATATGGTACAGTTCTTGGCTGCGGTGATGCAGTGATGGTAGACGGCGCCAAAGTTGAGTGCCCGGTTAAGGTTGGTGATACGGTAATTTATAAAAAATGGGGCGGCAATGACTTTAAGTTGGAAGATGTTGAGTATCAGTTTTTGAAGTTCGAAGATGTTTTGGCAGTAGTCAAAACAAAATAAATATAAATCAAGAGAGTTCTATATAACGAAAGGAAAACATATGGCAGCTAAACAATTATTATTCGGAGACGACGCCCGCCAAAAGATGATCGTCGGAGTCAACAAACTAGCCAAGGCAGTAACCACTACTTTGGGTCCGCGCGGACGCAACGTAGCCATTGACCGCTCTTGGGGAGCTCCTCACGTTATTCATGACGGCGTAAGTGTAGCCAAAGAAATTGTCCTTGAAGACAAATTTGAAAACATGGGCGCTCAGCTGGTTAAGCAAGCGGCCGAAAAAACCAACGAAGCAGCCGGAGACGGGACCACAACTGCTACGCTTTTGGCTCAGCAATTGACTGTTAAAGGCATGAAGTATGTTACCGCCGGCACCAACCCCATGATCATGAAGAGGGGTATAGACCGGGCAGTTGACGCCATTGTGGAGGAACTTAAAAAGAATGCCAAACCGGTTAAGCAAGAAGACTGGGCTAAAGTAGCAACCATTTCTGCTCAAGATGAGACTATCGGCAAGAAAATTGCTGAAGCCTTTGAGTTGGTAGGAGAAAATGGGGTCATTGAAGTCGAAGAAGGCAAATCTCTGGACATTACCATTGACCACAAAGAAGGCATGGTCTTTGACAAAGGATATGCCTCACCTTACTTTGCTGCAGGAAATGAAAGCTTGGAGGCTGAGGTCAAAAGCCCTTACGTTTTGATTACTGACGCAAAAATCTCCAGTATTCAAGATCTGCTGCCATTTTTAGAGAAATTCATGAATGTAAGCAAGGATTTGGTAATCATAGCTGATGATGTTGATGGCGAAGCCCTGACTACTTTGGTTGTAAACAAATTAAGGGGCACTATTAATGTTTTGGCAGTCAAGGCTCCCGGCTTTGGAGACCGCAGAAAAGAAATGCTGAATGACATTGCTGTCTTGGTCGGCGCAGAGGTTATCTCAGAAGAGCGCGGTATGGCTCTTAAGGATGCAGATATAGATCACCTGGGCCGTGCAGACGTAATCCGAGCTACCAAAGACGAGACAACCATTGTCGGTGGAGTCGGCACACAAGCTGATATCGATGCCAGGATTTCTCAAATCGACAAAGCTATCAGTCAGTCAACTTCAGACTTTGACAAGGAAAAACTTGAAGAGCGTAAAGCTAAGCTTACCGGCGGAGTCGCTGTAATTCAGGTAGGTGCTTCAACAGAGATTGAAATGAAGAACCTGCAGGAGCGCGTCAAGGATGCCAAGGAAGCCACAAGGGCAGCAATTGAATCAGGCATTATTCCCGGCGGCGGCGTCAGCCTCATTCAGGCATCCAAGACTCTCAAGAAGCTCAAGTCCAGCTCAGATGACGAGCAAACCGGAATTGATCTGGTCAAACAGATTGCCGACACTCCTCTAAGGATGCTGGCGAAAAACTCAGGAGTTGACTCCGGTTATGTGGTCAGCAAGATTGCAGAAAACAAAGATGCCAATTATGGGTTTAACGCCCTGACGAATGAGTTTGGCGACATGGTTGAAGCTGGTGTTATCGAACCAGCTAAGGTAGCCATTGAGGCACTGCAAAACGCAGCATCGGTTGCCTCCATGATCTTGACCACCGAAGCTTTGATAACCGATTTGCCGGAGCCTGAAAAACCAGAGATGCCGGCCGGCGGCATGCCTGGAATGATGTAATTACAAACTCGGTGTAGTTTCAGAGACGGCTGGCAACACCAGCCTGCGCTAAAACACCTCCACAAATAATCAATATAATCTAGATTGTCTGTCGGTGTCTTAGAGCCTCTTCAACTACACCGAGTTTTTCATGTTTCAGAGGCACTTAAACTGTATGCGCTGCTGATATGAAATTTCAACTGACTTAAATATTTAAGACTTGGGAAGAACTATGGCGCTGTAGTTCATTTCTACACCTTGGCCGGTTTCTCGGTATGAGTGGTATTCAGGGTGTTCCAGCGTGCAGATATTGGCAAAGTGAATATTGATTTTTTCGGGTTTGAAAATTTTGTAAAGCTGGTCGGTGTTGTTGCGCAGCAAATTGTAGTGAAGGTCTTTTTGTTCGTCGATTTGATAGCATTGATTACAAATAGCGGGGCCGAACCAGAAGTGCAAACCTTCCTCAAGATTAAAATCTGTTTTTATGATTTTGCCGACCTTGGACAGAATACCGGCTTCTGTCCCTTTTCTACCTGCATGGACCGCTCCGATTAGTCCGGAGGGATGATGGATAAGCACCGGTAGACAGTCAGCAGTCCGTACAGCGAGCCCAATTCCTGCACGAGTGGTTAAAACAGCGTCAACATTGGAAAGCTTATCTTGAGAAGCTCTTTCAACTATCATTACACCGTCTCCGTGAGTTTGTTCCATTTCAATAAGCTTGGCGTTTTCCCATTCTGGGAGCAGGAGGGCGTCCTGGAGGCTGTGCGGTTTATTGGTGGAGAGCGTCAGGGCTGTTGTGGGCAGTAGCTTTTGAATAATAGACATAGTGTAGCAAGGGTGGGACTTGAACCCACGACCTTCGGTTTATGAATCCGATGCTCTAACCAGCTGAGCTACCTTGCCTCAAGTTGTTTATTATAACAGAAATTTGCTGCGGCTAAAGGCAAGACTAGTGTTTTTGGCAGCCTTTACATCTGCTCGGAGGTTGTTATAATACACCCCGTACGCGCGGGATAGTGTAGGGTGCACGTGAGGCTCATAATCTCACAGGCTAGGTTCGACTCCTAGTCCCGCAACACTAAAACAAAGAAACGGCCTAAGGCCGTTTTTTTTGTTTTAGTATTACGATTGAATCTAAGTTATTTGACTCTGACCGGGCTACTGCGAAGGAATGTCCGGAGCAGTGGTGGAGGATCCAGTCCCCTTGATATTTCAAAAAAGCATCCAGAAAGTTGCTTTTTGTTGTTTGGTGATTAACAGCTGGTTCTGAGAGATTGCTAGAAAAGCAGCTGCTTCCATTCCTCCAAAGGGGTGGCTCTAGCACTGATCAGCTCGGTGCCATCATCTGACTCCTCTAATTCTGGCAACAAAACAATGTATTCTCCCGGTTTTTTGAGCAGCAATTCATCTCGGACGATTTTTTCGGTTATAAATGAAGATGAGGACTCACTTTCTTTTTGCTCTAATGACGCTACTTCTGCCCGGTTTGCTTCAAGTTTTTCCTCTAGTTTAGAGATAGTTTGGGCGGATTGCCGGCGTTTTTCGCTGGTTTTGTCTAATGACAAATAAAACATCAAGCTCATGAGAAGGAAAATGGTGATGACAAGGGGGTTGCTAAGATGTTTTATCATTGCATTTAGGCTTGGTGCATGGTATTATAAGATGTGTTATTGGACATTAATTTATTAATGGCCGACTCTGCCTCAATAGTTTGTTTAAAAAACTATTATAGTTGAACCATCGATTGCATGGTACAGAAATTTATGCAAAAAACCTTAGCTGACGCGCAAGTACTCTATGAGGACCATCTTAAGAGCGAGGGCAAAGCCCACGCCACTGTTATAGCTTATACCAAAGATATCGAGCAATTGATTGAGTTTGCCGGCAAAAAAGGCAAAACCCAAGTTGATGAGATTAATGAAACCGACATTGAAGAGTTTAAGGAGCAGTTAAAGAAAAACCGTTATACCGGAAAATCTGTTTCCAGAAAAATTAACTCAATTAAGTCATTTTTCCGCTTTTTGATTGCCCAAGACCTTATTGAAACCAACCCTGCCGACGAAGTTGCCCATCCACGCTACGAGCAGACACCTCCGCGCGTACTCTCTAAAATTGAGTACCGCGCTCTTCGTGACGCAGCCAGGGGTGATGCCCGCATGGCTGCCATTATTGAATTGCTTCTCCAGACAGGAATGCGCATCAGCGAGCTTGCCAGCTTGCAGATGGGCGATGTTGACTTCGACCGCAATGTGATTTTTATCCGCGCTCAAAATTCTCGTGAAGCCCGCAAGGTGCCTCTTAATGATGCCGGTAAAAAAGCATTGATGGATTATTTGGAAGTCAGGCCCCGAACCCGGGAAAAAACAGTTTTCCTGACCAAAACTTGCAGGCCTTTCTTGGTCCGCAATATCCGCACAGCTATTGACCGTTACTTCCGTTTGGCCGGAATCCGCGAAGCCAAAGTCAACGATCTCAGACATACGTTTATAATAGAACAACTTAAGGCTGGAACTCCTCTGGTATATGTCTCGCAATTGGTTGGCCATAAGCGAATTACTACCACGGAGAAATATCTCAAGCTGATTGAACAGCCTGAGATGGAACCCAACATCCAGATTGAAGAACTCTAAAATCCGGATGGCTGCATACTAATTAACGGTGTTTTAGAAAAGTTGGTCCTATAGAAGCCTATCCAATCGACAGCATTGGTTGGTTCGGCAAAGAATATCCTAATAATAAATATCCTTATACCTAGTGGAATCCTTGCCAACGGGATTTTTTGGGTACTATAGATAGAAAAGGGGAAGGCAAATGAGCAGAGAAGCTGCTGAGAAATTAGAAAATATTAGTTTGGTAGATGCTGTCGCATTGCCATTGGCTCAGGCTATTGTTGCCATGCCCGAGGTTGTTTCAAAGCATGGTGATGCCAACCAGTTTGACCGCAGCGAATATGATGACGACTTTTATTATCATTATGAAGACCGCGGCGATCATTTAAGGGATGACGATGATGATCCTGATGAGGAATATGATGATGAGTTTGATGATGAATATGATGATGAATATGATGAAGATAATGAAGAAGAGCCATTTGATACTGATGATGAAGACGAATCTGATGAGAACGACAATGCTCCCAAAGGAGAAGGTATCGATTCAGATGCTTTAGATAAAGCCAAGCAGCTGGCTGACGAAATTGCTAAAAGAGAAGCTGAGAAAGCCAAAAGAAAGAAGGCTGAAGAAATCGAGAGAAAACGCAAGGCGGCAGAGGCAGCAAAAAAAACGCCTTGAAGAAGAGGAGGCCAGAAGGCTTCAGGGGAGAATAGATATCCATAAAGTGATGGATCAAGAGTTTGATCAAGTTGAACTAAGCAGCCTTGCACCGATTGAGTTGGCTGAAACACCAACCTTAGAAATAGAGGCTGAATTAAGACAGCATGTTTTTGGTCAGGATGAGGCACTCAGGCTGGTTGCTCAGGCAATTGTCAGAAACAGAGCTCGTATAATAAAAGATGGCCGTCCAATTGGCTCCTTTTTATTCTATGGTCCCACTGGGGTTGGAAAAACAGAACTGAGCAAGGCTTTGGCTGCTTTTATGTTTGGCGATCCTGATTCTGAGAGGCGGGTTGCTATTGATATGAGCGAGTTTTCGCAGGCACATACTATTGCTCGGTTTGTTGGTAGTCCTCCGGGATATATTGGTTCTAGTGAGCACAGTGCCATTCCACATGAGTTATTTAAAAAAGGAGAAACAATCCTTGTCCTTGATGAAATTGAGAAGGCTCATCCTGATATTATTCAACTTTTTCTTGGGGTTACCGAAGAAGGAAGGTTGAGTGCTAGAAACGGTTCGCGCGGCCATGAGACTATTAATTTTGAAAATACTGTTGTGATTTTTACTTCTAATGCAGGTTCCGCTGAACTGGCTGAAGCTCAGACTACTAGGGCTATTGGTTTTCATGGTGAAGCAACCAGACCTGACCTAAACCGTGTTGGAGAAAGGGCGCTTAGGCGCAGATTTTCTCCGGAATTCTTAAATCGGGTTGATCGGGTTATGTTTAAACCTCTTGAGCTGGATTCCCACCTACGAATTATAGACAAGCTGTTGGTCGACTTAAACAACGCTGTCATGATGAGCAATGCGCCATTAGTATGGATGAGCGAGGCTGCTAAATGTTTATTGCTCTCTAGGGCAAATACTCAGCAATATCATGGTCGGGATATTAGGAGAGTCTTCAAAGCTGATGTTGAGCATAAGCTCTCTGAGTTTTATCTCAGCAGACAACTGGATCAGCGCTGCAATCTGGTGATTGATGCAGTTAATAGTGAGTACGTCTACAGGGCTTTTCCTGTCAGTTCGGATAGATAGTTGTCCTAGGTTTGTTAGAACTTTAATGCCTCGGATTATTGCACATGCTGGGCAGGCTGTTTTCTAGTTGTGAATTATTTATTGAACAGTTATTATGTCGTGAGCATGACCGAGATCAAACCTCCTCCTTCCAGCAATTCTGATGAAAACAAAGATTTAAAAAAATCCGGTGCTTTACGTGCTTTTGCCAAAGAAACCCAGCCAGAACTCAAGTTTGTTAAATTCGGCTACTCCAACTTCACGGTAAACATGGGTGAAGAAATCATGCCCCAGATGAATAAATTTGCTACTACTTATGACCTAGCGCCACTTCAGGCTTTAGAGCTTTTTATCGAATCAGGAGTGGTGCCTACTTCCAAAAAAGAAGAATATATTTATCAGTTAACAGGTACACATACCAGCTAATGCTAAAACTATTGGCTTTATTTAAACTATTCTCATGGTGGTGGGACTACTTTAAATGTCAGGGGACTAGTTGGCTGCATCGTTAAAACATCCAGACAACTTAAGCCAAGCTCCCTGACGGGGGCTTTTTTTGTACCGCAAAATGCCCTCAAAAATTGGCCAGAGAAATACGGTACAATAACAATATTCAATAAAGGAAACTTATATGACAAAAAGAGTATTATCAGGAATTAGGCCTACCGGCCAGTTGCACTTAGGAAACTACCTCGGTGCTGTGAAGGGCATGGTTGAACTGCAGGATAATCCTGAATATGAAACCTTCTACATGGTGGTTGATGTGCATGCACTCACCACGCCTCATAATCCTGACGAGCTCAGGAAATATCGCCGCGGGGTGATTATCGATTACCTGGCAGCCGGGCTTGACCCAGAAAAAAGCATTTTATTTCTTCAATCGGATGTGAGTGAACATATTGAACTGGCATTTTATTTGTCGTCTGTCACTACTATTGCCAAGATGCAGCACTTGCCGACTTTTAAAGAAAAAGTCAAACAGCATCCGGAAAATGCCACTATGGCGCTTCTTAATTATCCGACTTTGATGGCTGCCGACATTCTGTTGTACGGCGCTTCACTAGTGCCGGTTGGCATAGACCAGGAGCCGCATATAGAGGCAACCAGGGAAATTGCCCGCAAATTCAATCAGCAATATGGCACTAATTTCCCTGAACCTCAACGCTTTGCCACTTCTGGTGAGTATGTGCCTTCTCTCACAGGAGAAGGTAAGATGAGCAAAACTGTTTCCGGCAGTTATGTTGGCATCACAGATGACCTGGAAACTATCCGCCGGCAAGTGATGAGTGCACCGACTGATTCCGGTCAGGGTAGCGAGGTTCCGGTAGAGGGTGGGGTTGCCAACCTACTTAAACTGGTAGAACTTATTCAGGGCCAACAGCGCAGGCAAGAGTATGAAGGCCAATATCTTGGTGAAGGTGTCCGTTATGGAGAGCTTAAAGAAGAGCTTTCTCAGGCAATCTACGATTATCTCAACCCATTTCAGGAAAAACGCCGCGCAATAGAGGCTGATCAAACCTATGTGGACCGAGTTATAGCAGAAGGTGCAGAAAAAGCCGGGGACATAGCCAGGGAAACAATAAATGACGTTAAAACTAAGTTGGGGTTGGCTTAGCTACCCAAGTTTTTGCCCGAGAAAGAAAAATTATGAAATCAGCTATTTCGTATGAACAGTTCTTAGCCTTAGATATCCGAACAGCAGAAATCACAGCGGTTGATGAAATTGAAGGTGCTGACCGCCTCTACAAAATTACCCTGGACGCAGGAGATTTGGGCAAAAAAACAGTAGCTGCAGGCATTAAAGCTTGGTATACACCTCAGGAACTTATAGGCAAGCAGATAGTTTACCTTGCTAATTTGGAGCCGCGCACTCTCAAGGGAGTGGAAAGCCAGGGAATGATTTTAGCTGCGGATGATGGCGAAACTGTTATTCTTTTGCAGCCGAAAAAACCTGTTGCCAATGGTGCTATTGTCCGCTAATATCTGTTTGCAAGAATTTAGCAGTTGTTTTCGGCATCTGCCAAATGGGGCTATCAGATTCTGTTCTGCGTGATACAATAATTAACGCTAAAAGCACTATTTATGGAGTTAGACAACCAAGACAATCAATTTCCTGAACCAACTGAAAAGCCTGGGAAAAAATCCCAGAAAAAGAAAGTGTTGGGCATGGAAATGGATATGAACAATAATTTCCTTAGTAAGGCTTTGCTTTATCTGTTTATTGGTTTGCTTTTTGTTCCATTTTTAATTTCCCTCTTTTCCGGTGAGCCAGCCGAAGAAATCTCTGTAAGCCAGTTGATCCGCGACGTCCGTGATGAAAAGGTTGTTAAAGTTGCCGTTACTGGAGATGAATTGCGGGTTACATACAGAGAAGAACCGCTAAGGATTGTCCAAAAAGAACCTGGGCAAAACGTTGTAGAGATTTTCAATGTTGCCGGAATAGATCCGACGGAAGTAGAGATTGAGGTGGAAACCTTCTCATTCGGCACAATGGTTTGGGAATTGGTGCTCAGCATCCTGCCTATTTTGCTTATGCTGGGCTTTTTCTTTATTATTTTCCGCCAAGCCAGAGGTGGCCAGTCAGGATTGATGGGAATTGGCAAAAGCAAGGCCAAGCTTTTTATCAAGGGCAAGCAAAACACCACTTTTGATGACGTTGGCGGTATGGATGAAGCTAAAAAAGAACTTGAGGAAATTGTCGACTTTTTAAAGAATCCCAAAAAGTACCGCAAGGTCGGCGCCCGAACTCCCAAGGGTGTTTTATTGGTTGGCCCGGCCGGAACCGGTAAAACATTGCTTGCCAGGGCAGTAGCGGGCGAAGCCAATGTTCAGTTTCTGTCTATTGCCGGCAGCGAGTTTATGGAGATGTTGGTCGGTGTTGGAGCATCACGTGTTCGCGACCTCTTTACTACAGCCAAAAAAATAGCCCCTGCCATTATCTTTATTGATGAAATTGACGCCATCGGCAGAATGCGCGGCCAAGGAAGTTTCGGCGGCCACGATGAGCGGGAACAAACACTCAATCAAATTTTGGTTGAAATGGATGGCTTTACACAAAACGACAACGTCATAGTTATGGCAGCCACAAACCGAGGGGACATGTTAGACCCGGCTCTGGTCCGGCCAGGAAGGTTTGACCGCAGGGTATTGGTGCAGCTTCCTGACCTGGATGAGCGCAAATATATTCTTTCAATCCATGCTCAGGGGAAGCCTTTTGCTGATGAAGTGAACTGGGAAAAAGTTGCCAAACGGACTGTTGGTTTCTCCGGTGCCGATATTGAAAATATGCTTAATGAAGCAGCCATTGGTGCTGCTCGCGAAAATAGACTTAAAATTACCATGGATGATATCGAGGAGGCTTCGCTTAAAGTTAAGTTAGGTCCAAGCAAAAAACTGCTTCAGAACGAACATGAGCGAAGCATGACTGCTTATCATGAAACCGGCCACGCGATCATTGCGCATGTATCTTCCCACTCCGATCCTGTTCAGCGGATATCCATCGTTTCCAGGGGTCGGGCGCTTGGATTTACCTACACCAGCCCAGATCGAGATAAGTTCCAAACAACTAAGTCTGAGTTAGTTGATCGAATTGCAGTGCTCTTGGCTGGCCGGGCTGCAGAAATGATGATTTTCAATGAGCAGACCGCAGGGGCCAGCAGTGATATCGAGCGGGCCACCAGAATTGCCAGAGCTATGGTGATGGAATATGGTATGAGCAAACTTGGTTCAATTAATTTCAGCCCTCAATATGAAACCGCAGATTACGGAAAGGCCTGGGGAGAACCTATTAAGGTTTCTGATCGGGTGCTTGAGAAAGTTGATGAAGAAGTTTCCAACATTATCAAGGAAGGTGAAGAGCGGGCGCATCAGCTATTAACTAAATACCGCAAAGAGCTGGACTTAGTATCCAAACGCCTGCTGGAGATAGAAACCATCGACGGAGAAGAATTTGCCAGACTGATGGGAATTGAAAAAATAGTTGACGAGAACCCCTACGATTTTAGTGAGAACGGCAGTCAGAATACAAAGGCAAAGGCTAAGCAGCCGGCTAAAAAGACTGCTGCCAAAAAGGCTGCCAAAGCCAGTAATAAAAAATAGCAGCTTTGGTTGATACTGAGCTTCACAGCTCAGGCTATCAAGACTAATTCATAGGTAAGTATGGCAAGATCCTCTTCAGCCGCCACAGGCACTCAAGAAGAAAAATTTCCAGATTATTTTGACAGGTCCAGATTTGTCCTTGTGGATGGGCATGCGCTAATTTACCGGGCTTATCATGCTTTTCCACCCTTGACTAATCCGGAGGGCAAGTTGGTCAATGCCGTTTACGGTTTTAGCCGGATTCTGCTCACAGCCATCAACCAATTTGAACCGCGGTACATTGCTGTAACGTTTGATCATAAAGACCCCACCAACAGATCAGTTTCGTACGAGGCATATAAAGCTAATCGGCCCGAAATGCCGGATGATCTAAAACCGCAGATAGAGTTCATTAAGGAAATTGTTGAGGCTCTCAACATCCCTCAGTTTGAGAAAGCTGGTTATGAAGCTGATGACCTTATTGGGACAGTGGCTGCCCGGCTCTCTGACGAGAAAAATCCAACCGACCAAGGCGAACTGTTGACAACTATTGTGACCGGTGACAAAGACATGCTGCAGTTGGTAGACCAGGACACCCACGTTTTTATTCCGGGTCGGGGCAGGTTTAGTCGAGATATTGAATATGATGAAACAGTAGTCAAGGAAAAAGTGGGTGTCCGGCCAGATCAAATTGTTGATTTGAAAGCCTTGATGGGCGACAGTTCCGACAACATACCAGGAATCAAAGGCATAGGCAAAAAAACTGCCACAAAGCTTATTCAGGAATTCGAGACCTTGGACCTGCTTTTTGAAGCAGTTGACCGGGATGAGCGCAAGGATCTGCTCAAAGGAGCGTTGCTTGAGCGGCTTAAAACAGGCAAGGACATGGCTTATGTCAGCCAGCTGTTGGCCAAAATAGAACGGGATGTGAATGTGGAGTTTGAACTTGAGCGCTGCACTGTCACTGATTATGATAAGACTAAGGTTATTGAGTTATTCAAATCCCATGACTTCAACTCGCTCATTACGCTATTGCCTCAGGATCGATTCGAACAAGGTGTGCAGGACGCCCTATTTTAATTGTTTCCCTGCCAAAGGCTGAACTTATGAAAGTAGCGCTGGTTCACGATTACCTCAGAGATTATGGTGGTGCTGAGCGGGTCGTTGAAGCGCTGCACGAAATATTTCCTGAGGCTCCTCTTTATGTTGCTTTTATAGACCAGCAGGAGTTAGGTGCTCAGTGGAGCAAGTTTGAGGGTTGGAATATCCGTGAAAGCTGGCTGACTCGCATACCTTTGTATAAAAAACTGTTTTCGCCTCTGCGTATTTTTGCCCCCAGCTACTTTGGCAAATTTGACCTTTCCGATTATGATTTAGTCATCTCATCCAATAATGCTTATTTTTCAAAAGCAATTCGGGTGCCCAATGGCACTCACATTTGTTACTGCCACACTCCTCCGCGCTCGCTTTACGGTTATACCACCATGACTGATTGGAAGAAAAATCCATTTACTAGGATTGGCGGGACTCTGATCAACCACTATCTAAGGGTGATTGATGTAAAGGTTGCCCAAAAAGTTGACTATTTTATTGCCAACTCAGAAACAACCAAAGCCAGGATAGCAAAGTTCTATAAGCGTGATGCAGAAGTGATTTACCCTCCGATTATTCTCCCAAAACAACTTCCGGATGCAGCAGAAGGCAGCTACTACCTCTATGTAGGCAGGATTGCCAAGAGCAAGCATGTGGATTTAGCCATAGAAGCTTGTAATAAACTCAGCCTTCCCCTTAAAGTTGCCGGCACCGGCAGAGGACTGGACTATTTAAAGAGTATAGCCGGTCCGAGTGTGGAGATATTGGGCGTTGTTACCGACCAGGAGCTCGCTGAGCTCTATTCCGGTGCCAAAGCATTATTATTCCCAGCCGAAGATGAGGATTTCGGCATGGTCCCGGTCGAAGCAATGGGCTACGGGCTGCCGGTTATAGCTCACCGCTCAGGTGGTCCTCTGGAAAGTATTGTTGAAGGCAAGACTGGAATATTTTTTGATGAGTTTACAGTTGACAGCCTCGAGGGGGCAATCCGCAAGCTGGAGAAGGCGGAGTTTAACCGCCGGGACATTCATAAGCATGCCCAAAAATTCAGCCATGATGCTTTCAAAAAAAACATCCTAAAGTTTGTTGAAGCCTCAGCGGCAAACCGTAAAAAGTAGTTGTTTGACCAAGTGTTAACAAGGTAATTTTTGTTGACAACTTAGCAAACAAAAGATATCATTGCTAATAGTATGATTGATCTAACAGCACGGCAAGTCCAGATTCTCAGAGCTATTATTGAAGAATTTATTGAAACAGCTGAGCCGGTCGGCTCAGACACAATCGATAAGAAGTTCAGCATCGGTGTTTCCCCCGCCACTATCCGCAACGAAATGGTTTACCTCTCTAAACAGGGTTATCTGAACAAGTCTCACAGCAGTGCCGGCCGTATTCCCACACCAATGGCTATGAAGCTGTATGTGAATGAACTCATGAAGGAGAAAGAACTGACTGTTGCTGATGAGGTTTCTGCCAAAGAAAAAATTTGGAAAAGCCGCAATGAGACTGATCAGCTTCTAAACCAGATAACCAGGGTGTTGGCAGAAAGAACCCAGGCTTTAGCTGTGACCATGCTGGATGAGGATCATCTCTTTCACTCAGGCTATGCCAACCTGCTGCAGATGCCCGAATTCTATGACATTAAAGTCATGCGGCATGTGCTTCAATTGGTTGAAGAAGCAGCTCTGCTTGAGGAGATGTTTAATTTTGGCACAAGCGAGAACCCGATCCAGGTTGTTTATGGCCCAGAGCTGGGCAATAAAAATTTAGAACCGGTTGGTTTTATTCATATGTCGTTGGATATTCAAGGCCAAACCTGCTACATGGGAGTACTTGGTTCCAGTCGCTTTAACTATGCCTACGTTTTTCCGATGATGAAATATGTTCGTGCTTTGATTGAAGATATCGTCGAGTAATTTTCAGGAATTTTCTAACCATGTCAAAAAATGATTTAAAAGATCAAAAAAAAGCTGTCAATGATGCAAAAAATGAGGAGTTGGAATCAGAAAGGTATCAGCGCGCTCTGGCGGATTACCAAAACTTAGTCAGACGCACCAGGGAAGAGCGCGCCGAGCTAATAAAGTTTGCCGCACAAAATGTACTTGAAGACCTAATTGAACCGTATGAACATTTATTGATGGCCGCAGAACAATTTCAAGACTCCGGTATTCAAATGGTTGTAGCAGAGTTCGCTCGAATTTTCACCCAGCACGGCCTTGAAGAAATTCATGTTTTGGGCAAACAGTTTGATCTGGAGACTATGGAAGCGGTTGAGCGCCATGGTGAAAGCGACAGGGTCACAAAAGTTGTAAAAAAAGGTTTTAGGCTAAACGGCAAAGTCATCCGCCACGCCAAGGTTATTTTGGGTGAGCAGTAATTCATAAATTATTCAGCAAAATATCTGACTCTAGCAGTCAACGGCTCAGTTTGCTAAAATATAATTCGTTAGAAATTTTTAAAGTAACATTATCCAGGCGAAAGGAAACATATGGCAGATACTAAAACAACAACAGGAAAAATAATCGGCATCGACCTTGGTACCACCAACTCCGCGGTAGCGGTAATGGAAGGCGGACAGCCCAAAGTAATTCCAACCTCTGAAGGAAGAAATACTTTTCCTTCTATAGTGGCCTTTAAAGGCGATGATTTTTTGGTCGGTGATACTGCTAAGCGCCAGATGGTGCTCAACTCTCAAAATACCGTCAACTCTGTAAAGCGTTTTATGGGCGGCAAGTTTAATGACAAGCGTGTCAAAGAAGCCATGAAGCATGTAGCTTTTGAAGCTGATGAGGGCAAAGATGGCATGGCTGTAATCAAGATCGGCAGCAAGACTTACACCCCTCAGGAAATTTCAGCCAAAATTTTGTCTAAAGCCAAAGCTGATGCAGAGGGCTATCTTGGTGAGACGGTCAAGAGGGCTGTGATCACCGTACCGGCATATTTTGATGATTCTCAGCGCCAAGCCACCAAACAAGCCGGAGAAATTGCCGGCCTAACAGTGGAGCGGATTGTTAATGAACCAACCGCCGCCGCTTTGGCTTATGGTCTTAATAAAGCCGGCAACAAAACCATTGCAGTTTATGACTTAGGCGGCGGTACTTTTGACATTTCCATTCTGGAAATTGGCGACGGGGTCTTTGAAGTTAAATCCACCAACGGCGACACCTTCCTAGGGGGAGATGATTTTGACGCCAGGATTATTGATTGGATCATAGAAGACTTCAAAAAAGAAACAGGCAAAGACCTTGCCAAAGACCCCCAGGCATTGCAGAGAATCAAAGATGCAGCGGAAAAGGCAAAAATTGAACTCTCAAGCACTCAGCAAACAGAAATCAACCAACCCTTTATCACTCAGGGTGACGAAGGCCAGCCTTTGCACCTGACCATGAACTTAAGCCGGGCTAAATATGAAGAATTGGTTGATGACTTGGTTGAGCGGACTTTCAAACCGGTTGAGCAGGCACTCAAGGATGCAGGCATCGATAAAAAGAAAGTTGATGACGTAGTTTTGGTCGGCGGCATGACCCGCACACCCCGAATTCAAGAGCAGGTTGAAAAGTTTTTTGGAAAAGAGCCTCACAAAGGAGTAAATCCGGATGAAGTTGTGGCAATTGGTGCGGCGATTCAAGCCGGAGTTATCGGCGGCGATGTCTCCGACGTTGTCCTGCTGGACGTCACCCCGCTGACACTGGGCATTGAAACTCTTGGTGGAGTAAGGACACCGCTGATTGAGCGCAACACCACTATTCCAACCAGCGCTTCTCAGGTGTTTTCAACTGCTGCTGACAATCAAACACAGGTGGAGATCAATGTCCTTCAGGGCGAAAGGGAAATGGCAGCCGACAACAAGTCTCTCGGCAGGTTTGTTCTGGATGGCATCCCGCCAGCACGACGGGGTATGCCTCAGATTGAAGTGACCTTTGACATTGATTCCAATGGTATCCTCAACGTTGCGGCCAAAGATAAAACAACCGGCAAGGAGCAGAATATCTCTATCCAAAACTCAACCAATCTTTCCGAAGAGGAAATTGAGAAAATGAAACAGGATGCTGAGCTTCATGCTGATGAGGACAAGCGTAAGAAAGAGCTGGTTGAAGCGCGCAACCAAGCTCGCAGCGTTGCCTTTGAGTTAGAAAAACAGCTTAAAGATTATGGTGACAAGGTTGATGAAGAGACTAAAAACGATCTTCAAGTCAACATTGATAAGCTTAAAGAGCTTGCTGACAAGGAAGAAGCCAACAAAGAAGACCTGGACAAAGCCACAGAGGAAACTTTTGCTGTTGCCCAGAAAATGACTGAGCAGGTGCAAAAAGCTCAAGCTGAAGCAGGACCTGCTCCAGAAGAAGCTGGTGATGAAAAAAAGACCAATGGGAAGGCTGACAGTGGAAAATCAGCTGAGGATGTAGAGGAGGGCGAGGTTGTTAACGAGTAGGTAAAAAGCAAAGAAAAGGAAGAGGGGCGTAATCTACGCCCCTTTTTTTGTAGGTTTAAGTTTGCTAGGTGCAAAAACACCCTCTCCCAGGATTATTTTGAGAGGTGTCATTCTGATAATCATTGAAAATATTAATGAAAGCATAAAGACCGCGGAGGTGTTGACGATCAAAAAAACGATTAGGCTCTTAGAAAAAAAATTGTCAACACTAAAGTTAAGAATATAAATCATTAAAATGTGTAAGAGGAATATGCCAAAACTGTTTTGAGCAACCAATCTTAGCAACTGGAAAACCGTCTTGTTTTTGGAAACATTAGCCAGCTTCTGGCTTTTAATAATTAAGATAAAAAGTGCTATAGACTGAATTATTACGTTTGGACTTAAATAATTTGCAAAGTAAGTGATGTTATCAACCAGAAAATAAGTGCTAAGCAAATCTTGGTGTACATAAATTAGATAGCTGCCAAAAATTGTAACCAGCAGGCTAAGGCAGAATATTAAACCCACTGACAAATATTGTTTGAGAGACAGCTGCATTCTGCGGATGTAGTAACCAGCTAAGTAGTATCCTATGTATGAGATCCAAGTGTTGTAGGTATTGTAGAAATATTCATCATTTGCAAAGGTAGTTATTCTCGCAACGAGGATCATGGCGCCCAGTAGAAGAAAGCCGATGATAAATGTCTTCTGAATATGTTCTTTTTTGTTAAACAACAAATCAAAGAGTGGTGTTAGCAGATAGAGAAAAAATAGTAAGATCAAAAAATAAAGGAGACTCTGAGTGTTTATGTTAAACCTGTCATAAATTACTATCAGGGTTTCCAATCCTTTCCAGGGGAGTCGACTAAAGATTAGGTCAAACAAAGTATAGATGGCAAAAAAGCTAAATAGGGGTATAAGGATTCTAAGTTTGATTTTCTTCCAATTTTGGTCAAAATATTTTCTTCGCCCGAGATTCAGATAGCCGCTTAACAATACAAAAAGTGGGACTGAGGATCGGAAAATCGCATTAAATATATGTGTTATCCACCAAACCTTTCCTCCAAAAAAATCTGGTCGAAAATAGACCGGATCAAATGAATGGAGAACTACTACTCCAAGGGCTGCTAAGACTCTAACCACATCAGCTTGAACCTGATAATTTTTAATAATTTTCATTGTGTCTTGTTCCTAGATTACAGCAAGCTCTCTATACTTTCGATTACTTATTCTTGTAGAATATTTTTTATTGGATTTTTTTATGGTTAATGATTTAATAAACAATTATCTTTTGTTGATACACAAACAAAAACGGCTACTTCTAGTTATTATATTAAGCTTATTACTGTTTTCTCCTGCCTTATTTACCTTTTTCTCTGGAGATGACTGGTTTCATCTTAGGGTGGTGCAAATATCAAGTTTTCAGGAATTTTTAAATTTTTTTAATCCGGTTCCGAATGAACAATCGACAGCTTTTTATCGCCCTATACCAAATCAGCTCTTTTTCTTTATATTTTATACCTTATTTGGCTTAAAAGCTTTCTTCTATCATCTTTTTGTTTTTACATTGTTTGCTGTTAGCCTCTATCTATTCTTCATTCTACTTAAGCGTTTAAAGATGCCAGAAAACTCTGCCCTGTTGAGTACAGTAATAATTGCCTTCTCTCACACCAATTTTTCCAGGCTCTATTTTCTTTCAGCTGCTCAGGAAATCATTATGAGTGTTTTTGTTTTGTTAGCTATGATTGTGAGCATAAATCAAAAACTTAAGCACCGCTATATTTGGACAGCATTGTTTTTTTTACTTGCGCTATTGAGCAAAGATAGTGCCATTGTTCTTCCTGTATTAGTCTTGATGGTTGATTGGCTAAACAATCGTCGCATAGATATTAAAAAAATGTCAGTTCTAGCAACGGTGGCTTTTGTATATTTAGTTATTCGTGTGTTTGTTTTTGGTTTTACTTCCACTATGGATGCAAATGATTCTTATGCTTTTATTTTTTCTCCTCGACCCACTATTAATACTCTATATATGTATACTACTTGGGCAATAGGTGGAGCAGAATTATTACAGGATTACCTGAGTTCGCCAATTCAACTAATTGATAGGTTTTATAGTGATTTTGGTGTGGCAGGAAAAGCGATGATAGCCATGCTAATTACAAATTGGCTTTTATTGGGATTTTTAATCATAAAAAAAATTAGGAAGATCAATCGATTTCATATTTCTGCCATTGCAGTATTTATTATTTCGTTGCTTCCGGTATTGTTTTTGCCAAATTACAAGTTTGCTATCCAAATGTCACTTTCTATGTTTGGATTCGCTGCCTTTGTTGGCTTGTTATTAGCCAAAGAAAGCAAAACGATAAAATGGTTGTTTATCGGATGTTATTTATCCTTGAATTTGCTCTCGGTTTGGTTGACTCAAAACTCTCATTATTCAGTCATGCGAGCGCAAATATCGGAAAGGGTTTATAGCTATTTTTTAAGCGAGCACCCCAGTCTTCCTAAGGGGAGTGTTATTCTTATTAAGAATGCCCAGACAATTGGAAGTAATATTGAAACCTGGGGATCTAGCAAGCAGGTGTCGTACGCTATAATGGGTGATAACCTGTTCAAGGTGCTGTACGGAGACAATGTTTCAGAGGTTCATTACGAAGATTTTTCATTGCCTGATCTTGACATTGTAGAAGGACCAATCTTGTACGTAAGTGCTGAAAAATTTTTGCCTTAGTAAATAACCTAAGAGCTGTTAGCAATTCTATTCGTTGTTTGCTTAACATTTTACTTATTACCTGTTAAAATCTAGCATATTCTATGCCCACTAAACGAGATTACTACGACGTCCTTGGGGTTGATAAGTCTGCCTCTGAGAAAGATATAAAAGCTGCATACCGCAAGCAGGCTTTAAAATGGCATCCAGACAAAAATCAGGATAATAAGGCCGAGGCAGAGACAAAATTCAAAGAGATAAACGAGGCCTATCAAATACTTTCAGACCAGAAGAAGCGTCAGACTTATGATCAGTTCGGCCACGCAGCCTTTGATCCGGCCAGCGGCATGGGCGGAGGTCCGTTCCGCGGCTCACAATCCGGTCCATTTACCTGGACTTACAGCACCTCCAACGGTGGCATGCCGTTTGAGGACATGGATTTTGGTGATCCCTTTGATATATTCGAGTCGTTCTTTGGCGGGGGTTTTGCCCGTGCTCAGCAGAGGGAGCGTTACTCTGTAAGTATCGATTTTATGGATGCGGTGCAGGGCGCTACCAGGGAAGTGCAGGTTAAGGGCAAGAAACATAAAATCAAGATTCCGGCCGGAGCTAGTGACGGCACCCGCATCCGTTTTGATGACTTTGACATCACCATCAATGTTCTGCCTCACTCACGCTTTAGGCGTGATGGCTATGACTTATATGTAGATGAAAAAATTCCGTTTTCAACTGCTGCTCTGGGAGGGACAGCAGATGTTGAAACTGTTTCTGATAAGCTGACCCTGAAGGTTAGGCCGGGGACTAAGACCCACTCGATGGTTCGATTGCGGGGAGAGGGAGTTCCGCACCTCAGGGGAAACGGCAAAGGTGATCTTTATGTCCGGCTTATCGTGGATGTTCCGGAGAAACTAAATAAGAAACAAAAACAGGCAATTGAGCAGCTGAAAACCCTGGAATTGTAGCGGCTCCTCAAATATTGCCTGCGGCTGCCTTCCCTTGAAAATAGCAAAAACTAGGCTCTTGTTACCTTGCATTTGCCTAGCATTTCAAGTACAATACTACTGATTGGTGATGAGGGCTCGGAATACGAGTCCTTTTTTAATCTTAATCAAGTAAAGCAATAAAATATAAAAGGCCATTATGAGTGCAAAAAGCCAAATTGTCAGAACAGAATTCGCAGCAGCCATCTCGCAGATAGCCAACGAAAGAAAAATCAGCGAGGATTCCATTTATGAAGCCATAAAACAGGCTTTGGTTTCTGCGTATCGCAAGCAGATGGGCCAGTTGGATGAGGACAGCTACTACTTTGTAAAGCTGGATGAAGACACTGGTGAGTCGCGCATTTTTAGTGCTCCGGTCACAGAGCGTGATGAGGAAACAGAAGAGATTATCTCTTGGGATGAAACTAAATCTGAGGATGTGACCCCAGCCGGCTTTGGCAGGATAGCTGCTCAGACAGCCAAGCAGGTAATACTCCAGAAAATCAGGGAATCAGAGAAGGATCAGGTAATAGCCGACTACCAGGAGCGCATCGGCGAAATTATCACCGCTCAAGTGCTTAGGATGCACGGTCGCAGTGTGATTTTGGATATTGGCCGCGGCCAAGGCATGATGCCTCCAGAAGAACAGATGAGGGGCGAATTTTACCGGGTAAACAGCAGAATCACTGTTTTAATCAAAGAAATCCGTGAAACTCACCGAGGCAAGCAGGTTATTTTGTCCCGTTCAGATAAAAATTTGGTTACAAAATTGTTTGAGCGAGAAGTTCCTGAAATGGCCTCAGGCGCTGTTGAAGTGGTGGAGGTTGCCCGCGAAGCAGGTGTCAGGACCAAGATGGCCGTTCATTCTACCCAGGAAGGCGTAGACCCTGTCGGTTCCTGCGTTGGCCAGCGGGGCGTTCGTGTTCAGGAAGTTATTCGTGAACTTAACAATGAAAAACTTGATATTATTCCTTGGTCAGATAACCCAATGCAGCTGTTGCAAGGAGCACTGGCCCCAGCTGAAGGCTTGGCAATTAAAATTGACCAGGATGAGCGGGTTGCTTCTGTAATCGCCCCTGACGATCAGCTGTCTCTGGCCATCGGCCGTGGCGGGCAGAATGTCAGGCTGGCAGCTAAGCTGACCGGTTATAAAATCACCATTAAATCTGCCGCCGGAGATGTTGAATCTGAGGCATCCGGTGACGAGGAATATGAAATTGACACCTTTTCAGGTCTAACAGAAGAAACGAGGGACTTCTTAGTTGAATACAAGCTTACCACTCTTTCTGATCTGGCTAGGTTTGAGCAAAAATGGCTTGAGGCAGAAGAAGTTGAGGACAGCCAAAAAGAATTGCTTAAAGAAAAAGTAGCCACATTTGTTGAAGAGATGGCAGAGCGTGAAGCCAGCAATGAAGAAGTTGATATGAGTGGTGAGAGAAACTAAGGATTGAAAGGATTTTACAGATGGCATTACAACCACGACCGCCAGTAATTACCATCATGGGCCATGTAGATCATGGCAAGACTACGTTATTGGATTACATTAGGAAATCAAACCTTACTGCCAAAGAAGCAGGCGGCATTACGCAGCATATCGGTGCCTACAGCATCGAATTTAAGAGCAAACCGCTGACCTTCCTTGATACTCCCGGACACGCAGCTTTCAACAAAATGAGGGAGCGGGGAGCGCAGGTAACTGACTTAATTGTGTTGGTGGTGGCTGCCAATGATGGTGTTAAACCCCAGACCATTGAGTCAATCAGGCACATTAAAAATAGCGGAGCCCCATTTATTGTTGCTATTAACAAGATTGATTTGTCAGACGTAGACCTGAATGTTGTCAAATCACAATTGGCCGAGAACGATGTGCTTTTAACTGATTATGGTGGTGATATCGATGCCGTTGAAATTTCTGCCACTAAAGGCAAAAATGTCGACAAACTTTTGGAAACCTTAGTAGTCATGGCTGAACTTCAGGACCTGAAGGCAGATCCAGATGCCCCTCTCCAAGCTGTAGTGATTGAATCATCCAAGGACCGCCACCGGGGTTCGATGGCCAGCGTAATCGTTCAGGCAGGCACTCTGACTACCCGTATGGATGTTGAAGCCGGAGGTGTAGTTGGCAGGGTTAGGATGCTATCCGATGAAAACGGCCAAGAGTTAGAAGTTGTAAAACCAGGTTTTCCTGCAGCCATTGTCAGTTTTCAAGATTTGCCGGCTGTGGGGTCGATAGTCCGTGATATGAAGGCAGAATATCCTAAAGAGGAAGCAGCGGAGGAAGAACCGGAGGATGAGTGGGCCGGTCTTGATTTCGGCCAGCTCATCGAGCAGCAAGGCAAAGCTAAGCTCAACCTGATCATCAAAGCAGATGTTGAAGGTACTCTTGAGGCAATTTTGCAAAATCTTGATGATGAAAGTACTGAGCTTTTGGCCTCAGGTGTAGGTGATGTAACCGAGAGGGATTTAGAACTAGCTGAGACCAGTGGCGCTTTAGTGATTGCTTTCCAGGTAGCAGTGCCCGGCAGAGTCAAAAAGTTAGCTAAGGACCGGGGTATCCGGATTAAGAGATACGACATCATTTATAAACTTATTGAAGACCTCCAACAGCGGATGCTTAGGTTGCTGGAACCTACAATTGATGAGGTAGTGACCGGAGAAGCCGAAATTCAGGAAATTTTTGAAATCAACGCCAACAAAATTGCCGGTGTCAGGGTTAAAACCGGC
>CAYVXV010000005.1:0-61444 GCA_964455555.1 uncultured Pseudomonadales bacterium | reverse complement strand
TCCAGGAGTCATGCTATAATTCAATTCTTAATAAAATAAATGGTTACTTTATCCGTTGGTTGCTGCAGTCAAGCAGCTTAACTCGCGGAGTAAGGGCAAGAAAGGATACCATGGCCTTAACAAAGGACCAAAAAACCCAAATTATTAAGGACTATCAGCTCTTTGAGGGCGACACCGGCTCTCCGGAGGTTCAGATTGCCTTGCTTACCGCTTCCGTTCAGGAGCTGACAAGCCATCTTGGAGTTCACAAAAAAGATGACCACTCCAGAAGAGGTTTACTTAAACAGGTGGCTAAACGCCGCCGCTTGCTCAACTTCCTTCGTGACAGAAGCGAAGAGCGCTACAGGGCTTTAATTGATCGCCTTGAGCTGAGCAAATAATTTTAACTTTTCAAAGCCCCCCCGCCTTGGCGGGGGCTTTTTAATGGCTGCTCTTGCCTGACTCTTACCGCCTTCCTATACCTGGTATATAAGTTTCCACCACAATACCGGTTTACATAAAGAAAGGAGGCAAAATGCTTACATATTTTATAGCACTTTGTCTTGGTACTATTCTGATATTAGACCAGGCAGAATAATACAACGGTTAATATGAGGTGTTGGAGTGATAAAAGTAAAGAATGGAGCTGAGGATTAAAAAAAGGTCTGTTGCATGGTATACTATAAAGATAATATAGGGTGACACTCAAGAGAATTCGAGAGAGGAAATAATCTCAAGTTCTCGGTTGCAAGTTGTGCGCTATTGCGTATATCTTAGAGCTGAGAACTTCATAATTTCTTCTCCAGAATACTCTTCACTGATCCACCCATGTCACCGCATGACAGAATATGCGGACAGAAAGGAATAATTATGTCTTACCCGACATATCCTGATATTTACAAAAAGGAGATTAAGGTTGGCGATAAAACCATCCATCTCGAAATCGGCCATTTTTCGGAACAGGTCAGCGCTGCTGTAATTGCCCGCATGGGTGAAACTGTAGTCCATACCACCGTAGCACTTGGAAGAAAAGTTAATCTTGGCTACTTTCCGCTTTCAGTAGAGTTTGTTGAAAAACTTTACGCAGGCGGCATTATTAAGGGTTCGCGCTGGGTTAAGCGTGATGGCCGGCCCACCGACGATGTAATTCTAAAGGCAAGGGTAATTGACCGTTCTCTCCGCCCACTTTTCCCAGAGGGTGTGACTAACGAGGTTCAAATAATTAATACCGTCTTTTCTTATGACGGTGAAAATGACCCTGACATGCTTGGCTTGCTGGCTAGTGCTGTAGGCTTAGCCATTTCAGAAATCCCATTCGACGGCCCGATTGCCGGCATGAGGATTGGTTTCAACAAGGAAACAGGCGAATATTTAGTTAACCCCACAGAAGCCGAGAGGGAAACAAGCAGTTTAGACCTGATTGTAGCCGGATCGCAGGATAATGTGGTTATGGTCGAGGCTGGCGCTGATGAGGTTAGTGAGTCAGTCGTTGTTGAAGCCTTGGTTAAAGCCCAAGATTTTCTTGGCGGCATGTGCGAAACAATCAATGAGATTGCCAGCGAGATCGGCAAAGAAAAAGTTGAGCTCATTTCTGAAGACGACAATGCAGCATCCGATGCCATCGATGCTTTGGCTGCTGAGATTGACAAGCAATTCAGCAAAGAAATCCGGGAGATGGTCAATAAAAAAGGCCGGCTCCAAGATACTAACAGCGACGAGGTTAAGGCTGCAATTTTAGAGGCTCTCAACAGCGGAAAAGCTGAAGATGAGTTGGTTGAAGATGGTGACGTTAGCGAAGCCCTTTACCGCCTTCAAAAACAGCATGCCCGCGACATGATCCTAAATGATGGTGTGCGCCCTGACGGACGCAAAACAGATGAGATCAGGCAGATTTGGTCTGAAATTGATGTCTTTCCCCGCACTCATGGCTCCGCCATGTTCAAGAGAGGCGCTACTCAGGTAGTCACTGTTACAACTCTGGGTAACCCTTCACTCGGACAATGGCTTGAACACCTAAAGGGTGAGGAAATCCGCCACTTTATGCACCATTATAATATGCCTCCCTACGCTTCCGGTGAAGCAGGCAGGTTTGGCTATCCTAAGCGCAGGGAGATCGGCCACGGTGCTTTGGCTGAACGCGCTCTTTCGCCAATGATCCCCTCGCAAGCAGAATTCCCATACACCATACATTTGGTGTCCGAGGTTATGAGCTCAAATGGCTCAACTTCCCAAGGAGCGGTTTGCGGTTCGACCCTATCTTTAATGGCTGCCGGTGTGCCTCTCAAGAGGCCGGTTTCCGGAATTGCCATGGGTATGATCAGTGACGGCAAGGATTATGTAGTCCTTTCTGACATCCAGGGCTTGGAAGACCATGTCGGTGACATGGACTTCAAAGTTGCCGGTACAGAGGAAGGAGTTACAGCTATGCAGATGGACATTAAGCTTAAGGGCATTCCCCGCAAGGTTTTGGAGCAGGCTTTGGAGCAGTCTAAAGTCGGTCGTTTGCACATCTTGAATGAAATGCTTAAAGCAATTGATACCCCGAGAACTGAGATTTCCCAGTATGCTCCTAAGATTGAGCAGATTGAGATCCCAGCTGACCGCATCGGAGAATTGATCGGGCCGGGAGGTAAGATGATTAAGGAAATCATTGAGCGCTCAGGCGCAGAGATCAATGTTGAGGAAGATAAAGACCGTGAACTTGGTTTGGTCAACATTTCTTCGACTGACGCAGAAGCAATTGAGCACGCCAGTCGCATTATCAACAACATGATGAGGGTCATAGAAGTCGGTGAAGAATTCGACGGCGATGTTACCAGGGTTGAAAGTTATGGTGCCTTTGTTGAATACTTGCCGGGCCGTGAAGGCCTGGTGCATGTATCCAGGATGTCCGTTGACTATGTCAATGACGCCAGCGAAAAGGTTAAAGTTGGTGACACAGTTCATGTCCGGATTGCCGAGATTAAGGAAGACGGCAAGATTGGGCTCTCAATGCTCACTGAAGAAGAAGAGCAGCAGCAGCGCCAGGGAAGTGGTGACCGGGGCGGTTCAAACGGCGGTGGCTACGGCGGCAACAGAGGCGGCAACCGGGGCGGCAACCGGGGCGGCAGCAGGCCTCCATTCAGGGGCGGCAACCGGGGCGGAAACAGAGGAGGCGGTGGCTACGGTGGCGGCAGAGACCGGCGCTAATCCATCATAATCCAGCCCCAATAGGAATCTGATGGCGCTACTCCCTTGAGACGGGCTTATCAGCTATACTAGAGGTATGCGGACAAATTCTATTGCTACAAGCCAGGGCATGTATGCCTTGCTTGAGCTGGACCGGATATCCCAGTTGGCAGAACAGCTTCAGCTTAATCTCCGAGATGAGCAAGGCAAGTTTGTGGCTGAACAAATTAGCAGATTGGCTATGAGGGCATTGTCTGAAGAAGTATCCGGAGTATCTGTCAGCCCTGAGTATAACTTTCATACAATAGTAGATAAGTCAGAATCTACGGGTTTAATTTTAAGCCTGGAAAAGCGGACTGCAGCTGTTGACCCGCTGGCTTTACCGATTCTGATGGACAACTGGGGTTTGGAACATATTAAAAACAATTATGCTTTAGCCAAACTCGAGCTTTATTATCATCCGCGTGAGTTGCTGGCTAAGAAGAAAAAACAGTTTGTAGCTGAACTCTACGACTACTGCCAATACTTGGGTATAGATTTTCTGCTTCAGCTTAGATTGTTTAAAGTCGAGCAAAACGATTCGCCGGAATCACAACAAGAAGCACTTTTGCAAACTCTTGAGGAACTGAGATTGAGTGCGGACGTGATTGCCTTAGCCTTTCCCGCTGATCCTTTAACAGCAGTGACGGTGACTGCTGAACTTGATATCCCTTGGCTTTATTCTGCGGAAGGTGTTGATTATGGGCTTTACAAGGAACAGCTACGTGCTTCTTTGGAAAGCGGTGCCAAAGGTTTTCTGGCCGGCGATGTCCTTTGGGCAGAGCTGCCTGAGCCATCGGCCAATGAAGAGGGTGTAATTGATTTCGCCAATACCCAGGATTACCTGGAAACCATTGCTAGGGACAGGGTTATAGAGCTGGTCAGGATCACCAACGAGTATGATCAAGAGGATAATCAATCGGAAAGGAGTGAAAATGAGGCGTCTGCTTAAAGACTTAGCCACCTTTACTTTTAGTTTAATTGAGATGTCTCTGGCTTTGAGATTTTTGCTCAAGCTTTTGGCAGCAGACCCGCGCTCAGGGTTTGTATCTTTTGTTTATGAGAGTACGCACACGCTGCTGGAGCCATTTTATT
This sequence comes from uncultured Pseudomonadales bacterium, assembly GCA_964455555.1. GTDB lineage: Bacteria > Patescibacteriota > Microgenomatia > UBA1400 > PJMF01 > UBA1370. Next base: position 57,163 of record CAYVXV010000005.1, on the reverse strand, counting down.
TTGCCTTTCCCACACCCTCGGTGAGTGGGGCTCATGTAATTGAATTTACGACTTTATTTGCCATGTTTGTCTATGCTTTTGTTGGTTATGTGTTGCTTGAATTTCTTGAAATTATTAGCGCAAGCAGTAGAAAAAGGAAGTAGCTTGGGGAGATTATGAAAATTGAGGTCAAAAACACAGTGGCTGTAGTTGCCAATAACGCGTTTTATTCAATTACCAAAGGGGCAGTTTACTTTACTATCATGTTTTTGGCTGCCTCCATTGTAATTCCGTTGGTTTTGCAGCAAGAATTGTCGGAAGTGAGTTGGTTGGTCTTATTACTGAGCTTTGCTGTAGTCACACTTTTTGCGGTCAGACTGGTGATAGATTCATTACTCCACGTTAAGGATACTTCGGTGGAGCTGACAGAGAAAACTGTTAATTGTGAAATTTCCGGTTTTAACTCAACCAGTGTTTCTATACCCCTCAACCAAATCAGCAGCATGCATGTCCAGCAAGCATTCCTGGACAAACTATTTGGTGTTTCCAGTATTGTTATTTCACAGATAGCCGGAGCTATTTCAGTATATGGTTTTGATTATGAGGAAGCCAAGAATTTTTCCAATGCTTTCTCTGAGAAGCAGATAGATTTTCTCAAAAACACACCCCGCAAGTCCAAATAATCAGCTGTGCAGCACTTTATCCTACACTTGGATAACTCTTACAATTTTTTTACAATACTGCTGTTGTGGTTGAGTATGATGACCTATCACTATAATTAATTGAAAGGATAAATGTTTGAACTTCCACCTTTACCTTATGCTTATGATGCCTTGGAGCCCCACATTGATGAAGCTACCATGAGGGTGCATCATGATAAACACCACGCTGGATACACCAATAATTTAAATGAGGCTGTAAAGGGCACTGGTTTGGAATCAAAAAGCATTGAGGACATCCTGGCCGAGATTTCCAAACAGCCGGCTGCTGTGCGCAACAATGGTGGCGGTTACTATAACCACAATCTTTTCTGGGAAATCATGTCTGCTGATGGCGGAGGTGAGCCATCAGGATCTTTGGCTGAGCACATTGCAGAGGAATTCGGTTCTTTTGCAGATTTTAAAGACGAGTTTGCCAAGGCAGCAGCGACCAGATTTGGATCCGGTTGGGCTTGGCTGATTGTTACGGCTGATGGCGGGCTCAAAATTACCAGTACTGCCAATCAAGACAATCCGCTGATGGATTTGGCTGAGGATCAAGGTACACCGGTACTTGGATTAGATGTTTGGGAACACGCTTACTACCTTAAATACCAGAATTTGCGGGCAGACTATATTGAAGCTTGGTGGAATCTGGTTAACTGGGATGAGGTACTGCGCCGCTATGATGAGCTAACATCCTAAGATTTTCAGTTACACAAGTTGGCTGAATGAGAAACAGTTGCAATGGTGCCCCAAATTTGTTTATGATGTGAGCTGCGTTTGTTTGCTTAATAGATTTTCTTTGCAATTAGGCTGTAGCATAAGGATACTGTATAAGTAAGTCATTTTTATGATCCAAGTTATACTCGACGTCGAAACAAAGAGGACTTTTGAAGAGGTCGGCGGCTATTTTCCGGAAAAACTGGGCATTTCTTTTGTAGGCATCTGTGTCAGGGATGGTTTTACCGGTAAAGGTGAGATGATGGGTTACTTCGAGGAAGACCTGCCGCAACTCTTTCCAATTTTGGAAAAAGCAGATGTGGTAGTGGGTTTTAATATTGACGGCTTTGATATGCCAACCTTCAACAATTACTACAAAGGTGACATCAGTGTTATACCGACACTCGACCTAATGAACCGGATAAAAGACAGCGCCGGCCACCGCATTGGTTTGGATGCAGTAGCACAGCAAACGCTTGGATTGGGCAAAACCGGCGATGGTCTGGATGCCATTAAGTACTATCAAACCGGACAGCTTGATAAGCTTAAAGACTACTGCCTCCAGGATGTTGCTGTCACCCGGGACATCTATGATTTTGGGCTACAAAAAGGCTTCGTTAAGTTTAAAAACAAATGGAATAGATTGGTAGAGTGTTCAGTTGATTTCTCCTTCACCCAGGGAAAAGACTCTGGTATCCAGATGAGCCTTTTATAACCTGATTTGAGCTAAGGCAGATTTATCAAAAAGCCAGATCAAGATTATCCAACTGATAGAACTCAATTTCATCATTTTCGCTCAGCAGCATAGCCGGAACACGCCGTTCTTCAATCCATGGGTGTTGGTCAATGTAGGCCTCAAAGGAATCGTTGGAAATAATTGGGGCACCATATTCCTGGGATGCCTCTATAATGTAGTTTTCGGCATCTGTATCTGTCGGTACCTGTAAAATAGCCCCCTCATTGAGCAAAGCCTCAATCTGATCCTGGTCTGCTACCTCATAGTATAAATTGGAATCAACTATTATTATCGGTTCAAACCCCTTTTTCTCCAATGTCTGCTTTACTATTGCTATGTTGACTGCCAAAGGCCGGCCGTTGTGAGTTTTTTGAAGATAGGCTACATTTGCCCCATCTACGATTACCCGCCTTTTAACTTTAGCCACTTTTCCTATAGGCATATTTCCTTTCTGCTTACTGAAGTAAGACTATGCTCATAGAATGATAGTTGAGTGCTGTTTTTGTAATAAAATTGTGAGTGGCTGGCTGGTTGGCGCAGTGGTTTAACTTTAATCTGTATCTGGTTCGTGGTATCATTGCTCAGCTTATGACGGAAAACCTGAAAATAAATTCACTCAAAGTTGCGGTTAACGGCACTCAAATCCTGCACGGCATCAATTTAACAATTGCTCCCGGTGAGGTGCATGCAGTGATGGGCCCCAATGGTTCCGGTAAATCAACTATGGCAGCTTCATTGGCAGGGCACCCTGATTATGAAGTACTGGTTGGTTCTGAGTTAAAGTTGGGCCGGACCAATCTACTTGATCTTTCTCCGGATGAGCGCATGAGGGAAGGCTTATTTTTAGCTTTCCAATACCCAAAAGAAATTCCTGGTGTAATTGTGCAGAATTTTCTACGCCATGCCTATGAATCAAGATTTGAGGATGTAGAAGAGAAGAAATTTGAATCGGTATTGGTGTTTAGAAAACATTTGGCAAAACTGGCAGATGACCTAAAAGTTGATCAGTCTCTTTTGCTCCGCGGCTTAAATGAAGGTTTCAGCGGCGGAGAAAAAAAGCGGCTGGAGATTTTGCAAATGGCTGTTTTAGAGCCAAAATTTGCAATCCTAGATGAAACTGACTCAGGCTTGGATGTAGACGCTATCAAGGACGTGGCAATGGGGGTAAAAGAGGTAATCGCCAGGTATAATACAGGTGTGGTGGTGATAACACATTACCAGCGGATTTTGGACTATCTGAAGCCTGACCACGTCCACGTCATGATTGATGGACAAATTGTTCAGAGCGGAGGTTCTGAGTTGGCTCAATCAGTAGAAGTGAAAGGATACCGCAATAATGACTAGTGCAATGACCGCACCAAAAAAAGTAGCTCATCAGTTGACTGAAAATGTCAAACTGCTGCAGAAGGCAGTCTTACTCAAAGCAGGCAAGGCTTTAATTGTTCGGCGCAGTAAAGATGCAGCATCCCGCCCGGGTTTTTGGGACTTGCCGGGAGGGAACTCGGAATGGCCTGACACGGAAGGCTCAGGTTCAGGTTCCCACCGCCGTGACATTGCCAGAGAAATTGAGGAAGAGACCGGTGTTTGGGTTGACCCTGAAGCATTTGCCACTTCATCATTAATTTATTTTGATACTTATTTTGATTCAACCAAACAGGTTTTTACCGTTATCAATGGTTGGTATTTGGAGCTGCTGGAAAACTTTGATGACGATAAAATTTCCCTGAGTGATGAGCACACTGAATTTGCTTGGATTTCTCCTGAGGAGCTTGAAGAGTACGACTTTGGCGGAGAAGCCGGGTTGTTTGTGGTTAACATGATTGAAAATGCTTTTGCGATTGTTGATGAAAGTGATCATGGTCATGTGCACGGCCATGAAGGTGGCTGCTGTGGGGGAGGCGGCTGCTCGGGCGGCTGCTGAAATTAGGAGAAGTTGGTTATGGCTAGGTTTGCAAAGAAGAAGACCAGTGAATTTGATGCATCAGATGATTATCAGCATGGGTATCATTACTCAACTGATGACTATGCTTATATAAGCAAGCCCGGCCTAAGCCGGCGTGTAGTTCAAGAAATTTCTCATTTAAAGGAAGAGCCGGAGTGGATGCTGCATCAGAGACTTCAAGCTCTGGATTTATTTAAATCCAAGCCAATGCCCTCATGGGGCGCCGACCTCTCAGAAATCAATTTTGAAAAAATTCATTACTACTTGCGCGCCACCGATGAACAAAAAAAATCTTGGGATGAAGTGCCTGCTGACGTCCGCGAAACTTTCAAACGCTTGGGAATTCCTGAAGCCGAGCAAAAGGTTCTGGCTGGTGTAAAAGCTCAGTATGACAGTGAGGTGGTCTATGGCTCCCTTAAAGAAGTTTTTGCCAAAGATGGAGTGATTTTCTTATCAATGGACGACGGCCTAAAGCAATATCCGGAATTAGTCCGTGAATACTTCGGCAAGGTCATCCCAAGTGGTGACAACAAATTTGCTGCACTCAATTCTGCCGTTTGGTCCGGCGGGTCATTTGTATATGTACCTAAAGGGGTCCATGTTAAATTGCCGTTGCAAACTTATTTCCGGATAAATTCTGAGAATGCCGGGCAGTTTGAGCGCACCCTGATAATAGTAGATGAAGGAGCTAGTGTACATTATATCGAAGGTTGCACCGCTCCCAATTTTTCCACAGGTTCGCTGCATTCTGCAGTGGTCGAGATATTTGTCAAAAAAAATGCCCGCTGCCAATACACTACAGTACAAAATTGGTACAAAAATGTTTATAACCTAGTGACAAAGCGAGCCTATGTTGCAGAGGAAGGTGAGATGATCTGGACTGACTTCAACATGGGTTCTAAGGTTACCATGAAGTATCCCGGTTTTGTTTTAGCTGGTCGGGGTGCTCGAGGTGAAACTCTATCGATGGCCTTGGCCGGTGAAGGTCAGCACCAGGATACTGGGTCAAAAGCCATTCACCTGGCTCCGCACACCAGCTCCAGCATAATTTCAAAGTCAATCAGCAAAGGCGGCGGCAGGACCAGTTACCGTGGCTTGGTGAATGTCGGCCCCAAGGCCAGAGGCAGCAAGAATACAGTGATTTGTGACGCGCTGCTGCTGGACAATAAGTCCCGGTCGGACACTTATCCTGTCGAAAAAATTTTTAATCATGATGTGGAGGTGCAGCACGAGGCTACTGTTTCCAAAATTGGGGCTGATCAGCTGTTTTATCTCATGAGCCGGGGAATTGCAGAAGAGGATGCCAGCAAGATGATAGTGAATGGCTTTATCGCTGACTTAGTCAGGAAATTGCCTCTGGAATATGCAGTAGAAATGAACCGGTTGATTGACCATGAGATGGAGGGGTCTATCGGCTGATTCATCAGTTTTGCAGGTGCGGTTGCTTGTACTTCTTTCTAGCCAAACAACTAAAAACAAAAATGACAAAAAAGATTACTCTTAAAAAAGACCAGCGTCGTGAGATTATCTTGGAACAGCCAGGAGATTATTTGGTTGAACTAGCCGGTCCCGGTGCCGAGGCGGACATTAGGGGATCATTTCAGGCTGCAGATAAAGACAACTTAAATATTTCGGTAGTAATACACCATAAGTCTCCTCACACTAGCGCCAAAACAATGTTGCGGGGCGTGGCGGCAGACCACGCAAGAATTAAGTTTACCGGCAGAATTATCATTGACCCGGGATGCGAAGATTCAAATTCATTTTTAACAGAGCGTGTTCTGCTCTTGTCAGAGCATTCAAAGGCAGAGTGTATTCCGGATTTGGAAATTTATACAGATGATGTCAGGTGTTCCCACGCAGCAAGCGTATCAAAAATACCGGAAGAGCATGTTTTTTATCTGATGAGCAGAGGTATTGAGCGCTCGAAAGCAGAAAAATTAATTGTTGAGGGTTTTTTGCATCTCGAAGATTAGCCAACTTTAAAAGCACCCTTTTTGCTAAGGTTTAACATTTCTATTACATTTATATCTTATTATTGCGGTTATCAGAGTGGATGAACTCAAGAAGTTGGCAAATATGGCCATAAACAGCAATCACATTGAGAAAGAAGGTGTTGTCATCAGCCCTTTTCAGGGCAATGGTGCTCCGGATAAAAGACTGAGCGGTGAATTGTCAGAAGCCAGACTGAATATTGCCAGCCTTTTTAATATTAGTAATCGCGTCAATCACTTGAGGCAACTTGCTGAGGCTATTTCAGAAGAACCCCACCACTTGAGTACTTTGTCTGAAATTTATGACAGGTCTGAACAAGCAGCAGACACTCAATTTCCCGATGATGAAGCGGTGGCCACTCAACTTCTTTTAGAAATATTTGCCCAGGAGTTTGGCCGCTATGTGGCTGAAGCAATGATTACGAACCCCAAAAGTCCTTTTGTTGTAGAGCAGCAATTATTTAATAAATTTCCCAACGCTAAAAAGGGTTATTTGAGTAGTCTGAAAGGAATGATTGCAAATGAAAGTGGTGAACTCGATGAAGAACAGCAGCTTGGTGCAGAGTTGGCCAGAACTGCCCGGAAAATGTTCGGACAAGTGCAGTTAACCATTTTCTTGAATGTTTTAAAGAAAAAATATGGTGAAGCCAGGTTGGATCACCCGCTTTATTTGGCTATAAAAGAAGAAGCCCTGAGCACTAGGTTTAGTTTTAGCACTGAAGAGTTGGAAGCTTTGGCAGCGGCGCAGGAAACAAATCATGACATAAATCTGCCGGAAGAAAAACCTGAAAGAGCATTGGTGGGACAACTGTCTTCGGAATCTTTTCAGCCGCCTAATAATCCAGGTTTGTCAGAGGAGAACGAAGGATCAATGGCAGATTATGAGGGAATTGAAGCCCGGGGTGATTCAGCAGTGATGCCAGAAAAAAAACAAAGAATTGCCTGGCCTCAAACCAGATTTTCTGAGGATGTTTTAAGCCATGAAAAATTTTTGGCCGGCATCGAGCAAGTGTTGCAGTCATCTGCCGCAATTGCACACCAGTATACACATTTGAGATGGCAGGCAGATATAGACGCTCAAGCTAAGATCGTTGCTGAAAAATTGGCAGGCAATCCAAGTTTGGCAAGCCAAAATCTCTCGGCACCAGAATCATATTTTAAAGCTGCCAGGGATGCAGTTTTCTTTGATCAAGATGGGCCGTTTAATCTTTTCTCAACGTTTGCTGACAAGTCTCTTTCCGAGGACTTTTTGGCAGAGTACCAGGAGGCTTTATTTTATATTTTAACTCCAGTGATGAGTAGCACCGTTATGACTCCTGAACGCTATGTTGCCTCAGTGATTGTAAAAAATGCTTTAAACTGCATCACTGAAGTTTGTAAGTGGTTGCTGCTGCTGCATGAGTTTAAAGTAAGCTCAACCGCTGATTTTGCAATTCCAGGTTGGGAGGAGCACAGTTGGACTTACTCCGACAACACATTTCTCATGACTGTTGGTGGCATGATTGACATCGCTTCATCCGTCAAAAGGAAAGTAAAATATGCTGGCAGAGAAATTAAAGGAAAAAGATTTTACAAAAAGTGGTCCAGGCAAAAAAGTTATAACTTAAAAAGAGCAGAAGTCTTTGAAGATCCTGGATACTTGTCGCTGATGCTGCAGGCTTCTTGGATAGAACGGGCTGAGCAGCCAGCCTGACCTGATACAATATACCCATGTTTAATATCGAAAAAATCCGCAGAGATTTTCCTCTTATATGGCGGAAAGTGAACGCAAAACCACTTGTCTATTTGGATAACGCGTCCACCAGCCAAAAACCCCAGCAGGTTTTGGATGCGATCATGGACTATTACCAGCATCAAAATGCCAATATACACCGTGGTGTTCATCAGCTGTCGGATGAGAGCACCCAGGTTTGGGAGCATTCAAGGCAAAAGATAGCTGAGTTTTTTGGCGCTCACCCAGACGAGTTAATAATGGTTAGAAATACAACAGAGGCGCTCAATGGGGTGGCTTACGGCTGGGCGGACCATAATTTGAGCGAGGGCGATGTAATTTTAACCAGCTTGCTGGAACATCATTCCAACCTAGTGGTATGGCAGGAAGTGGCCAAGCGGACAGGAGCCAAACTTGCGTTTGCCAACCTCACGGAAGCAGGCGTTTTAGATCTTGAAGACTTTCAGCAAAAGCTGTCAGGGGGCAACGTCAAGCTGCTGGCATTGGCACATGTTTCAAATACTCTCGGTACTGTTAATCCATTGTCAGAGATTACAAAAATAGTTTCGTCCGTTTACTCCGCCGCTGACCGGCCAAGGATTGTTATTGATGGCGCTCAAGCAGCACCGCATATGCCTATTAGCTTTGCTGATTTAGGAATCGATTTCTATGCGGTCAGTGGCCATAAGATGCTCGGGCCAATGGGTGTCGGTGCGCTCCTGGTCAGACGGGAGCTATTGGAGTCTGGAGAGATGAGGCCGTGGTTTTTTGGCGGCGGGATGATTGCTTCCGTCAAGACTGATAGAACCATCTTGAGCGAAAATATGGTTGACCGCTTCACACCGGGTACTCCAGACGTTGCTTCTGCGGTTGGGTTGGCTGCTGCCTGCGGCTACCTCAAAGAGCTTGGTATGGCCAACGTTCAGGAGCACGATACTAACTTAGTTAACTACACCTTGGAAAGATTGTCTAAGGTGCCGGAGTTAACCATTGTCGGTCCGGTTAGCGCAACTGAATCGAGCAGACTAGTGCGCCTCGGATCTGTCTCATTTCTTTATCAAGGTGTCCATTCTCACGATGTGGCTCAAGTACTGGACAGCGAGGGGATTGCCGTCCGCTCGGGCCATCATTGCACTATGCCCCTGCATGAGCGCTACCGGTGGGTGGCTACTACCCGCGCTAGTTTTCAGGTGTATAATTCAGAGGCCGAAATTGATGTGTTGGTAAGAGGTTTAGAAAAAGTTAAGAAGGTATTTAACATCTAAGCCAGACTTAAGATATGCAAGATTTATACCATGAGCAGCTTCTAGAAGAGGCCAAGAAGAAGAGAAACTACGGTGAACTTGAAGATGCAGATGAAGAAGCAACGAGTTTTAATTCTGCCTGCGGTGACACCATGACCGTCAGAGTGAAATTTTCCAAAGACCAGGCACTCATAGACAAGCTGCAGTGGATAGGGACAGGCTGCATTATTAGTCAGGCTGCCATGAGTGCCTTATCAGAAGAATTAGTTGGCAGGAAAACAGCTGAAGTGAAGGAAATGGGCATGGCTGAGGTATTGGAATTGCTTAAGTTAAAAAACATCGCTCCCGGGCGCTTGCGCTGCTTACTGCTTGGCCTTTCAACGGTCAAAAAAGCACTTCCAGAATAATTTTTTGCTTAGAGAAAAAAAAGTTTAGTAAAATTTGTTAAACTAGGTTTATGAGAATTTTTGTAGGCTCACTGAATCCTGTCAAAACCAATGCTATTGTCAGCGCTGCCAGTGAGACATGGCCTGATGTACAGGTGCTAGGTTTCGATGTGCCCAGTGGAGTGCCCGATCAACCTCTCGGTGATCCGCAAACCAGGGCAGGCGCTGAAAACCGTGCTAAGGCTGCTTTGGAAGATGGGATCGCCCAATTAAAAATTGACGAGGCTGAAGAACCCAACGTGTTAGGCGTTGGTTTAGAGGGTGGGGTAACAGAAATTGACGGGAAGCTGTGGTCAACAGTTTGGGTGGCAGTGGTTGATTGTGAGGGCACAATAAAAGTTGCCAATGGCGCCCGTTTTGAAGTTCCGGAAATTGTTGCCAGACAGATTCAGGATGGCGGGGAAATGGGCCCAATCATTGCCAACGTTGTCGGTCAAAAAGACGTCCGTAAAAAGCAAGGTATGATCGGCATAGTAACAGGAAACTTTGTTGACCGGACTGAAGAATATGCTAGTATAGCCAAGCTGGCGCTCGGCTTATGGTACGGTCGCAACTGGCATCAGCAATTAAGCTAAGGAAAGTTTTTCATGAATTTACCGCTCCGGCCGCCACAGCCATATCAGGCAAAGCTAGAAGAAAAAATTGAGCTCAATCAAAAATTTACCCAGTTCAAGTTTGAATTGATCAGCCCGCCGCGCATGGAGTTTGATGCCGGGCAATATGTTTCCATCAAGGTGTCCGAACGAGGTGAGCGTCGGTCATATTCTATTTGCAGTGCGCCAAACATAGACCATGGATTTGACTTGTTGGTGGATATGGAACCCGGCGGACTAGGTTGTCAATTTTTGGGCAGCCTGAACTTCGGCAGCACGGTTGAATTGCTCGGCCCTATGGGGATTTTCACCATAGATGAGGATTTAGGTGAGCAGGAAATTGTCTTTGTTGCGTCTGGATCCGGTATTACTCCTTTCAGGTCCATGATTTTGGATTTGCTTCAAGAAAAAGGTGATAAGCGCCCGATTAGTTTATATTGGGGTTTGCGCTATGCCCAAGACCTCTTTTGGCAGGATGAGTTTGCCGATCTCACTGAAGTTTTTGACAATTTTTCCTTCATTCCTACTCTAACTAAGGCTCCGGATGAGTGGCCGCTATCCCGCGGCAGGGTTACGGAAATCCTGGCAGCTAAAGAGCTGAATACAGCCAATACAGGTTACTATTTGTGCGGAAATGAACCGATGATTAACGACATGAAGCAGCTCCTCTTGGATAGAGGTGTAAATTCTGCCCATATTCATTATGAAAAATTTTATTAAAAATTAGGGAGAAGATAATGACAGATAAGAAAACCATTAATGACCGACTTGAGGGAGTTGAACAGCACGAAGAGGACGGAAAGCTGATTCAAGAAAAACAAATCGGCAGATACAAAGTCTTTGTAATCCGCGACAAATGCATTAGCGCGGCTAGTTGTGTAGCTATAGCCCCCCAGGTATTTGAACTGGATGAAGAGGGTATTGCCACAGTCATTTCTCAAGACGGTAACGATGATGACACTAAACTTCTGGCTGCACAAAGCTGCCCTACAGCAGCCATCACGGTCACAGATACAGCAACTGGCGAACAAGTTTGGCCGGTAGCTTAGGGAAATTGAAAAAACTGAATGAGACAAAAAGCTATCTAACATGATATAAAGTAAACAATAGCTATCTAAACAGACAATTTCTGTCGCGGTTAGCCAGCTATGCTACACTATTAAAACCATGAAAAACCTCCCACTTTTAATCGGCACAATTGTCGGCACCATCATATTAGTAGTAGTGTTGGCTTTTGCCTTTTCCAACAGCAGCGACGGCCCTTTGAGCAGTGAAACCTATTCAGAAAGTGAGTTGGTTTCTGAAAGCACCCACTTTAAGGGAGCAGACGAATCAGCCCTAGTGACTATAGTTGAATTCAGTGACTTGCAATGTCCGGCTTGTCGTGCTGCCCAACCAATGGTCGAAAGGGTTTTAGCTCAGTATCCTGATGAGGTTAGGTTGGCATATAGGCATTTTCCTCTTGATTCTATCCATCCAAATGCCCGCCCGGCTGCAGCTGCAACGGAGGTTGCTGCAGAAGAGGGCAAGTTCTGGGAAATGCATGACTTGTTGTTTGCCGGCCAGCAGGAATGGTCAGATATTAGAAGCCGAGATGAACTATATCAAAAGTTTTCAGAATATGCTGAACAGCTGCAGATTGACAAAAGTACATTTATAGAGAAAATAGAAAGTGACCAGGTAAAAGAAAAAGTTCAAGAGGATTCACTGGCTGCACAGAGACTTGGTCTCCAAGGCACCCCCACCTTTTTCGTTAATGGTCGAGTAGTTCCTGCCCCACAGCTTTTAACCGCTGTAGAATCGATCGTCTCTGGTTCAAATACTACGCAATAGCAATAGTATTAGAGTATAAGGGGCTACATGAAAAAATATTCTCCATATCTGCTCCCGCTGATAGTGCTCAGTGTGGTGTTCTTCCTAGTTTTCCGTTGGTATAACGAACGGTCAGAAAGGCTGCAAAACGATTTGTTTGGTGAAGGCATTCAAATCGAAAATTTGTCCGAAGAAGAGCTTCAGGATACGCTTGGCGGCACTGCCAATCTGAGGACTGTTGAGCTTGAACCAGCCGCACCAGAAGTCGATGAAGATGGTGAAGGTGACACTGCTCAAGAAGCGGCTTTTGCAGATGGCGTTATCCGCTATGAATCACTCGAGGACAGGGTGCGCTTCAGCGTTATAGCCACTCTTCCGATGACAGGTGAGTCTTACCAGGTATTTTTAAGAGAAGTTGATACTGACAACGTCCGCTTTGCCTTCACGCTCACCCCTAGGAAAGGCGGCTTTATCGGCACGGCTTCAATTCCCCAATCCAACCTTCCGGTTGAAGTCTTAGTGACCAGAGGAGGAACCAGCCAGCCTGGAGCAGTCCTGCTTCGTGGTACGTTGGAAGCTGATCAGGTTGAAGAGGTTGAAGCAGTTGATGAGTTGACCGAGGAGGTTGAAGATTAACAATATTATCACACTCGGTTTGCATCTTGATGTCTTCCTCGAGTATGATAAGCTTAATATAGTGTACTAAAAATTGCTAATAGTATTAGTTCAATATTAGGACTCAAACAACGGCAATTTTTGTAGAAGGTAATATTAATAACCTGGATTACCAGGAAAAAGGAGTAATATGGCAGATGCATCAGCATTCTCATATACAAACGCTAAGGGTCAAACCTACTACCTCCACACCAAAGAGGTTACCCTGAAGAACGGCCGTGTTCAAAGAATTTACTTTTTTGCCCGTGATATCCGTGATGGTTCACTAGGTGCAGTTCCAGCTGGCTATGAAGTCATGGAAACCAAACGCACCAACATGCCAGTTCTAAAGAGATCAGGAAAATAATTCTTTTTAAAGAAAAAGTTGAAACCCCTCGAAAGAGGGGTTTTTTCATGCTGGTGTTCCTTTGCCGGCTTTTGTGACTGAAGCTGCTAAGGTACAATGCTTTGACTATGAAAATCACAGAAGAAGCAGCCTACGACGCTCTCAAGAAAGTTTTGGATCCGGAGTTGATGATCGATATCGTCAGCCTCGGATTAATTTATGATGTGACCGTAAGAGAAATATCTGCAGAAACAGGCAATAGGACCCGCATTCATGTATTGTTGACTTTGACCACTCCAGGTTGTCCACTGGCAGGCGTTTTTGATACACTGGTTAAAGACGCCTTTATTGATTTTGCAGGAATTGATCCTGCCAAAGACGTTACAGTGGAGCTGACCTTTGATCCCCCTTGGCATCAGGACATGATGTCTGAGGAGGCCAAAGCTGAATTGGGGTTTTAACTATGCAATCACAAACAACTTTTCAATCACCGGTAGTTTATTTAGGAGCTGACCACGGTGGCTATGAGTTAAAAGAAAAGGCAAAGTTTTGGCTAAAGGAATGGGGCTATGAGACACAAGATGTTGGTGCCTTGGCGCTGGACCCGCAGGATGATTATCCCCAGTTTGCTTTTGATGTAGCTCAAAAGGTGGTTGAAATGGAGCGGGTGGGCTCAGGCTTGGCATCAGGCTCAGGGAACCAGCCGCTTGCCTTGGGTTTACTGTTCTGCCGCTCAAGTGGTGGTATGACGATAGCCGCCAACAAAACACTTGGGGCTCGGGCTGTCTCACTTGAATCCGTTGAGTCAGCCAAGCATGCCAGGAGCGACAACCAAGCCAATATCGGCTCGCTGGCAGCTGACTGGCTAAGTGAAGATCAGGCAAAGGAGATCATCAAGGTTTTTTTGACGACTGCATTTTCAGGGGAAAGCCGCCACCAGCGCAGGTTGGCTCAAATTACAACTTATGAACGCAGCATCCAGGCTCCGGTTTCTTGAACTGGATTTCAGAAACATCATATGAATATTTATCCGGCAATTTTAAGCGATGACCCCGAACAGATTGATGAGCAGTTAGCTCTGGCTGCTCAAATTTCATCTGTGGAAGTTATTCAGTTTGACATTGTCGATGGCTATTTTGCCGACAGCCTTACCCTCAGCCCGGCCGACCTTGGCCAATTCGATTTCGCCGGCAAACAGATAGACTTGCATTTAATGACAGTCGACCCGATTGATGCAGTTTATGAAACTATGGAATACCGGAATGAGCTTCCGGTCAGGGCAGTTATTGGCCAGGTTGAGCGTATGGGTTCCCAAAACCACTTTGTAGAAGAGGTTGCCAAGCAGCATTGGCTGCCGGGACTGTCCCTGAGTTTGTATACCCCGCTCAGCGAGATTGACCAGGACTGCTGGAAATATTTGCGGGTGTTGCAATTGATGGGAATGAGTGAAACCGGATACCAAAATCAAGGGTTTTCGTTTGCAGTCTTAGAAAAAATTAAACAAGCGCGTGAATTCATCAAGAGCCAAGACCATTTAGTTGAAATAATTGTTGACGGCGGCGTGAAGCTGGACAATGTTCCGGCTATTCAGGCTGCGGGTGCAGACAGCATTAGTGTTGGCAGCGGCTTGTGGCAGGCAGAAGACTTTGCCGCCCGTTTCCAAGAATACCAAGAAAAAATGAAAGAACAGGTGTCATGATCAAAACTGAAATTCCAGTACCCTCACCGCAAACAGACCCGCATATCAAGCGGATAGCTATTTTTGGCAGTGCAGATGTTGATCCGGAACATCCGCTTTACCGGGATGTTTTTAATGTGGCCCGGACCTTAGCCTATCATGATAAGTTGATTGTTGATGGGGGCGGCCCCGGTGTCATGGATGCAGCTACCAAAGGAGCTCAGTCTGCAGGCGGCGAAACCCTAGTGGTAACCTTTTACCCCAAAGATGCCCCAGAATTTGAAGGAAGGTACTTTGATAATAATGCAGATGTTGAAATCAAAACTGCTAACTACATTGAGCGGATGTTCGGCTTGATAGATAACGCCGATGCCTTTATTTGCTTTCAAGGCGGAACCGGTACGCTGAGCGAGTGGGCAACAGCCTGGCTAATGGCTCATCTCTACTTTGGCAAGCACAAGCCACTGATTTTGTATGGTGATTTTTGGCGTAAGCTTATGAGAGTTGTTAAAGACCACTTTTTTATCGGCGACAAGGAGGAGTTGGTTTACAAGATTGTTACCAACGAAACAGAAATGATGGAGGCACTTAACGAGTTTGAACAGCAATTTTCTGAGCGCCAACAGCAGGGCGGCCAGGTTGACGGCAAGGAGACTCATTACCATGCTTGATGTTGTTAGCATCGGTTCATCACTTATTGATATTTTTGTCCACTCCAGCGAGTTTTCGCTCCAACAGAGCAACCAAGGGGTTTTGCTCTGCCAGATTTTAGGTGACAAGATTGAGGTTGATGATTTTAACCTGCGCACCGGCGGTGGCGGCAGTAATACGTCAGTTGGTTTCGCACGCATGGGCTTTGACGCCGGTGTGATTACTGAGACCGGCAAAGATGCTTGGTCACAAATAATAATCGAGGAATATCACAAAGAGTATGTCAGCACTGGTATGGTGGTCGAGGAGAGGAAAGAACAAACCGGCGGCTCAATAATTCTTGTAAGCAAAGACGGAAGCAGGACAGTTTTAGTTCACCGTGGTGCTGCCTCCATGCTTGACCCCCATGATATCCCGACCGAAAAACTAGGCCACATCCCTTGGGTTCACCTCTCAAGCATTGCCGGAGTTAAAAGCACTATTAAAACAATTTTTGAAGCAGTCGGTGAGGGCAGCGGCAAGCTGTCCTGGAATCCCGGCAACGCTGAGCTTGAGTTATTGGCCAGCGGGGAAATTCCGGTTAATGAACTGCCCGTGGAGATCTTATTCGTGAACAAGGAGGAGTGGCAGGTCTTAGCCGATAGGCAGAATGAGTTGGTCAGCCGCATTCCGCAAATCCTTGTTACCAATGGTGACAAGGGGGGCGAATTGCTTTTGAATGGTGAGAGCCAGCCCTATTCAGCACTGAGATCTGAATCTGTAGACGACACCGGAGCGGGTGATGCATTTGCAGTCGGATATGTTTCTGCTGTACTATATGGTAAAGACCCACAAACAGCTATCCGCTGGGGCACCCGCAATGCCCAATCAGTGATTAAGCAAGTAGGAGCAAAACCAGGTTTATTAAGAAAAAACCATATGGAGATTGAATAATTATGAAAAGATTTCTGCCCATCTTACTCGGTGTATTTTTGTTCCTTGGCGTCCAACAGGTTAAGGCTGCCACTCTAACGCTGACCAGTATCGGTTCCAGCGATACCACTGGGCAGACTTTTACTTCTTGGACTTATACCGACATAAATCCGCTTTTTACAGGAACAGCCACACCCTCAAGCACAGTAACTATTACCATTGCCGGAGCGCCGTCATCCACCACCTCCGGTGAAACGGGTGTTTGGACTTATCAGCCCACTACAATTACTGAAGAAGGGTCTTATCAGATAGCTATTACTTCCGGTAGTGAAAACATTCAGTTTATTTTGACCATTGATGATGGTGTTGCTACTACTACAACCAAAGGGGCTACAGAGGCCGGCGGAGTAGAGTTGCCGGAAACCCTTCCCCAATCCGGCTCGAACGATGCTTTCCTTTTCTTGGGTGGCGGCTTACTGATGCTGGTTGCAGGATTCTCGAGCCGAGTGATTTTTAAAAACGGCCAAGAATAGAATTATTTTCTCGAGCAGGTTTAAGGCATGTCTGATTATCAGGAGTTGCTTCAGCAGGAAATTCAAGAACTCAAAAACCAGGCGGGTTCAGTTTCCATGCCTGAAGAAATGAGGCTCAAGATAGAGAAAGACATTGTTGCCTTGGAGCGCAGTGTGGCGTTGGGCAACTATGATGAAAAATACGAAAAAGTTTCCAAGTATATTCAATGGGTATTAAAAGTTCCCTGGGATAACCTGAGCCAGGATACCCTGGATATTGAACGGGCAAAGGAAGTATTTGACAAACATCATTACGGCCTAGGCGAGGTTAAAGACAGGTTTCTCGAATACATTGCAGTGCTCAAGCTCAGGCAGCAGCAGTTTGCTGAAGAGGAATTTAGGGCGCCAATTCTCTTGTTGGTCGGCCTAGTTGGTACAGGAAAAACTACCTTTGCTTACTCTTTGGCTGAGGCGCTGGGCAGAAAGCTGGTGAGGATTCCTTTTGGCGGCATGGGTTTGGCCGGAGAGTTGAGAGGCGACTCCCGCTTGAGGCTTGGTGCAGAGCCGGGCAGAGTTATTAAAGGTGTTTGTGAGGCGGGTGTGCGAAATCCTGTAATTTTATTGGATGAAATTGACCGGATAGCTAAGGAAGCCAACAGGGATATTATGGGTGTTTTGGTTGAGCTGCTCGACCCTAAACAAAACCATGCCTTCAGAGACACTTTCATAGATTATCCTGTGGATCTCTCACACGCCATTTTTTTGGCAACCGCAAACAACACAACCGATATTGCCACCGCCGTTTTGGACCGGGTGGAAAAAATCACTATGCCTTCTTATACGGATGATGAAAAAATAGTGATTGCCAAGGAATATGTCCTGCCTGAATTGCTGCATAAAGCAGGCCTCAAGCCTGAGCAGTTTATCATTAAGGAAGATGTTTGGCCGATTGTCACCCGTCCGCTTGGCTATGATGCCGGTATCCGGACTCTACAGAGAACTTTGGAAGGAGCAGTGCGGAAGGCTGCCAGGATAATAGTTGAGCGAAATTTTAATCAGGTTGTTATTACACAGGAAAACCGCAAAATCTTCTTGCCTACCTATTAATCTCGCAGTCCATCCAACTTGTGCTTGTAAAAACTTGTCCTGCTTTTGTTGTGTCCTGACTTTACGTATACTATTCCGGTATGGATAAGAAAGATGCACTAAAAGCACTTTACCTAGACCTGGAAGCAAATATTAAAAGTCTTCCCCTGGCAAATACTACTGTCGAGATCGTCCCCGGAGAGGGGCCGGAGACTGCGGAGGTGCTTTGTATTGGAGAAGCACCAGGATACCATGAGGTTGTTCAACGCCGCCCCTTTGTTGGGCGGTCTGGCCAGTTATTCAGAAAAACTCTGCGAGAAGTAGGTATACCGGATCAGGATGTTTACATAAGCAATATTGTCAAAGCCAGGCCGCCTGAAAACCGCGACCCGACTCCTGCTGAAATTTCTGCCTATAAACCATACCTTGATAAAGAGATTGCCATCCTTAATCCAGTTTTGATTGTTACACTCGGGCGCTTTAGCATGGCAAAATTTCTGCCTGATGTAAGGATCTCTCAGGTTCATGGCCGGCTTCACAAAGTAAAATGGAATAGCAAGCTCCAGTTTGTCCTGCCCATGTATCATCCGGCTGCGGGCCTAAGGTCTACTAAGGTGCGCGAGTCCTTCATTAAGGATTTCGAGAAAATTCCCAAAGCAGCTAAGTGGATTAAAGACAACCAAGAAAACCACAGGCTTGAGCAGGAAATTAGAGAATCATTACTATAGATAATGCCAGCACTCCCTGAGGGAGGCTGTTATAATAAGGATCAATGAACATAGTTTTGCTAAGCATCCCGCTTTTCACCATTATCAGCGCCATAGTTTTAGATAGTCACAAAGGAAAAAAAGAAATCCTTAAGTTTGATTTTGTCCAGTTTGTTTATTCTTTTGTCTTGGCTCCAGTCTTTTTTATTTGGCTTAAATCATTTTTTTATTATCTGCTCAGGGATGAGTTGGGCTTGCGGCTCTCCAATACCAGTTTATTTGTTTACGATACAGTCCTAAGTGTAGGGCTTTTTTACGTCTTTGCATTTGTAGTGATACATTCGCTTACCAAAAGTTTTGAAATAAAACAAACCAGAGACCCGCTGCACGATCTTTTTGCCCACTCAGAATATTTTCATCAGGAATTTTCCCACTTTGTCGTTTTTCTTGGCTCGATGGGTGTTTTGACCTTTGTTTCCTTGGCGAACGTATTTGTACCCCTAATTGTTGATCAAGACCGCTTGCTGCTTTACGCCCTGTCAGGCTTTGGCATAGTTGTCGGCATGTTCCTTTATTATGGAATCGGATTATTTGAGACCAAAAGCGTCAAGTTCCATAAACTGATGAAACTGGGTTATGGGGTGTTCTTTTTAACTCATGTTTTGGCATACTTTTTTACTGACGTTTCCTATCACTTGGCTTATGGGCCTTTTTGGCTGATATTTTTCATGTCCAGCACCTTAGTGGCCTCTGCATTTTTTGTAAGTTTTGAAAAATATCCAGCCAGATTTGTTGACACAGTGATTGATACTATTCACAAGTCCCTGCGTTTCTTGAAAATAAAAATACTAAATTAAGGAGATTGACTAATGTCACAATTAAAACTAATTGCTTTGGGTGGAATGGGAAAAGTAACCCAGAACATGTTTGTTTACGAATACGAGGATGAAATACTTCTCATAGACTGCGGGATCGGTTTTCCTGATTTATACATGCCCGGTGTAGATATCCTCATTCCGGATATCAGCTATCTTCTCAACCGGGTGACGGAGGGGGCCAGGATTGTCGGTTTGGTGTTTACCCACGGTCATGATGACCACATTGCAGCAGCTCCGTATATACTGCCAAACTTGCCCGAGTTTCCGCTCTATGGTTCACCTCTGACAGCAGCATTTGCAGAGCAGAGAATGAAGGATGCTAAACTGCAGCAGCCGGTGCAGGTAGTTAAGGATGGTTCAGAGCTCAGGTTGAGCAAGAATTTTTCTGTTGAGTTGGTTAATATTACTCACTCAGTGCCTGACACTAAACACATAGTGATTAGAACTCCCGAGGGTGTGATTTATCACGGTTCTGACTTCAAGCTTGATCCCACCCCGGTGGATGGCCGAAGTTCCGACTTGGAGCGGATTGCTCAACTTAAGCATGAAAATGTCCTCTGCATGATGGTGGATTGTTTGCGGGTAGAGCGCTCCGATTGGACTAAGTCTGAGTCAACTACAGGAGCAGCCATCGAGCAAACCATGATAGACACCAGAGGTAAGTTTGTCATCACGCTGATGAGCTCGCACATTCACCGGATTCAGCAGGCAGTTGATGCGGCAGTGAAATATCAAAGAAAAGTTGCCTTTATTGGCCGGAGTGTTGAGCAAAATGTGAAAAATGCTGTTGACCTAAAAATGCTGCATATCCCCAAAGGCACATTGATTGACAAGCGCGATATTGATGATTTTCCGGAAGATAAGCTCTGTCTGATCGTTGCCGGAGCTCAAGGCCAGGAGGGCTCATCATTGATGCGAGCTATCTATGGAGAACACCCAATTTTGCAAGTGAAGCCGGCGGACAAAGTGGTCTTCTCGGCTAATGCGATTCCTGGTAACGAATTGAATTATTATGGAGCTATTGATGAGTTGTCACGCAACAATATTGAGGTAGTTTACCCTGATATTCTGCCGGATCTTCATCAGTCTGGACACGCTTCAGAACCGGAGCAACAGGAATTAATTTCATTGCTAAAGCCCAAGTTTGTCATGCCGATTGGCGGGCAAGACCGGCACCGCAATTTGTTTAAACTCAGAGTTGCCAAGCAGTTAGGCTATTCTGCAAAAGAAGTGTTGATGCCGGAGGATGGTGCAGTGATTTCTTTTGAAGGTGGGCAGCACAGCGTAATAGACGTACTCAGCCTGAAGCCTCAGATTGTTGATGGGTTGGGTATTGGTGATGTCGGCCCGGTAGTCTTGTCCGACCGGAGGGCTCTGGGCCAGGCAGGCATAGTGGCTATTGTCATACCCAGAACCCAGAATGGATTTGATCTGCGCAGTATGACTGTAGTCTCCAAGGGTTTCGTCTTTATGAGAGAGGCTGATGAGGTGGTTGAATTTATCAAAAAGGAAACAGCAAAAATAATAAGCGAGAAAAAACAGCCCAAGGACGATGATAGTCTAATTAAGAATATTGAGAGGCGGGTTTCCCGCCGTCTCTACAAGATCATCCGGCGCGAACCAATAGTAGTGGCAGTTTTTTTGGACCTCTAGATCATTGGGGAGTGTATCAAGCAGTACATCAAGAAGAACACTCTTTCCCAGTTGCTCTTAGCCAGGTAGAAGCGCTACACTGTGTATATAAATTGTTTGGCTCTTGCAGAGGTAATCAAAAACTGGTATATCCTATAATAAATATTGTTTATTCTACTGAGCAGGACAACAAAGGCTTTTATGGGCAGGCGCCGCAAAAGTAAAGCACCAAAACTAAATTTAAAGAGTGAAACAGTTCACTCAATTATTGCCGTGACCCTGATTATGTTAGGAGTATTGGTGGTAGTTTCTTTTTCAGGCCAAGGCGCTCTTTTGGCGTATATTAATGCAGGCCTAATGTACCAACTGGGCATTTCTATGCTTTTCCTGCCCTTTGTGTTTATTGCAGCCGGTATGATGATGTTCAAGACAAAATGGGCTTGGTCAAAGCCCAATGTCCTTCTGGGCACCATCTTAGTAATGTTGGGAGTGCTTGGAACTTTTAAAGCTGGTGAGATAGGTGCCAATACCTTTGAGAATGTTGCCAAATTGCTCTCCAGTGCCGGTTCCTATGTATTTTTTATCACACTCTTGATTATCGGTATTTTAATAATCACCCAACTTTCAATTACGGAAGTGGTTGAGGGAGTTGCAGCCTTCAAGGCTCTGCGCAAAAAGGATGACGTGCAGCTAGCTCCAGAAGAAAAAGATGAACAAAAAGGCTTCCGGGGTTTTTCGCTGCCCAAGCTCTCTTTTGGCAAGAAGCTGGCTGAGCAGCCATTTAGCATCAATAAGGGCGCCGCAGAAAATGCTGACCTTGGCAACGATCAGTCCGGAACAGCTGTGGACCCTGAGTCGTCAGAGGCTACAACCGAAGGTGAGGCGGCTGCACCCGGTGAACTAAGCGGAGCCTTACTGTCTACCAACAATGCCAAAATGGTTTGGGAATACCCACCACTGTCATTGCTGAGCAATTCAGAAGGTGGAGAAGCAGACCGCGGTGATGTTAAATCAAACGCCCAAAAGATCGAGAATACCCTCAATTCCTTTGGCATTACTGCCAAGGTAGCAGAGGTAAATTATGGCCCCTCAGTAACCCAGTATGCTCTGGAAATAAGCAGGGGAACAAAGCTTTCCAAAATTACCGGCTTGTCTACTGACTTAGCCTTGGCTTTGGCAGCACCCGGAGGCCAGATTAGGATAGAGGCTCCGATTGCCGGCCGGTCATTGGTCGGTATAGAAGTGCCCAATCATTCTGCCCAATATGTGACCTTAAGGAAGATGTTGGGCAGCACTCAGATGAAAAAATACCCATCTAAGCTGGCTGTAGCCCTGGGTATTAACGTATCCGGTAATCCGATGATGATGGATATTGCTAAGCTGCCACATATTTTGATTGCAGGTGCCACCGGTTCAGGCAAATCGGTAGCTATTAATAGTTTTCTCTGCTCAATATTGTTTAGGGCTAGCCCTGATGAAGTTAAGCTTATCTTGGTTGACCCCAAGCGCGTCGAGTTAACTGGATACAATGACATTCCCCATCTGTTGGTGCCAGTTATTGTAGAACCCAAGAAAGTGGTTTCTGCCTTGCAATGGGCCACGCACGAAATGGAAAAACGTTACAAACAGTTGGCGGAAGTGGGCGTCAGGAATATTGATGCCTACAATGAACTGGCAGGCTTGGCAGCTATGCCGAGCATCGTAATTGTAATTGATGAGTTGGCTGATGTAATGCTCTTTGCCCCGGCCCAGGTTGAAGAGAGTGTCACTAGGATTGCCCAAATGGCCCGTGCCGTTGGCATCCACTTAGTGTTGGCTACGCAAAGGCCTTCTGTTGACGTTATTACTGGTTTAATCAAAGCTAATATTCCAGGCAGGATAGCGTTTAATGTATCCTCGATGACTGATTCTAGAGTTATTTTGGATACTCCGGGGGCAGAGAAACTGCTTGGCAGGGGAGACATGCTATATTTACCTCCTGATAAAGCCAAGCCTATGCGCTTGCAGGGAACATTTGTCTCTGACATCGAAATCAAGAATTTGATTGAATTTATTAAGGCCCAAGGACAAGAGCCTCAATATGAGGAAGAGATTACTACTAAATATAAAGCCAGTTCTAGTGGTGCCGGGGCTGCCTTGGGCGGTGTGGATGACCGTGACGAATTGTTTGATGAAGTTGCCAAGTACGTGGCCAAAGACGGTAAGGGATCGGCATCTTCAATTCAGAGAAGGTTCTCAGTTGGGTATAATCGGGCAGCCAGGATCCTAGATCAGCTCCAGAGCGCCGGTATGGTAGGTCCGCCTGATGGCAGCAAACCGCGAACGGTAAATACCACTGCTCTCATGGAATACATGAGGTCCAGAGAAGCCTCACAACAGCAATAATGTCTCCAATTTAATGATCGCTTTAAGTGTGATGGCTCTAGTGCTAGAATGGGTTATATGCAAAATAAACGCCTTGTTCTAATCCTCGGCGGCTTGGCAGTAGCCACCCTCCTTATCACCACTGCTTTTGGGCCAAACTTTTATGGTTTTCGGTCAATGATGAGAGGGCCGGCAACTGAAACAATGCCAATGCAAAAACTCTTCCCGGGTGAAGGCGCCGGATATGGCGCAGCTGAACCAGGCTTGATGATGGATCAACAGTTTGCCAGAGATATTTCTAGCACCGGATTTTTTCCTCCTTATTATCCTCCGGATGACGCCCTTTATGTTGATAACAGGGTAACCCTGCGGTCTGCCAATTTTCAGGTCATTCACCGAGATGTGTCTGCTTACATGAACTCGATGAAAGAATTTATTGAGAGCGTAGACGGCCGGGTTTTATCATATTCAACAAACAGCTTCAACAGATACAACTCGGGTTATCTTTATGCCAAAGTCCCGCTGAACCGATTTGACGAAACTAACATGAGAGCTAAGGAAGGTGTGAGAAAAATAGTACAGGAAAATGTGAGTGTTGATGACATTACAGGCCAGGTGGTCAACCAAGAGGAGCAAATTAAAAGATTAGAGAGCCAGATTCAAGAGAAAGAAATTGAGTTGGCTGGCCTTAATGCTGGCACACCGGACTACCGTCGGGTTCAACTTCAGATAGAAACCTTGGAGCGGCAACTGGAACAAGCCAGGAGCGCTCAGGGAACTACTGCAGAAAACACTCAGTTTGCAGCTATCTCAATCTCTGCTGCTGACAGCGAACGCTACTATAATCCAGGAGTTCCAGGTGATTTCCGGGGCGAATTTGAAGCAGCCTGGGAATCGCTAAAGGAAACATTCCTCAAACTGGGAGTGTTTGCCGTTTGGATTGCAGTTTATGCCGTGATCTGGCTGCCCCTGGTTTTGCTGGTCCGCTGGGTTTGGAACCGGTTTAGAAGATAATCTTAACCACCCGGTGCGGTGCCGCATAACAAGATTGCATATTTATTATTTATCTGCCCTCAAAGGATTTTATTATGAATCGCAACCCTGAGGCGCTCGATTTAAATGAGGATCATCATGCTAGGGAAGTGCTTGAAACTCTTTATTCCTTATCACCAGGGGAGTCCATAACATTTCTGTTATCTGATTGGCCTCTGCAAGTGCAGGTGGGCAAATTGATGTTTAGAGCTAATAATCGAAGAGATGAGTATCAAGGCGGGATCGACCTTGATATTGTCAACTCAGATGAAGGAGTTTTGCTCTACGCAACTTGCTCACTTCTTGAAGAGTTAGATATAGACTAAGTGAAATAGCCCCGGCAAGGGGCTATTTTATAGTGGAGATGGGGGGTTTTGAGCCCCCGTCCGCAATAGAGCAATAACATCATCTACAGACTTAGTTTGCCTTTGTTATTGGATGAGAGGTAAAGCAAACCAACCGTTTTCAACCAATCCTTGTCTTTAGTCTTAAGCTGTCCGCAACAAGCGACGGGCTGCTGTCACATTGATTAAGGTTTTCACCCGGAAGCCGGCATCAATGAGACCGGACAACCGAATGCCGCTTTACGCAACCATTGCTGGAGCGAAAGCTGGGGCCTCAGATGAGCCGAAACCAAGGGTTTCGAGCAACATGCTTTTGGCGCCTGCAATTTTTTCGTTTGCAGTTGTGTTTGTGACCCTGTTTAACGTCTTCTCTGATCAAAGACGGTCTGCAGATGTTAATGAGCGTATCACGTCAAAGCAATACATCCCCGAAGTATCCGTATTATAGGTTTTTTAGCGTTTTTTTCAAGTGTGCGGCAGATATTTTCAGCATCAGCCCCCGTGGGCGACAACCACGGCACAAACCATTTTTGCCCCATTTTGCCTTAAAATTTTGGCACATTCGTTTAAGGTTGTTCCGGTGGTAGCTACGTCATCAACCAGCAAAACTGTTTTGCCTTTAATTATTGAAACAGGCAGGTTGAGTGAGAAAGCATTTTCCAGTTTTTTTAGCCTTTCCGATTTAGCAATGGTTTTAGCTTGCGGGGCGGTGAACACTGTTCTTTTAATAGCGTCAATATAAGGCCTGTTGGAAAATCTCGCCAAGTACCGTGCAATTACCTCAGCTTGGTTATAGCCTCGTTGGCTTTCTCTTTTTCTGTGCAAAGGCACAGCAGTAACCAAATCAAAATCAGGCAGCAGCACACTTTGGAAAATTATCTGAGCGCAGATCCTGCCGGCATCTTTAACGTTGTGATATTTCAGGGAATGAATTAATTTTCTTGCTCCTCCTTCTAATTCCAAAGCTGCCAAAACTTGATCTAGCAATGAGTCCTTTAATTTAAGGGAGATCGGAAGAGTAAAAAAAGCCAGCTCTTCATAGCAGGTACTGCAAAGCAGGGTGCCGTACTTATCGCAGCAGCAGCAAAATTCAGGCCAGAGGATAAATAGCAGCGTGTTTTTAATCAAGGAAAAGATGCGCACGCTTTTGGTCTAACATAACTTGGGGGTACAAAGTGTAGAGGGATGTTAGGAAATCTTGTAAAGTATAAACTGTGGTCGCACCTGGACTCGAACCAGGGACCTCACGAATGTGAATCGTGCGCTCTAACCAACTGAGCTATGCGACCTTTAGGCCATTGTTATTATACTTTCCCCTGGTGAGATTGCCAATTGAGAATCAGGGGACGGCATCTGAGCTTGAATTCTTTCAATTTGTGTGGCAGAAAGTAGTTCATGCTTTAGAAAAATTTCTGCTACCTCCGCAGCGCTATTGGCTGTGAAAATCTCTTTTCTGATTTCACTGGCATTGGGAATGTTTTTTACATACCAGCCTAAATGCTTGCGCATTGGCAGGAAATTGTAACGCTCGCCACTCGCATAAACACTTTCGAAAGTTAAAGAATGCTCCAGGGCTATTTCAAAGAGGCTGGCTGGTTGGCTGCCTGTGTCGGGGCAGAGAGCATAGGGATTGCCAAAAGTAGCTCTGCCTAACAGGGCGCCATCGGTCCCATAGGTTTTGCAGTGCTCCAGTGCGTGCTGATAATTTTCCAAGTCTCCGTTGCCGAGCACCAACGTGCCGGTGGTTTTAATCAGCTCTGCTGCCCGGCCAATGTTCTCCCAATTTGCTTGGCCGCTGTAGTGCTGTTTCAGGGTTCTACCATGGATAGCAATAGCTGCGGGTTCTGTTTCCAGCAGGGCGGGAATCCAGTCTTCAATGACCGGCTGATCATAGCCCACCCTTGTTTTGACGCTGACCGGAATCTCTCTTTTTAACTGGTTG
This sequence comes from uncultured Pseudomonadales bacterium, assembly GCA_964455555.1. GTDB lineage: Bacteria > Patescibacteriota > Microgenomatia > UBA1400 > PJMF01 > UBA1370. The sequence continues at coordinate 30,547 of CAYVXV010000005.1, read as the reverse complement.
GCTCTAGGCAGTTTGCTGTGCCTTTTTTCAACCTCGGTCCAGATTCTTTTCTTAAGGTCTTTGCAGTCTCTAGATGTTTTGCCATTCAGCCAGTCTTGGACTCCGGCTTTAGTTGCTGTGACAATTTCTTGGGCAAGCTCCGGGGTCTTAATCAAAGCTGCCCCGGCTCCTGAGTGCTCAACATTTTTAGCCGGGCAACCCATGTTTATATCGATGCCATCGAAACCAAGTTCGCAAAGCAAAGTGGCTGTTTGGCGGAAGTAATCCGGGGTAGTGCCATAAACCTGAGCTATTACTGGCCGCTGGCTTTCATCATATAGAAAATCTTTTAGCAGTCTCTCGGCATTATGGCAGACACCCTCTACGCTGGTAAATTCTGTGTAAACCACGGCAGGGGCACCATACTTTTTCTGGATAAACCGGTATGGCTGGTCAGTTACGCCATCCATCGGTGACAACCCGATGATAGGTTTCTTGAGCTGGTCCCAAAAACATTTTATTGCTTCCATGAGGACTGTATTATACCTTAGCGGCTCAAGGCGATTATAGCTATTGTTCCAAGCTAGTCCTCAATACACTCAACTGCTGCTTAAGAAAAGCTAAACCTGTTTCTGAAAATTGGTTTTCAAAATAATACAATTGCTTCTCAAAGAGATTTAGATAGCGCAGTTGATCTGAAGCTGAGCGATCTAGTGCATATTGAACAGTTTGGTTTAGCACCAGCCAGGAGCTGGCAGAGTAGAGTTGGTCGGCAGCAAACAGACCTTCTAGATCCGCGATTAGCTCATGAAATGTGTAATTTTGAAAAATTGTTGCTTCACCAGTTGGATCATATGCGAGATAAAGATGCACAGGCAAAGGCCCCACCAACCCTTCGTAGCTTAGTTTGATTACTTCACCCTGAGAAGAGTAGCCAAAGATGTCCAGCTGACTTGGGGCTATGGCATCTTTTGAGAGAGTGAGTTTATAGATGCCCTGATCGGGATTTGTAATTTCTGCCGTTATCATGGTGTCGCCGGCCTCTTGCGATTCGAAAGCATTAATATTTTCAGCTAAGAATGATAGTTCGGCAAGCTCTTGCCCATCAAGGGAAACAGAGACATCTAGCTCTGGCTGATAAATAAACAGCAGATAGCTTAAGTCGGTATTGCTGGGAGTAAAAATCCGTGTTGAGAGAAGCTGGGTGTTATGCTCACTTAAGCGTGTGTAAGAGTAAGCCGGGTCATTGATAAGGAAATCTGTCTGATTAGTGTTGTAGCCCTTTCCGACTACAAAGTGTCCGGGGATATTCATGATGACAGGTTGATCATGGTCAATTTCAGATATGCCCGCTTGCAGGCTGTTTCCGTTGACTCTGGAGTACTCAAGTTTTGGTGTGTCGGAAATATCATGCATTTGTTTGGCAAGCCGAGTCAGCGCCAGCCAGTTAGTCAAACCGGCGCCAATGTATCCGTCAACCTGATTTTTCAACCAAATATTTAACGTTGATGGCGTGAGCAGCGAGCCGTCAGGCAGGTGGGTAATGCCATAATATTGAAAAACCATAGCGGCTGAAGTCATGGCACAGCCCCAAGCCTTGATGGTGGGGTCGCTAGCCCAGCTGGCTGCAGAGTTATACTCCTCCCAGGCCCAAGTAGGATCAGTTTGTTTAAGAAGCGGCACCGGCAATTCCTTGCCGGCCTGCGGTTCAAGAACTGAAACAACAACATTATCAAAAGTCACTCTAGTTGGAGTAGCAGCACCTGTTGTTGCTTTGAGAACGGGCTTGCCATAATTCCCTGAAAAAGTTGGGTCAACTAGGTCGATTATCAGCTGGCCATCTTTATAGAGCAGGATGATGCCCTCATTAAACTCAATGTCCAGATGATAGTTTGTGCCGTTTGAAAGTGTTTGTGTTCCGCGAAACACCCAGATAGTCTGCCCCTGTATCAATTTTAAAACCTCGTAGCCAGTGGAATAGAAGTGGATTTCATACCAAGTAGAGCTATCTACAAAGCCAAAACCAAGGTTTTTGTCCACACCTTGCGTTGGATAGTAATCAAAAGAAAACCTGTAGTTTTTCCAATCTGAATTCCAGTATTGGTTTTTAGGGACTAGGTAGGTTACTTTAAATCTGTCGGGCAGATAGGCTGTGAGAGCGCCATTAGAAATAGTCCAGCTGGATGACATATTTCCTGGTATAACTTCCCACTTTGTCAGCCCACTGGAAAAATCATCACTAAATACTTCTGAGGCAGCTGATTTGCCAGCACTCAGAAAGAACATTATGATGACAATAACATAGCCAATTAGCTTCATCTTATTAGGTCGGTAGAGTACAATTGACACAAAAGTATCATAGTTAATTTGCACAAACTGCAGTCATGAAAAAGCATTTAACGAATCACCAAAAGTATCCGCCCGTGACTGTGGTGGTAACGGCATTAAATGAAGAGCGCTCAATCGGTGGTTTGATAGATGGATTGAAAAAACAAACAGTTGCAGCTGATGCGGTAATTATAGCCGAAGCAAAATCAACAGATGATACAAGAAAAATAATTCTAAAAGAACAAAAAAATTATAAACAGCTAAAACTAATTTCTGTTGCCGGAAATAGAAGTGTTGGGCGCAATGCCGGCATCGCTGCTGTAAAAACTGAGCTGGTTGCTATAACCGATTCCGGCTGTATTCCGGAGCCGGATTGGCTTGAAAATCTTCTAAAGGTCTATGTTGATAAAAAGCCCGATGTTGTTTCCGGCTATTACCGAGGTTTGGCAGAGACCCCATTTGAAGAAGCAGTTGTTCCTTACGCACTGGTTATGCCGGACCGGCTTAACCCGGAGACATTTTTGCCGGCTACCCGCTCAATGCTATTAACCAAAAAAATATGGTTGAGGTTAGGAAAATTTGATGAAAGTTTGAGCGACAACGAGGACTATGTGTTTGCCAAATCGCTTCAAGCAAGCGGAGCAACAATTGCATTAGCACCTAATGCAATTGTTAACTGGCAGCCAAGGAGCAGTCTGAGAGCCTTTGCCAAAATGATCTTTCGTTTTGCCCGCGGCGACATTTATGCTGGCATTCTTCGCCCTAAGGTGACGTTGGTATTTTTGCGCTACTTGCTTGTTGTCAATTTGCTTTTATTGTTAGAGCAAAAATCAATCCTGCCAGTTCTATTGCTCTTTGTTCTCTATGTAATCTGGTCGGTGGCTAAAAATCTGCGCTATACACCCAGGGGCTGGTATTGGCTGCCGGTGCTGCAGGTTGTTTCAGATTTTATGGTAATGATTGGTTCGATTGCAGGGCTGCTGCAAAGGTTAATCGCGCCTTACAAAAATGGCCGTATTAAAAAGCCTTGAGTAGAGTTGGAAGCCTTTTTGCTCTAAAAACTTTGCAGTTGAATCTTTGGCATGTTTTGTTAGATCAAAATCAGAGCCCACTTCAACGGAAATAACTTCCGGCAGATATTTTATCCAGTTATTGGATTTAAGAATATCTAAGTCACAGCCTTCAGCATCGATGTTCAAATAATCAACATCTGTCCCTTCCGGCAAATGTGCATCTAAAACCTTGGCTAAGGTTTGAGGTACGAGGCTGGTGACATCAACCAGCTTGGATTGCTTATTTTTAACAACCTCATCCGCTGTCTTCTTTGAAAAAGTGTTAAAGGCACTGTCAGCAAAGCAGTAATATTTTTGCGGACTGTTTTTAGTTCCCACTGCTGCCTCTAGATTAATATCCGCGCTGCGGGTCTGCTTAAAAGCGTCCATGCTGCCGGGTGTAGCGTCGATATTGATGCCCACCCAGCCTTGTTTATAAAGCAGATAAGTATTTGAATAGCGGTAGGGATGATGAGCGCCTACGTCGACATAAAAACCCTGATTTCTTCCGGCAAAAAGTTTTTGCAGGACCAAATCTTCTCCTTCCTGAGAATAACTTTTTAGCGGATACAACAAGTCCAGCCGCATTGCCGTTGCCAATTTGCTCTTAACATTTCTCAGAGCACTTCTTGTGTTCATGACGCCATTCTACTACTATAGATGGTATGGGTCATGAGGCGCTTGTTTCGATAGCATATGATTTACAGCAATGGCACCCCCAACGACCCCAAAATCCCACTCCAGAAACAGAACGAAAATCATCACATCAAAGAGACAGTGGTAGGCAGTGTTTGGTTGAGTTTGCAGCAGAGGGATTAGTTAGCCCAAAAGAAGGAGAGGTTGCCAGTCTTGTTGAGCAGTTTGCGGAGGCGGTTTCAGAAATGTTCCGCCAGAGGTTTATTGATCTGCTGCAGCAAGACTGTGATCAAGGCGGCAGGGTTTCGCAGGCAATTATCGACCATATTGCTCAGAACAACCTGGCTATTCCGAGCTTTACCATCGTTACCGGAAGGGCAAAAGAGCAAAAGCTGTGGGAGTTAGGAATTGAGACTGATAAATGCCTTAAAGACAAGGTAATTCTGGTTTTCCGTATGCCTAAGCCGCTGGAAGTTTACTACTGGAAATTTGGCCGGTTTTTGGGCCCTTCAAATGAGGGTTTTTCTGACGCCGTCATTGAGTGGGGGCATTTCTGCAATGAAACGAAAGAGCTGGTTTGGGATGCAATCTATCAAGATTTTCATAAAGAACTTAAGTTTTGGAAACTGAATCATAGACGGGAACATACTATCAATGGCTATTACTACGTTTGGCTGGTAAATGCCCGGCCGGCTAATTCTTCAGTCCGTTATTAGCATTACTCCCTCTACCTTGTTTTTATGCCTTAAATAGAATACAATTTCCCCTTGGCTTTTAAGGATTTTATGCAGGAACTGAAACAAGAAAATATCAGAAATATCGCTATTATTGCTCACGTTGACCACGGGAAGACTACGCTGGTGGATGCTATGCTCAAGCAAACCAAAACCTTTGCCGAGCATCAGGAAGAGAACTTTCAGCACACCATCATGGATTCCAACGAACTTGAGCGTGAGCGCGGCGTGACTATTTTGGCTAAAAACACAGCTGTGTTTTGGAATGGTTATAAAATTAATATTTTGGATACCCCTGGCCATGCTGATTTTTCCGGTGAAGTCGAGCGCGTACTCAATATGGCTAGCGGCTGCCTGCTATTGGTAGATGCGGCCGAAGGAGTCTTGTCTCAAACTAAATATGTTTTGGGGCTGGCACTGGAACAGGGCCTCCAGCCGATTGTGGTTATCAATAAAGTTGACCGCAAAGATCAGCGCACTGCAGAAGTTGAACGTGAGATTGCTGACTTGTTTTTGGAACTTGCGGTCGATGATTCTCAGCTGGATTTTCCGATTTTATTTGCCAAAGGGATCGAGGGTTTGGTCGGCCATGCAGTAGAAGAGGCGCCGGATCACTCAATGAATATTCCCAGAGCTGTTGGGCTGGAAGCCTTATTTGAAACTATTGTAGAAGTAGTGCCGGCGCCAAGCGGTGATCCGGAGTCACCGATGCAATTTCAGGTAAATACGCTGGATTGGGATGACCACAAAGGCAAAATCTGCATAGGCAGGATTTTTCAGGGCAAAATTTCTAAAGGCGAACGCATCATGCACATTGGGGCAGACGGCATTTCAAAGCCTGCCACTATTTCCTATCTTTTCACTCATCAGGGCTTAAGCAGAGTTGAAACAAAAGAAGCCTATGCTGGGGATATTGTTGCAATAGCTGGTTTGGATGCACCTCAAATTGGCGATACCGTGGCCAGTTTGGAATCACCTGAGGCATTGCCGGCACTGGAAATTAGTGAGCCAACGGTTAAGATGCAGATGACGGTTAATACTTCGCCATTTGCCGGTCGCGATGCAAAATTTTCTACCTCGCGTCAGCTAAGGTTAAGATTAATGAAGGAGCTTGAAACAAATGTTGGCCTTAGAGTGATAGAGGGAGACAGCGGTGAGAGGGTAACTCTAGTCGGCCGGGGCGAACTTCATTTGGCAATTCTAATTGAAACTATGCGCCGCGAAGGCTTTGAGTTTTCTTTATCCCGGCCTGAAGTGGTGCTTAAAAATATTGATGGAGCAGTCCATGAACCTTGGGAATTGGTGACAATTGATGTTCCGGCCGATTACACTGGCACGGTTACGGGGGCCATGGCACAACGGCGCGCTCAGCTAATCAACATGCAGACTGCCAAACACGGCGTCCGCTTTACTTACGAAGTGGCTACTGCCAATCTTATCGGTTATCGCAGTGAGTTATTGTCGTCAACAGCAGGCCAGGGAGTACTGAATAGTACTTTTCTAGCCTTCAAACCGCAGGTGGAATCCCACACTTTCGTCCGCGGCGGGGCAATTGTGTCGCATGAAACCGGGGCAGCCACCGCTTACTCCATTGAGAAAGCTCAGCAGCGGGGCACGCTTTTGGTGGATCCGGGTGAGCAAGTGTATGCGGGACAAGTAGTTGGAATTAATAACCGCTCGGAAGATATGGTTATGAATGTGACCCGCGGCAAAAAACTAACCAACATGCGTGCTTCCAGTGCTGATGCCACTGTAGTCTTAACACCGGCTTGGAAACCCTCTCTGGAGCAATTATTAACTCTGATTGGAGATGACGAAATGCTTGAGGTCACACCGCAGTTCTTAAGGCTCAGAAAAAAAGAGCTAAAGAATTAAGATTGCTCCTTATTAATTTCCTTCTTAGCTTTCATTGATTTCAAACAGTTGCACCATAGACTCTCCAAATGTGCCGGAGAACAAGGAGTGGTTAAACTACTACGCAACTCTAATTTGGCTCATGGCTGTAGCCATGATTGCTGCACCCAAACCGGCAAACTCCGAAGAAGTTCCCCATTATCAGTCAGTTATACAAGTGCAAATCGAAAGCTGGTATTCTGATGATTTGAACCGTTACCTGATGCGGATTAGGCCGGAGTACGACAGTTATTATGCCGTGATATCCAGACAAAGGTTTTTTAATGAATTTAAAGGCCTAACTTTGGAGCAGCAAATTGATGATTTTGAAAGGTACTTTCCTTTATATTATGCAGCTGAGCTTGAATATCAAATTCCTTGGGAAATGATGTGGATTGCCCACGAGCAGGAAACAGTGGCATCGCGCCACGGGTTTCCTACCGAAGGTTTTCAAATGGGCATGCAGCGCAACGAAGAATATTACAGTTTAAAAGATGTCTTGGAGGCCTCACGTAAATATGATTTTTTGCAGCTTTGGCAGGGTCAGCGTTATACGTCCAATTTGGGTCCAGGATATACCTATGATTATCAGGAAATTTTATGGGCGGCTTCGAAGATGAGGGATAATGCTGAGACGATTTTGGAACTAAACCCAGGTATGAGTTGGGAGGAAGCAGTCATGAGCGCACAGTATAGCTATTGCGCACCGTTTTGTGCTGCAGAAAGAAATGCGCAGTATCTAAGAATAGTTTACCGACTCGAACAAGAGCTGGCTAATTATTTGGAAGAACTGGAACCGGCAGGGGATTTAATTGAGTGAGCGCAAGATGTGCTAAATTAATCCTGCCGCTTCAGCAGAGCGCAGCAGGTATGCCCAGCTTTTCTCAAAAATAGCGTAAGGAGCGTCGTTAATGAAAGCAATTTCCATAATGGTGTTTTGAGTGTTGCCATTATCGTCAGTCACGGTTCCGGGAAGATAGACGTAGGTGCTCATTTCCGAGCTGGGCCGGCGGGCCTCAATATAAGGGTAGCCGCCCGACAAATCAAATTTTGCAGTCAATAATAACTGACTCGAACCGAGGCCAACCACAGTTTCTAATTTCTGGTCGGCTCGCAAGGACACAGCTTTTGTAAGCTGGAAAAATTGCGCTTGTTCCTCCGGGGTAGGATAACGGAGGGATGCCGGATGCCAATCTCCTTCAGAAAACCAACTTTCTAAGACCAGGGGATCACTGAGAAGGTTGAACATTATTGCAGTTTGTCTGCTTTTATTTCTTTCGATAAAGATTTCCCGCACTCTCTCTTCACTGTAACTATCGGGTAGGCCCATTTTCTGATACAAAGCGGCGATCATAGACAGCGTTGCTTCGTCTGTCATTTTTTCATGAACGACAAATTTCAAAATCTGGTCGTTCAAGTCAATTTCAATATCAATCGGCAGAGCATACTGGCTCTCACCGAATTGGAGATTAAATATGGAAATGGTATCCGGTTTGTCCTCGTGCAGGCTCCAATTAAAAAAGCCTTTTTGTTCTCCTGCTTTACCAATTAAATACATCGCATTCATTCCAGACAATCCTGGAGTGAAAGGGCTCTCCAAATCTGCAAAGTCTGTTTTAAGGAAATTTAGAAAATCAAGTATATGGGCGAAGCTGCCTGCGACCGATCGCTCACCTTCCTGCTTTCTAAATAGTGACGGCACTTTTCTCAACTCTTCGAGGTCCCTGGCCAGAATATCCAAAAAAAACCTTGTTAGCTCGGTAGCAGCTTCAGGGTATTGTTCCCGGAGTGCGTTGTTCAGGTCATCCACAAGTTTGAAGTTTTGATCCTCATCCGGAGTTTGCATCAGGTGGCTATGGTCGTTATATTGGTCCCGTTCGGTCATAAGTTGCTCTGGATGTTTCATACGGCTTGCACCAGCGGTCAATTTTAATTGAACCATCAAAAAAAATTCTGAGATGCATATTATATCAGGAGGTGATGATTGAAATTGAGTGGATGATTAAAATGGGTATATAGCTATTAATCTTCAGGTTCCAGCAAACTGAAGTCTCTGGTTGGGTCTAAAATTTCCCTCATTTTTGCTTCCAAAATTGCGGTAAGGTAGAAGCGGTGAGTGGTGGTAAAGGTGTTGTCAGCAGTTTGCTCAGTCTTCTCGGATGATGCGACCGGCTCAACAATATTGCCGATCCCCCTGACTTGGTACCGAGGTTTTCTTTTGAAGGCTTCTCTAAGGTTTTTCATAGGCTGATTATATACCAGTAATAATAGTATATTTAATAATCAATCAACTCTTTAGAAGGATCAAGAACAGATTTGCTGGAAGGGTCAGATGGGTTATTATGATATTAAGATATTTCTATATGTGAGCTGCAAGCCTAGTTATGAATATTTTCCCTTTATTCAGTATTGAATTTTTGTTTGAGGCAGTTAAATTCCTGACTTTTTTAACCATTTCATTATCTCTCGGTGTATTCGTGGCAAAAACTCTTCTTTCCAAGCGGTATCTCGAAAATGATCCGCTTGGGGTACTAGCTTTTTCATTCGTTTTTAGTGTAGTTATTTTTAGCGGTTCAGGTTATTTATTTGGCTATCTGGGCTTAAGATGGCTGAGTTGGCTCTTTCCATTAATGGGCGCGGTATCATTGATTCTCCAAAGAGATATGCTGGTTGGATTGCTAAAAGCAGCTAGAATGCAACTTATACAGTTTGATAAAACTATCTTGTTATTATTGGTGATTGGCGTGGCTATGCAGTTGGTAGTGGTTGCAACTTCAGGTTTCAGGCAGTCCGAAGGAATAATTTATCACCGTCTTAATAGTGTAGATGGTTTACTACATCTTGGTTTTGCAGAATTTAGCAAGGATAACTTTCCTCCTGTACAACCTGGGGCAGCCGGCCTATTGGTAACCAATTATCATTACTGGTCAGACTTGTATCTGTCAGATGCATCTCGTCTGTTTTTTCTCTCAGTTAATCACTTGTATTTTCAGTTCCTTCCCTTTGTTATTGCTTTAAGTATTCCCACTCTGCTCATTTCACTTATTAAAATGCTTAATGGATCTGTTGTTACACAGCGCTGGGTATTGTTTTTTCATTTTTTTGCCGGAAATTCTGCTCATATTTTTGCCAAATTATTTACAGGAAAACTAGCTTGGAATCTTCCTGCAATAGACCATGGAGTATTGCAGTTTTTAAATATGCCTCAGGCTTTTGCCAGAATGACGTTGGTTGCCGCCGTCATTTTGTTTTTAATGTTTGTAAGAAAGGGGAGGCTTAAGTTTGGAGTGGCAATGGCTCTTTTATTTGCCAGCTTATTTGGTTTTAAGGTTTACTGGGGAATTTTTGCTGTAGTTGGGTACAGTTTATATCTTCTTTTACAAATTTTTGTGGGATTTGTCCATTCACTGAAGAAACAACGCATAGTTGCACCGCTGAATTTAATAAAGCACCTGTTTTGTTACCTAATATTTGGTGTTGTTTCTTTAGCTGTATTTTTACCTCCAAACAAAGACGCAGGCGGTTTATTTCTCGCACCTTTTGCTTGGCCAAAAATTTTACTGGGAGCACAAAACCTAGATTGGAACGAGTGGTGGCTGCGCTTACAGGTTTATGAAGAGGCAGGTAATGTTAAGGCGCTTGTTGTCTGGTTTGGTATGGCAACAGCAATCTTTTTAACTGCTATGTATGGCACTAGGCTGCTGGGATTAGTTCCTCCGGTGCAATGGCTCAAAAAAAACAAAGTCCAAAATGCTTTTTTAGTATTTGTTTGGCCGGCCACACTTGCTTTCACTGTCCTGGGAATGAATGTTTTGCAGTCATCCGGTGGTGCAAACGTTTTTAATTTTTTCATTGTTTCGCTTTGGGTGGGGGGTTTGCTTTTGCCTTTTAATTTAGAGTGGATAAAAACCAAGGTCCCCAAACTTGCATACATAACCCTCTCAGTGCTAATCATAGCGCTATCCGTTCCTCGTCCGCTTCAGGATGCTTATTTATTTATCAGAAGCACAATTTTTTTCGAGGAAAGCATGATTCTTTCACAAGCAGAAGAAGAGGCTTTGACATACCTAAGGGAAAACACAGAGAAAAATGCTGTGGTTCAGGCACATAATAAATTGAGGCACGATAATTATGAGACTCCATATGTCTCACTCTTTTCTAAGCGTCAGTCATATATGGCAGGTTCTAATATCTTACTAAGTCACAACCAGCCGGTTGAACAAAGGATGGAAAATGTTGAATTTTTGTTTGCAACCGCATCCAGCAGTGCAGTTGCTGCTAAAATGATGGAATATGGAATTGATTACCTCTATATTCTTCATGAACCGAATCAGGTCTTCAACATTGACACCGGACCGAAGGCACATCTATCTCCGGTTTTTTCCAATAGTAAGGCAACTATCTGGGGGCTGACGGAGTTTGCGAGGGAGTTATAGGGCGGCTTGTTGTGGAGAAGGTGGGATGAAGTTGGAACCTTAGTAATGAATTAATTCTAGATCAGCTGTCACTTTCAGCTTTTTGGCTGCAGCCAAGCCCTTAAGAGATATATGCATTTCTTCAACAAAATTTCCTACTTTTCTGAGATTTATTTTTGTAATGTGTGATTTTTTTGTAATATCACTTCCATCCCATCTCGTTTTTGGAAATGAAATCATCTCACCATTATCTGAATCATAAACAACAAAGTGATGAAATAGTAAATCTCTAACTTGTGTATTCATACGGTCGTCTGGTATATTTGTAAGCCCATAATCATGAGCAAAACAATTTCTCAAAGCATACAATGCTAGCCTTTCTTTTTCAGAGAGATCTGAAAATACTTTCAATGCATAGATAAAGTTATTTACACTTCCTCTGCTGATGTCTGCGTCTATCAAAGTAAAGTGTGAACCAACGTGGTCAATAAGAATTAGATATCCTAAGCTACCTATCCAGCTTCCATGCCTGTTTAAGGTTTTTTTTGAGGTCAATAAGTTTCCAGTTGTTTGATTTCTATTTGTAGCTTTTCTCGCATCTCTTAACACTGCCATATAAGGCGACTTAAGAGTGCGGCCATCTTCTTTCCAAGGGTTTTTAAAATACGATTCTATATTACTCACATTTTACCTAGGCTTACTTAATAGATTGCTTAATTTAAGGTACTTCCTATCAATAAAATTTATTAGATAAAGTGCCACTATCGTCATAATTAGACCTCTAATATTGGCTGGTAGTGTGCAGATTGTTTGGCAAGCTAAATTGTTTTTATTTTGTAGAAGAGTGCTCCTATCCTGCAGTAGCATTTGTTTGCAATTATATCTCTCAAAATTGTTATTTTTATAATGGTATGTAAATAATCCAATCATGAATAACTCAAATATCATGAGTAAATGTATTGGCAAAAGTATAATATTAATTTTTCTAATTTTTTTGGTAAATTTTTTTTAACATAATTTTCTATGCGGAGGAGGTGGGATTTGAACCCACGAACCCAATGAAGGGTCCGGTTTTCGAAACCGGTGCAATTGGCCACTATGCGACTCCTCCAAGCTAGCGCGTTCAATAGATATTCGCTATCAGTTCTGAAAGCTATTATACAGCCACACCTGATTTTTTGAGAAAGTGGACCACTTTTTCCAGCGGCAAACCATGGGTGAAGCTGGTTATCGGTCCGTCTACAGATTCAATAAGAGCCATGCCGCTATCATATGCTGGGCTAAAAGCTGCCGACCAGGTTGTCACTGGATTGTGGGCTACATACCTATCTATCTCATTGTCTGAAAGGTCGCGGAAGGTATATTGAGTTACAACAGTCATCGATTCATCTATAGAATTATTTCTATCTATAAAGCAAAACCCGGTAATGGTCGTATTAACTTTTCCGGACAGAGCTCTAAGCATTGCTTTAGCTTCTTCTTTATTGGCTGGTTTTTCGAAGGCCTTGCCATCTGCTACTGAGTATGTGTCTGCGGCTATGATAATACCCTCCGGATACTCCTCAGCAACAGCCTCTGCTTTGGCTCGGGCAATGAGTTCGCAACGCTTTTCTTCTGAGTCAGCAGAAATGGCACTTTCATCAATTTGAGCGGGCACTTGCAGGTAGGGCAAATGAAGAGTATCAAGCATAGCTTTTCGCTGCCTTGACTCCGAAGCAAGAATTATTTGGCGGGTTGTTTCTGGCATGTTTTTGAAAGTGCACCCGGCGCGACTCGAACGCACGGCCTTCTGATCCGCAATCAGATGCTCTATCCAACTGAGCTACGGGTGCTTGTCTTGAATGAACCGTATTGTATCAAATCAAAGGAGCAATTAGAACAGTTTAAGCGGGAATGGGAAAATCTGGACGTGAATGATAGCTGGCTTATGCATCAAGGTCTAGTGGGATCTTTTTTTGAAGCCAGTCAGCAGCTCTTTCGTAGTAAGTCGGCGCAGGTTCGCCTTCAAGCAAAGCCAGCGACAGGATGTCGCGGATCAGTGCTTTATCTGCCTTGCCCAGCAGCAAAGTGAGCCGGTTTGGAAAGCGGAAAGCCTCAATATAAAGCACTTCCTCATCATACTTTTTCTTAAACCAAAACCTACCCAATTCCTCCCAAAAATATAGCTGGTCGCCGATCCTAATGCCAAAAGTGGTGGTAGTATTGGTAACATTTCCAGGCGGAATACTAGTCATGACGTATGTCAAAAAGGCTACTGCTATGACAACAGCTATAGGCAGGAATTGGCCGGCGAAGAACAGGATGAGTGAGATCAATAGCACAATGGTGCCGACAGTAGTGTAATACTGTCGCTTGTGAGGTTTGAAAGGCCGGCTTGGTGCTTCCCACTCATAAATCAACTCTTCTTGAATTGGTGGCGGCGGCATGTAGGGAGGGTAATAATTATCATAGTACTCATCTTGGTACTCATCCGGAGGTACATTGTCGAAGCGGGATGGGTTTTGTTGGCTTGAGTTGGATTGTTTCTGATCTGGCTGCTCAAGGTTTGGCTCTGCTATATTTGGTTGCTCTGTTTGGTTTTGATTCTGAAAACCTGGTTGTTCCGGTGCGGCAGGCTGGCCTATTGGATTTGGATCGGCAGGTTGAGGCTCAGTCTGTGGAGTAAAAGGAGCCGTTTCAGGCTTGGGCGGAACATCGCTGGGAGGAGGAGGGGCAGTGTAAGCAGTCTGCGGTGTTGCTTGATTTTTTGCTTGAGTTAAACCGGCTGCCTCTGGTTCCTGAGCAGGTGGAGGCGGAGCTCCTGGTACAAAAGTGCCGGATCGGTTGATAAAAACAGGAGTTTCATGATCCTGATTTGGAGCGGGTGAGGGGTTGCTGCCCTGCATGGACTGCTTAAACGCAACCGTAGGATTGGATGGCGGAGTGGATTCTGGCTGCTGGTTGTCGCGGGCAGGGTCGAACATACCTTCAGTGTACACGATACCTTGGGTATTCTGCAATTGACCATGGGGAAAATTAGCTCATGCAAACCTGAAAAACATAGTTGTAGATGATACAATACAAACTCAGGTTAGGAAGGATGGCAGAGCGGTCAATTGCACTGGTCTTGAAAACCAGAGCCTCACGGCTTCGTGGGTTCGAATCCCACTCCTTCCGCAACAGTTGAAAAGTTCTGATAGACCCGTCTAATACTCTCGAATGGGTTGATGGATCTTGCTTAAAAACCTCGTTTTAAACATATTTCAGCTTTACAGCTTAGTAAGTTATTTATCGATATTTCAGATATTTTTTACCAACTCAAGAACTAACCCTCCAATCTGATCTCTAATTCGCTGAATAGTTTTCAAATCTTGTTGATGTGGATCCTCAATTTCTCTAAAAACAACTTTTCCGTTTTCAAGTAAGAATTCAGGACACAAGTCTTTTGAGCAAAGCACAACTACCTGGTCAGCGTTTGTGAGCATCCCTGGTGTTAAAAAATCAATTCGTTGATGAGAAATGTCAATTCCTTTTTCTAGCATGGCTTCAATTATTTCTCGAGTTGGCTTGTGTTGATACTTTTCTCGAAAATCTTCTACTCCAGCACTGATAGCATCATTACTCTGTGTATGAAAGTTATAAAACGCTTCAGCCATTTGACTTCTTCCCACATTGGCTTGGCACACAAACAGAACTTTCATTTTTGCTCCCCAGTACTTAATGTTTTAAAAAAGTCTCGACGAAATTGCTGGTCGTCAATTCCTACCACAACTTCAACATTTGTATTTTCAACTTTATGTGGCCGCTTTTCTGCCACACTCATGCCAAAGGTATGTTGTCCTTGAGTTTCAATCACCACATTCATCGATTTCAGAGTGAACGCATTTGGATTAAGAAGGTAGTAAGCGGCAAGAGCATCGTAAACGAGAATTCCTGTCGTGCCTTCGTCAGAAGTGAGTCCAGCAATAAAGTGTTCCATCATGGGAATCAGAATTGATTTGAGATTATCGTTTTCCACCTTTTGAAAATCCTCAACCTGAAGCACTATTTCATTGCAGGCATCAAGAGGTACCAAAACTTTTGGAATTTTGGATTTAAAGACAAGGTTAGCTGCCTCAGGATCTACAAAGAAGTTAAACTCAGCCACTCTATTTTTATTGCCAGGAACGTCTATCGCACCACCCATGATTACAAGTTGTTTTACTTTGCTTGAAAACTGTGAATCTAGTTGTATGGCCCGAGCTATATTACTCAGTGGTCCAAGTGCTAAAATTGTCACTTCTCCTGGATTGGCTTTAACTAACTCAACTATTTTCTCAGGTGCATTTTTTGTTACTTTGTAGTCAGTGTTAGTAGTATCAAACCCCGCCAACCCAGATTCACCATGCACTACGGCAGTAACAAGTTTTCGCTTCAAAGGCTTGTCTATACCAGAAAAAACTGGAGCATGAGAGCCAATCAAATCAAGAATCGCCTGTGCATTTCTTGTTACTTTTTTAATTGTCGCATTACCAGCCACTGTGGTGATTGCTAATACGTCAAATTGATCTGACAAGAGTGTCATTAATATTGCAAGAGCATCATCGTGTCCTGGATCAGTGTCGATGATAAGTTTTGGTTTATTGTTCATATAATTCCTTTCTCTTTTAATAAAGCTATGGCTTTAATAATATCTGGTGCCATAAAGTCAGCCTTAGTTTCGGCTTGTGTAGCAATTCGCAGTGTTTGCATTCCCAGTGATTTGGCAGGTAAAATATCTGTTTGTTCTTGATCTCCGATAGACAAGATTCGACTTGGTTCTAAGTTCCAAAACTGAGCTAATTGTAGAAATGCCTCTGGATCAGGTTTGCGAATATCTGGATCTCCCGTAAACAATGCATCACCAAAAAGTTGACGGATTTGTAAAAAGGCAAGAGCCCTTTCTGCCCAAACTCTGGGTGCAGCTGTTAACACTCCAGAGGGAATGGTTAATTCTTGGAATGTAGGCAAGAGTGATTCATTTGTAGCAATAAATTCCTCAGCTTCTAGATTCCAAGTAAAAGCAAAGTATTCACTGCGATCTATGCCAAACTCCTTTTCAACTGCAAGACTGACTTCGCCATTATATCTTCTACTTAAATCTTGATACATGCTTTCAGCATCCTTTAGAGAAAGATTAAACCGTTCTTTGAAGAATAGAATGCAATTTACTCGAATTTCCTTCCCAAATCTAGAAGATGTGAACTGGCTTTCATTTCCTTCATCAAAAGAGTACAGAGTACCGTCCATATCAAAAATTATGGCTTCAATTTTTTTCATACATTTCCTTTCCGCAAAAATTTATTAATTTGTACGAGTAGTGCAAACACTTGATTAGAACTGGCTTTCCATTTTGAAGGTGTCAATAAATGATTCTGACCAATAATATTGGGTAGTAATTGTGGATTTCTTACATGGAATCCACCATTAATATTTGTCCGAGCGAGGAAATGTCCTGACTTTTGCTGGTCAAGCAAATCATCTGCTGGCATTAGTTGTGGAAACATTGCTTGTAATACATTTTCGTTACTTAAAAACGAAGCAATCAGATGTTCAAAATTAGGAAGTTGGAGTAATCCTAAGATTTCTTTAACAACTAATAAATGATTTTCTATGTGATCTTGATCAACAATGTCAAAGAAATGCCATCCATCATCCCTG
Source organism: uncultured Pseudomonadales bacterium (assembly GCA_964455555.1). Lineage (GTDB taxonomy): Bacteria > Patescibacteriota > Microgenomatia > UBA1400 > PJMF01 > UBA1370. Next base: position 13,852 of record CAYVXV010000005.1, on the reverse strand, counting down.
GGAGTTTCCATTTTAAAACCACTGATAACATGAGAACCACCTCTATTAATTTGGCTAAAAGCTCCATCTTGATTACCTAGTTTGCCAGTATTCACGATTAAGAATCCGTGAGTAAATTGGATTATTCTATCTGGGAATGCTTGTTTTAGTAAACTTTCAACCAGCAATGAAGTTGTTCCTGAGAAGGATGTATCATCCAATACCAGTATGCGAGAAGTATCGAGATCAATGAGTTGATCTCTAATTTCTTCAGTATTATGGCTTAAAATATGTCCACTTGTTGGCAAATCAACTTTTGTCGCTTCTCGTACTCTGCCAATTGAAAATGAATTCCATTGGGGAATATGAGCAATTGAAGTTAAAGATGACGCAAGTTTACCTCTCGTCAAATCAATGACTAAAGTAGGTTGGTTATTTAAAGATACAATTTCTTTTTCTAGTTTGGGAATATTATTTGTTGGCTCGATAAAGCCAGTGGGATAACGCTGGGTTAGCAACTAAATTCAAGAACTCTTGGATTGAAGTTCTTGCTTGTGCTTTATCCTCAGGTCGAAGATTAAAATCCATTTCTTCACCCATCCATAAAATGTTTTGTAATTGTTCTGGCATGATGCCCTTTCTATGAATAAATACTAAAAAACCTCCCAGGTGGGAGGTTGTGACTTATTCATGCTTTTTATTTTATTACTGCACTAAAAACACACACCTCCCGGTTGGGGTGTAATACCAAGCATAGTGGTGCATGTTATTTATTTGCATTGTAATGATTATATCATGACTCACTTTTGATGCTTCGCAAGGTCTAAAAATGAGCTAGAATGGCTCTTAGACCTATAAATACTTGAGGTAAATGTTGCGCGGTTCGAATCCCACCACCTCCGCAACAATCGAAAAGTTCTGATAGACCCGTCCATTACCACTGAATGGATTGATGGGGCTTGCTAAATTTCCTTGATTTCAACATTTTTCATTTCTACAGCCGTGGAACTATCAAAGTAAGTAGCTATAATTGATTCATATGACTTCAAATATCACCGTAGTACCTGATAATCAATTAAATGAACAACAACGCGCTGATCTTTTTGCCTTTGAAGAAAAGTGTTTTGAAAAAAATCTGAAAAAACATCGAAAGTTACTTTACTTTTCTCAGCCATTCGCTCATATAGTTCACAAAAATGACAAAGAGCTTATTTCTTATTTGAGAGTCTTTATTCGTCCAGTAATTTGGAAAGATAAGACCATCCTACTTGGTGGTATCGGGAGTGTTGCCACAGATCAAAAATATCGGGGAAAAGGAATAGCCACTCAACTGCTCAAAAAGGCAATGGAAGTTTTAGAAAACGAAAGTGTAGACTTTGCTCTTTTACAAACGTACATACCCAAAGGTGAAAAACTTTACGGTCGTATAGGGTTTTATCCTGCCAATAAAGGGTATGCATTTTTGGATGTGAATGGTGAACAACATATAGTGAAAGCCAAAGATGTGATGGTTGCACCAGTTAAGAATAAAAATCTCTTAAATGAGATTCTAGATGATCAGGAGCTTCTATACATAGGGAAAGGTGATTGGTAGCTCCATTACCACTCCTTCCGCAATCTGAAGTCAGCATTATTGTGATATTATAATAATATGCACCAAGAACAACTCCTAAAACCAACCGTAAATGAGCTTTCTGAAAGAGAGCAGCAGATAATTTTCGCTGCTAAAGAAATTGTTGATTCTGATGATTGGTACCAAAGTAGTGCATTTCCACCCCATATCGAAGCCAGCTTAATAGGTTTTTACCTGGATAGATCTGAGCAAAGGGCGATTCCTGTATATAAAACAGAACATGGTTGCTTCACAGTCGACCGCAATCCGGAAGATAGATGGGTCACGAGCAGCAGAGTAAGAGAAGCTGACGTATTCACTATTTAATTCATAACAAAAGTCGAATTGGAGCTTTTTAATGGGAAGTTTTTTTGGGCAATAAGCAATGATTTGAGACCTTATGAAAAAATTCACCCAAGATAGTTTCAACAAATTTGTAATCGACAACCAGGTTGTCGGTTTTTTTGACGAACCGATTAAATTGTCATCAGGCAGAATTTCGTCTTGGTATGTCAATTGGCGCCGACCTGCATCGGATGTTCACCAGCTTGACCAGCTGACGGATTATTTACTGGCTTTCTGCCAACATCATCAGGTAAACTTTGACTGTTTTTATGGTACTCCGGACGGCGCTACAAAACTAGCGGTGATAGCTCAATACAAGTGGGCTAAACAACAACCAGATTATGGCAAGAAAACCTACCTCCTACCCATGGGCCGCAAATCTCCAAAAGAATACGGCGATCCCCAGGATAGGTTCTTTATAGGAGCACCTACAGGCAAAGTAGTGGTGCTTGAGGATGTCACAACCACCAGCGGTTCCTTGCTTAAAACCATTAAAACTCTCCAAGAGCTCAAAATAGATGTGGTGGCAGCCATCGCTCTCACTAGCCGCAACGCGGTTACGGAAGAGAGGCTAAATGTAGCCGATGTCCTCAACAAGACTGGCGTCCGTTATCTGGCCATGAGCAATGCTATAGATCTGCTGCCTATTATCGACGGCCTAACCAAAATCAGTCCAAAAATCCGCCAATCTATAATTGATGAGTTTGACAAATATGGGGAGCGTCAAATAAATTTCTAGTAATCGTTGTAGTACAATAAAATTATGAATCTGCCTAAAATTTTCAAAGCAACATTCTTCGTCCTAGCCGCTTCTATACTAGTGGCAGCCTGTACGCATACTGAGGTTCCTGAGGTACCCCAGCCTGATCAGAGTCAAACAATTGATCAGCAGGATGGAACTACCGGTTTGGGTGAGCTGTTTGACAGCAACGGCAATCCTGTTTTTCCGGAGGCTTCCCCAACCAGCGCAGCGGAGTCGCAGGCAGTCAATGAGCAATTAATCGTCCAAGCATTGGCCAAGAAAAACAATTGGGATCCTTCCACTATTACAGCTAGGATTATGCAGCAATCTGGTCCGCATTTTGCCGGATCGATAGGGTTCTCGGACAGCCCGGGCGGTGGCCTCTTTTACGCAGTTAAGCAAAATGAGGAAATGATTATTGTTTTTGATGGCAACGGTGCGCCGACCTGTGCAGTAGCTGACGGCAATAATTTCCCAGCCTCTATGATCCCCGAATGCTACGACACAGAAAAAGAAACGCTCATGCGCCGCTAAACCCCAGTTTCCTCGAGAAAAGTTGCTGCTTACATAATCCTTACCCTTCCCCAATTCATTTTTGATTGACCGTTGTTAATCTATCCACAGTACAAATTAAGACGAGAAAGGAGTAAAGGAAGCTGTGGCAATCTTATCTTGGCTTATTGTAGGCTTGATTGCAGGATGGTTGGCTTCCGTCATAATGGGCACTAACGCTCAGCAAGGCGTGCTCATGGATATTGCTCTGGGTATTGTCGGGGCCTTAGTTGGCGGATTCCTCATGAGTCTGTTCGGAGGACCCGGAGTGACAGGTATTAACCTTGTCAGTATCCTAGTTGCAACAATAGGAGCTATCCTCCTCATCGGCATTGGCCGAGCGATCACTAGTGCTGAAGTTACATAACACATATACAGACAACACGCAGGGCAGGCGCACATAGCACTTCGAAAGGCGGACCAAGATACTTCTTATCTCGGCCGCCTTTCTTTTGTTGCCTAAAAGATGATTAATGTTTTTGGGACTTAAGCGCTTGCTTATGAGTTTTTTCGTATTCCGGATCATCCAGGACTTCCACGGTCTCGTCTGTGGCATTAAGTTTATCCAGATAGATCATGATAAACATAGCGGTAACGGCCAGGGCTAAGGCAATAAAAAACCCGCTGTCAAATGCGCCTGGCAACACATTGACCTGCTCTAGGGGAACTTCAACTCCGTGTCTGTCAAAAGTAGTGCTCAGCACTTCTTTCCATGGCCAGATTTTTCTTAGGGAGCCGATCATCAACCCGGTCAAGATAACCACACTAATATCGTGGTGTTTGGCAAACAGCCAGCTTAAGATTCTGGAAAAGACGCCTAGTCCTATGACTGCACCCAGCATCACTGTTAGCAGGGTGGCAATCTCTACGCTAACAACAGCATTAAGTACTTGTTCATACTTACCGAGCAGCACCAGAATAAATGATCCGGAAATGCCAGGCAGGATCATGGCAACAATTGCAATAGCTCCTGCTAGGAAAAATGCCAAGGTAGTGTCTGGTGTTTGAACCGGCACGGCGCCGACTACAAAAAATGACAGTGCGGCAGCTGCGCCAAGCAAGAAAAAGTCGTGTATGTCCCAGGAAACCACCCGCCGCTTTACTATGAGAATGGAAGCAACAACTAGACCAAAAAAGAATGACCATACGTAAACAGGAGAAGTATCAAGAAGGTTGGATAAGAGCTGCGCCAAGGAAACAATGGCTGTAAGTATACCCAGCCCCAGTGGGATTAAAAAGGAAAAAGGAACTTCCTCTGCAGCCTGCTTAAACTTTCCTTGCAGGATTAGTCTGATCACTTCGCCGCTGACTTTTTTTATACTGTAGATTAGCTCTTCATAGACACCGAAAATAAAAGCAATAGTTCCTCCCGATACACCGGGAACAATATCGGCTGAGCCCATACCGAAGCCAATTAAAAATAGCCTAATGGAGGTTTTGAACCGTTTCGTTAGTCTGCGCATATGCCCTTTGATAATATACCCAAATGATTATAGACTGCAACCATGAAAAAGAAATTCCTGTTACCCATTGGCCTGTTAGCCGCAGTTCTTTTAGTGGCTTTGGCTTACTTTTATCAAATGCAAACCAACCAAAATATAGATCGAACACCTACTGGCAGTGATAGCGGCATTAGTTCTGGTGCCTGCGGAATTGAAAGCTGCAACGGATTAGATATCGTCTGCGGCACTAATGTTCCCGAATTTTGCACACTGGAATACAAGCTGGGGGATTTTTGTCGGCAGTATGCAGTCTGCAGTACAGAGCAGGGGCAGTGCGCTTTAGTAGAAAATGAACAGTTTACCAGCTGCAAAAGCTGTGTAGAGGCATGTTTAGACCTTCCTGATGAAGAGCAATTTGAGTGTGAGAACACTTGTCGCACGGATGCGGCAGACCAAGAGCTGCCAGCCGGTATGCTCAAGCCCGGAGAATCTCCGCTGGAAACAAGGCTTAGAGATGATGAGCTGCCTGAGGACATTCCAGAAGATGAGTTGTCCGGCGATGTCGATTTCTCAAATTTTGCCGCCCAGTAAATGAGTTACTTCCGGCCAAGCCCACTTTTTCAATAGCGTATAATAGCTGCACTGGTTATGTTAAGCAAAACACAGAAACGGATTGCTATCATCGCTTTTTTTCTAGGGTTGAATCTGGCTTTAGGTGCTTATTTTCTTACTGAAGCAAAAATTGCACTGCCTGAGCCTGTGCTCCAGGTTTTATCCCGCTTAGGTGTCTTGCCTGAGAATTCAGTCTCTTATGACTTAGTCCTTAATTCTATTGATGAAGAGCCGGATCTAAATGTTGTTTCTTTGGCAGCAGAGATCAATCATTATCGGCAAAATCAGGGTGCCCCAAGGTTGTCTATTGAGCCCAAGCTTAATGCAGCGGCTGAGGAATTGCTTCAAGTGGCGGCAACGAATGGCTACAATGCCGAGATAAAATTCGAATCAGATGCTTTGGAAACAGCTTTGAAGAATTCGGGCTACTCTTATGAATGGGTTAGCCATAATGCCTTAGTAGGGCCTCTTTCTGCCAAGGCAGTTATGACTGCTTGGCTCTCCGACGAACAGCAGTTGACTGCTATAGAAAATGATGAGTTTACCGATATTGGGATGGCTACCACCGTGACTCAGGGTGATAATGGCCGGCCAGTGGGTGTTGTCATCCAGCTGTTGGGCAAACCAAGCCAGGTTACAAGCGCGCAGCTCAAGGCTACAGCCCGCAGGACCCCCGATCCTATCAGAGAAATTCCTGATGTCGAGGTAATCACTGCTTTAAACGAATACAGGGCTACTCATGGACGGCGTCCTTTGCAGGTTAATGAGCACCTTTGCCGCTACGCAGAAAAAAGAGCTCAGGATTTAGTGGCTTATGGTGGATTGGATGGCCATGAAGGATTTAAGAAAGATTTTGAAGATCCTGCAAACCCTCCGGTTGGTATTGCTGATTATAATCAGGGCAGAAAGATTGGTGAGAATTTGGCTTTTCAGTATTGCAAAAATATGCAGACCGGAGATTCATTTGTTGCGGAAACAGGTACAGCTTTAATTGAGTGGTGTTTTGACTCTTCTACGAAGGGTCACAAAGAAGCACAGCTAAGCTCTGATTTTCGTAATGTCTGTGTTCGGCATGCAGAGAACATGTACGTAGTAATTTTTGGTGAATAGTGGTTCGTTAGTGGCTCGCTCGGAAAACTTACTGGAACCATTCGCTTTTTAGATATTCTTCAATTTCAGCTCTGAGCTCTGGGTTGTTCTTGGCAATTTCCAAATTTGCCTGCAGCCAGCCGGATACATAGCCTGCATCCAGATACTTGCCTTCTGGTTTATGAATAACCACTTTTGCTTCCTGAGCAAGGATTGAAATGCTATCTGTGATGTATAGTTCTCCTGATTCTTGATTGGGAGCTTGTTTTTCAATAATCTCAAAGATTTTAGGTGTAAAGATATATTTGCTGATATTGGCCAGATTGGAAGGAGCGGTGCCAGGAGCTGGTTTTTCTACGAGGCGCTTGAGGAAGCTGAAGCCATTGTCATCGGCCACTTCTGCTACACCGTATTTGTGCAGCATATCAGCTGGTTTTTCAAGACAGGTGGCCAAAGCCTCTGCACCGGAATTATTAAAAGTTTCAATTAAAGAGGCGGTTTCAGAAACCCCATTGCTATTAAAGATGAAATCATCGCCCATAAAAACTATAAATGCTTCTTCATCCTGCAGTTGCTCCTGGGCAAGTTTGACTGGAACCGCCGTGCCGTAGGGATCATTGTCGCTTTGCTTAATAAAAGTAAAATTTGCTTGTTGGTGGATGGGTTCTACTTGACTGTAGAATTCAGACTTGCCCCGCTCGACCAAATAGTTTTGCAGCCGTTTGTTCTCACTGTAATAGTGCAGTAACTGTCTATTGTGCTCAGAGATGATAAAGACAATATCGGTAATTCCCGCTTTAATGCAATCTTCTACTACATAATCAACGAGAGGGCGGTTTAGAACAGGCAGCATTTCTTTTTGAATGCTTTTGGTAATGGGCAAAAATCTGGTGCCGAAACCGGCTGCAGTGATCAGTGCTTTGCGGATTGTCATACTTTCCGATTGTATGCACTTTTTTTGCTTTAGTCTAGGCAGGTTTTGAATATTCTAGGCTATATTACCGTTTTATTACTTGAGTATTAAACAATACTTGTTTTTATAGGCTAATATTATCGACAGTATGAATAAATATTATGCCCATTCCCAGAAGGAAATTGTTGGCTTTTATTGCTTTATCTCTGATAAACCAAAGCCGGAGCTTCCTTCAAAGAAGCCGCAGCTGAACCGCTGGATAGAGGCGAGGATTGAGGCCTGGAAGAGATTTGCCAGGGCTACTGTTCAAGACTATCCGCAGTACGCTTAGCAGCTATGAAAACAGCTTAGTAAAGCTGTTCTGAGGTGTGGAGCAGAGTTGAAAAATTAAACCCATAATCAATAGCATAACCCATGAGAAAAATCCTTTTTGCCACCTTGTTTTTATTCACCAGCGGTGTAGTTTTTGCTGCTTGCACTCACACGGCAGATGAAGATGCTGTCGTTTCTCCTGACCAGCGCATTGACAACCTTCGGGCAGATATTACTCCCATGAGTGAAGGGGGTGTTGGCGGAACTGTGAGCGTGAGCAGAACAGAGGACAACACCCTTCGGGCGGCTGTTAATCTTGAGAGGCCTTTGACAGTTACCGAGCCTGTTGAGGCCAGAATTATGGAAGGCACCTGCAACAACCCTGGACAGTTGGTTGCCAGTTTAGGAGCTGTCCAAGGGACAAGCCAAGAATATTCACTTAATATGACAATGGAAGAGCTGCTTAGCAATAGCACTGACGTTATTGCAGCTATACCAAGCCCGGGGGATCAGAACACATTTTTGTCTTGTGGCTCCTTTGAGAGGGCGAGTTTGTTGAATATTAATGACCCCGCACCAACCCCGGTGGCAACTCCGCTAAGCTCACCAATTGTTTCACCATTGCCAGATCAAACGGCGAATCCTGATTTTACCTCCAACCCCGATTTTACTCCTAATCCGACAATCACCCCGCATCCGCCTGTTGATACAGGAGGGTATTTTTAACTCGGTATTCTTATATCAGCAGATGTAAGGCTCAAAAAAAACAAATATCGGTCTAAATATTGACCGACTGTGATATAATTCTCGGATATGGCAGAACTTTTTAGTTATTTTAAAGAAGCAATCCGAAAGCCCACAATCAGGTTGGGTGACAGGATTAGGATTGCTGTCGGCACTGAACTCAACCACGGGGTTCATGAGGATTCTGATCACCTGACGCTTACTAGGGATGTACAGGCAGTGGTAGTCGGGTTGGAGAGAAATGGGGCTATTCTTGTCAAACTAATCAATCCTGATAATGGCAAGCCGATAGAGCCCCCAGTTTATTACCACCAGCCGGCCCGGTAATTTCCAATTTATTGTTTTCAGCAGAGAGCGGCGCTTTGAGTAGTGCTAATTGAGAATTTCGTATCTTAAAACTGTGCCTCTGGCGGGAATCGAACCCACATCGCAGGTTCCGGAAACCTGTGTTCTATCCGTTTAACTACAGAGGCAAACGGTGGCTGTTATTGTAGCATAGGAGAAGTTGTTTCAAGGCGTGGGGAAGGTGGCTCCGGACTTGTCCAAGGTTACTAGTTGCTCGGCAATATTGATTTTAAGAGTGACGGGGTCAATCACCGCTGTGACCACCATGCCCTCCATCACTTCCGGCCTAAAATATTGGTCAAACACAAAATTGCCTAAACTGTAGTAAATCGGCACTCCCTGATAAATTTCTGAGTTTTGAATCACGTGTGGATGTGAACCAATGACCATGTTGGCGCCTGCGTCCACAAAAGCATGAGCCTGAGAAGTGATCACGCTGTTGGCGGTGGGAACATACTCGGCGCCCCAGTGTGGATAGACAATCACCAGGTCTGCCTGAGGCTTGAGAGTTTCTATGGCGGAGAGAGTCTTTTGCATCCCTCCTGGAATAAATTCGTTATAGTTGATTAGAGCAAGCTTCATCTTGCGGACAGTTAAAACCACGCTTTCTGACTGATGATCTTTGCCAATTTGTCCGAAATATGGAATTTCTGCTTGGGCTAAGAATTGTTTGGTTTGGAAAATACCGTCAGCCCCAAAATTTGTAATGTGATTGTTGCCCAGATTGAGGGCAAAAGGATAGTTTTTGAGCAGGCTTAAAATGTCGGGGCTGAAAGTGAAATAATAATTGTCTGTAGAGCCGGGTATACTCCCTTGGCTTCTGGAGGGGTTGTTGGTAATCGGACCTTCAAGGTTGCCGATTATTAGGTCAGCTTGGCTAAAAAGCGGTGCCATCGGTTCCAAGATGAAATTATAATTGCCGGCTTGTTCTGCTTTGCTGCGGATATTGCGGTCAAACATCATGTCGCCGACAAACATTAAGGTCACCGGCTCCGGTTCAAGGGGCGGAGGTGCTAGGATAGAAAGCTGCTGAGTGAGCGGGGTGACCAATTCCTGAGGGCTTTGATTCGAAAAAGACCTCCAAGCAGTCGAAGCAACTATTATGATAGCTAAGAGAGTGAAGGAAATGGTAAGGGCGCCGGCAGCAATTTTTAGCGGCTTGCGCCAATCCTTTCTGAGCAGGGTCATCATAGCCACCTAATTCTATACCAGAAAAATGAAAATGCCAGTTTTGGTTGAGTTTTCAGTGTTTTTAGTAGGTATTCTGATGCTGATTATGGTATTTATAATAAATTTTAATCATGGTAAACTGCTTTCATGAATCAAGCGGAAACTTCTTCAACCAAACCAAAAGTAGCAATAGTCAGCTCTACAGAGGGAGACTGGGAAGGCATCTACATTGATGGGGTCATGAAGAGGGAAAACCACAGGCTCAGTGCAAATCTTGTCCTTTTTTTGTTGGCGGAATTGGGCGTCATAGAGTTTGAAGATTATGAATGCGATGCGGATTGGCTAGACCAAGCTGGCGCCAGCCTGCCTGAAAATTTTTCAGACGTTGAAGTGCTGTAAGGGCTGAGGCAGGTTTCTTTACGAGAACACTTTGAAAAAATTTGTAAAAAAAAGTAGTACAATTACACCTATGCAAAGCACAAACATGCACTGCCACGTTTGGTATTTCACCCCCTCAGGGAGTAGATAAAAAACTCCTAATTTCCCAGCAAAATTCTTTTTTGTATTAGCTCAATAGATTTTTTAGGATCTTTGGTATCAAACAAGATTCCATTCCAGTCAAATGATTTTGCAGCTTCAATATTATCGTTTCTATCATCAATGAATAAAATTTCGGCTGGATGAAATTGAGTTTTTGATAAAGCAAAATCAAATATTTCTTTCTCTGGTTTTATTCGCCCCAATTCTGCTGAAAGCACAATAGAATCATAATTAATGTCTGGAATGAGCTCTTTATTTTTTATAAGATTGAAAACATCTACTGAAATATTTGATAATATCCCAATCTTAAAATCATTAGCTATTTGGTTAATGAAATCATGAGTTTCTCGGATAGCTCTAAAATTATCAACAATTATTTCACCTATTTTTTCATCAGTTTTTTCTTTAATACCAAACTTGCTTTCAAAAATATCCTCAAGTTCAGCGACTGAAAGTGTGCCTCTATCCAAATCATCAGCATGTGTTTGGAAAAAAGTGATTACTTCCTTTGAATCCAAATCTAGTATCTTGGCGGTTTTTGTCAGCCCAAAAACATGATCAATAACCACGCCGCCCAGATCAAAATATAAAAATTTTATTTTTTTCATTTTTGTTACGCGTATTATTAGTTAGGTGTGGTCATTGCTATTGCGTGATTCATAGGATGCGGAGCACCCGGGTCTGGAACCCGTGCGTCGTTATAACTGTCCCATTCCAGAATTAGGCTTCCAGGGTAATTTTAGCAAAAACGGGACAAATGAGACACTATAAAAAGGAAGTGTCTTGTTTTGTTTAGGACAATGTTATCAGTGACCTTGATAGAGCAATAATATGACTGCAAAGAACCATACATTACTAAGCAGGAACTCATTACCAGCTCATTGGACATTTGCCAGAAATGAAACTTAATACGAAGTATCTGATGTCAGAATTTGAAACCGAAGTCAAACGACTGCAACACTTAAAAGCCACTGTGATTGATAAATTTACACCGAGGTTTGAACTGACTCAACACAATACTGGAGCAAAAAATATTGACGAAGTATCAAGCTCACAAACAGAAATAATCAAAGAATATTTACTCCACGTACTGCAATATGGAACTCCTGAAGAGAGGTTAAAAATATTGGGTGGAGTCAAATCAAAGTTTATGCTGACAGATCGACAGTTACAGCTTATTGCTTAATTGCTACAATAGAAACATGGTGATGTCGAAAAATCAGGTCAGAAAGTTGTTTCTGTGGCTATTCCTCTTAGCTGGTCTTGTAGCAAGTGTGTTGATTTTTGGCTTCTTCCTCATAATCAAAATAAATTTTGGGTTATTGAGTTTTCAACCGTTGTGGATATATCCACTTATGGTTTTGCTTTTAGGTTGTATCAGCATAGTTGTCACAGCACTGATAATACTCACTAAGCTATCGGGTCAGAAGAAAGCAAAATCTACCATTCGCATGAAAACTCTTTTTGGAATTGCAGGTGTTATTACCATAGTAGCCATTGGATTATTGGGGAATATTGTGTGGTCACTTACTCATGAGAAGCCTCCACAGTTTTTCCCTTTTAATGATCCAGAGGCTACATATACAGTCGTTCAGCGTGGAGAAAATTATCTACTCAAATATGAGTCAACTGGAGACATGAATGCTCATCAAGTTTGCAGTCGAGAGGGTGGAAAAACAGAGTGCCGAATTGAGGTAGATAGAGATATTGAAACAATGATCGGAAAAAGTGATATCCCACTTGAACCCTTACTTGGCAAATCGGTTCAGGTTGATGGTAATTTTGCATACTCAGATGAGCAGTGCGTGGCTGGTAAATGCCACACCATTGGTAACTGGGCTGTCCTCGATGTCCATTCGATTGAAAAAATAGAAGATTAATATCAGCAAAGATTAGAACCAACTACCTTTCCTTCTGAGCGTTTTTACGAGCTTTTGAGCATTACAGGCCTCTTTTGCGACACTCATGAGTTTTGTGGAAAAATTAGCAGACACCATCAACCCATTTGAGAATATTAGACGGGTCTACCATAACTTTTCGATTGTTGCGGGCGTCATGGGATGATGTTGGAACTTTTTTATCATTCAAAAATAGCTTTTAAATAAGCGTCTTCTAGTAATTCATCGATCAGTTTATAGTTTTCCTGACTCAAATATTTACAAAGATCATAAAGAAACCTTGCTTGCACAAAAAATGAGAGGTAATGTAATTCATCAATCAGTACTGGATGAGTAAGTTTTGTTTTGAATGTTTGATAGTTCCCTGAACGAATAATATTCTCACTGCTTGAATGAAGGTTATGCATAAGTGCCATTGTTGCTTCTTCAAGAAGATAGCTGTATCGGTAGTCGTCAAAATCTAAAACGGCAGTTAGGTTGTCATTAACATCAAACAGCATGTTTTCTAGTTTGAGATCTCCATGTACGAAGCCTTTAGATATTTGTTCTAAATTGATTGATAGCAAGGCTTTTTCAATTTCTGAGTGGAGTTGTCGGAGTCTTACAAGAATGTCTTTTGGGTAATCATTTGTTGAAGTTTGTATCTCTTCGTATTTAGACAGAGCTCGAGAGAGAATATCAAAATCAGTATGAGTAGTAGTTTTTTCAAAATGTTTTCCAACTTCGTAAAGTGTGTTCACTACTCCAGCAACTTCTGAAACTCTCTTAGTTGTATACTTTTCTGGTGATTTTCCTGGAAGAAAAGCGAATAAAGCTGAATAGCGTTCTATACCTTCCTTAAGAAAAGTAGTAATTCTTTCTTCGTCTATATTGTTTATGACCTGTGGAGCTGGAATACCAGAAGCTATTGCTTGTTGAGAGAATTCTAGTTCCTGCTCAATAGACTCTTTACTCCTTGTCCCTCTGATTGAGTGTTCCAAGTTATAGATTCGGAATACAAATTTATTTGGTCCGTTCTCAATAAGAAAATTAGTATTTTCTACACCGGCTTTAATAAGGGAAAGAAAGAGTTCGCCGTGAGGAAATTCATAATTTTGTTGTAGGACTTGTTGAGCAATCTGTTTCTCAGAGGTCATAGAAACATTATAACAAGAAAAATTCTAAACGGTGTTTATAGTTCCTGAGGTGCGGTGGTGGTGGTCCGCTTTGCGGACATTAGGCAGGTGCTTCGCACTTGCCGGCAGGATTCACGACTGCGTTCGCTCCCGCTCACTCCGCATGCACTAGGGTTGCCTCGCATTATTTTATATTAGGTATGCTCGGCCCCGGCGCGAACTGAGGCTCACTTCGTTCGCCGGATTCGCTCCAGTACATCTTCCACCAATAAAAAAGCAGCCATTTGGCTGCATTTTTATCGGCGGAGCACCCGGGTCTGGAACCCGTGCGTCGTTATAACTGTCCCATTCCAGAATCGAGCTTCCAGGGTAATTCTATCAAAAACGTGTCAAGCGCCCCTTTTTTTGCACACGGTTTCTAAATAGTTGGCATGGAATCTTG
>CAYVXV010000004.1:0-72628 GCA_964455555.1 uncultured Pseudomonadales bacterium | reverse complement strand
AAGGAGATGTGTAGGAGACCTCACGACCTCCTGTTTCCCATACTGAGCAATTAGTATGAAACAAACAAACAAATCCCGTGGTTACCATGCCCGGGTCGGCTACTGCCACCATGTTTGCGTCAGAGCAACAAAACCACCAAGAGGGTGGTTTTTTGTTGACAGTTTTCCCACAAGTTTTTGCCCTGATTATTACTACATTTCCTGATACTTTTTGATATACTATCGAGTGTTATGGATCAGAACACAATCAACCAATTGCTAGCTCGGGGACAAAAATTAAAGGAAACAGAGCCAAGATCCGCAACTTCAACCAAGCAGCCAAAGACCATCGAGGTCTTTGATGGCACAGAGTATGCCAACGAACTTAAAAGAGCTTGGAGAAACTTTGTCCGCATACTGCTAAAAGAGATGGCAAGCCAATATAAACCCCCTCAGTCTATATAAATTTATATCTTTATATATCAATCTTTTCTTTATTTGGCTCAAATTAGCACTCGTTTCAATCATCTGCTAATTACATCTTCACAGCTCTTTATTTTAGTTTTACAATATCCCTGCAATAAAGAAGCAGAGCAAGCCCTTAGGTTGAAAGGATCTGTATGGACTTAAATAAACTCACTACAAAATCAGCAGAAGCACTTCAGGGTGCTATGCAACTAGCCGGCAAACTATCCCACTCTGAAATTAAACCGCTTCACTTAGCGCTAGTCCTGGTTAATCAGGCTGATGGCATTGTGCCGAGCATACTTCACAAATTGGATACAGATTCATCAGAAGTCACCGCCGAGCTTCAAGAAAAACTTAAAGAGTTGGCTACTGTTTCAGGAGCAACACAAGCTTATCTTTCCCCGGAACTAAGACAGGTGTTTGACCAAGCTGAGCAGGAGGCAGATAACTTAAAAGATGAGTACGTGAGTGTCGAACATCTGTTCCTCGCCTTGCTTGGGCAAAAAAATATTAAGGAAATTTTTAAGCTTTCCAAAAAACAAGTGTTGGAAGCTTTAGGTGACGTCCGCGGCAATCAAAAAGTAGTGGATAAAGATCCTGAGGGCAAATATCAATCGCTGGAAAAATACACTTTGGATTTTACTAAGTTGGCAAGAGAAGGCAAGATTGACCCTGTTATCGGCCGGGATGCGGAAATCCGCCGCGTCCTGCAAATCCTTTCCCGCCGAACCAAAAACAATCCTGTTTTAGTCGGTGAGCCTGGTGTCGGAAAAACAGCCATCATTGAGGGTTTAGCAAAAAAAATTATTGACAACGATATTCCCGACCTGCTCAGAAACAAACGCATTCTGGCTTTGGATATGGGCTCGTTAGTTGCCGGCGCCAAATACCGCGGTGAGTTTGAGGACAGGCTCAAAGCTGTGATTAACGAAATTGAAGCGGCCGAAGGTGAAATAATCTTATTCATCGACGAGCTTCATACTATTGTCGGAGCTGGGGCAGCCGAAGGCTCCACAGATGCGGGAAATCTGCTCAAGCCGGCACTGGCGCGTGGCTCACTGAGAACTATCGGCGCCACTACTCTCAAAGAATACAGACAATATATTGAAAAAGATGCAGCTTTGGAGCGGCGTTTTCAACCGGTGATGGTCGAAGAGCCGTCAGTAGAAGATACAATCTCCATCCTCCGGGGCATCAAAGAAAAGTATGAAGCCCATCATGGTGTTAGGATTAGGGACAACGCTTTGGTAGCAGCCGCCAGGTTGTCAGACCGCTATATAGCCGACCGCTTTCTTCCCGACAAGGCTATAGATCTCATGGATGAAGCTGCTTCCGGCATTAAGATTGAGATTGATAGCAAACCTACTGTTTTAGACCAGTTGGAAAGAAGGGTCCGCCAACTAGAAATTGAAAAGCAGGCTTTAAAAAAAGAGGAGGACGATACATCGAAACAACGATTGGCAGAGTTAGAAAAGGAGCTGTCCGAGCTCAATGAGGAATATTCCAGATTAGAACTGCATTGGCAAAATGAAAAGAAAGTTATCGACGAAGTCAAAGACTTGAATATAAAACTGGATCAACTGAGAGAAGAAGCGATCCAAGAAGAGCGCAATCTTAATCTACAGAGAGTAGCAGAGATAAATTATGGTGAGATACCTGAAACCCAGAGGCGGCTAGACGAATTGACCAAAGAATTAAAGAAGGTTCAAGCCGGGCAAAAAATCCTTAAAGAAGAGGTGACCGAGGAGGATATTGCTTCGGTCATTGCCCGTTGGACCGGCATTCCTGTAGAAAAAATGCTTTCGGAAGAAAGTGAAAAACTAGTCCGGATGGAAGAAGAACTTAAGCAGAGAGTGGTGGGGCAGTCGGAGGCTCTGACTGCCGTTTCCAATGCTGTCAGGCGCAGCCGCGCCGGAATTCAAGCAACCGGCAGGCCGATCGGTTCATTCCTCTTTTTAGGCCCCACTGGTGTGGGAAAAACAGAAACCGCCAGAGCCTTAGCTGAATTCCTATTTAATGACCAGGATATGATGGTGCGGATCGACATGAGCGAATATATGGAACGCCACTCTGTGGCTAGATTAATTGGCTCACCGCCGGGGTATGTAGGTTATGAAGAAGGCGGGCAGCTCACTGAAGCAATCCGCCGCCATCCTTATAGCGTGATTCTTTTTGATGAAATAGAAAAAGCCCACCAAGAAGTATTTAATATCCTCCTTCAAGTACTTGAGGATGGGCGGCTCACTGACAGTAAGGGCAGGACGGTAGACTTTAAAAATACGGTTATTATTATGACCTCCAACCTTGGCAGTGACCTAATTCAGGAATTAAAAGATAAACCGAAGGAGCAGGAAGAGGCAGTCCGCCAGGTAGTTCGGCAGCATTTCCGACCTGAGTTTCTTAACAGGCTGGATGAAATAATAATCTTTAAACCGTTGAGTGAAAATGAAATTGCCCAAGTAGTGAAACTGCAACTGCAAGAGGTCAGTAGGCGATTATCGGGAAAAAATATAAGGATTACTGTTTCCGATGCAGCTGCCAATCTTCTGGCTAAAAAGGGTTATGATCCGGTTTTTGGTGCCAGGCCACTTAAAAGACTTATACAAACTGAAATCCTAGATCAGCTCTCTATGATGATTATCGAAGGAGAGATTAGTGACGGGGACGAGGTTGTCGCTTCGATAAAAGGTGAGCAACTAGCGCTGAAAAAGAAGTCCTAGGCAATAACTATAACCATTGATCACCTCAAGCTATCAGCGAGTTTAAGGGCGGACAAGTAAAATTAATATGTTACAATAATACTTCGCCGGGTGGTTCGTTTATCCCGTCAATTTAACCTCAAAGTGGGTGACTAGCTCAGCTGGTTAGAGCGCAGTCCTGATAAGACTGAGGTCAATGGTTCGAGTCCATTGTCACCCACCCCATTTCATCAGGTTTTCAGTTGTAAACAATGCAGTAGAGTGACAAGTTTTAAGGTATAGAAAGACTCGTACTTGCACTTTAGCAGTCAAAAAGTTAGAATGCTAATCTATGAAGAATGACACTTCAAAAAACCCTAAATCCAAGAATAAAAAACAGTCTCAAGACAGTACTCCTCCAGAGAGAGGAGTGCGTGATTTGGTCAAAGTCATGAAAGACCAAACCAGCAATGCCATGACTCCAAAGAAGGGCAACAACACTGCCGCCAAATCAAAAAAAACAATCAGAAAACGCTCTGAAGAACTGCTGAAACTTCCTACCATTCCGATTAGGGAAGGAGTCCTGTTTCCCAGTACCGAATCTGTTCTGACTTTCGGCCGGAAAGTTTCTCTTAACGCCCTGAAAGCAGCCAACGGCAGCAAAAAACTGGTTGTTCTGGTTACCCAGCGCGACCCTAAGATTGATTATCCCAAGCCTTCCGACCTTTTTGAGATCGGTACTTTAGCGATTATTGAGAAAACTCTAAAAACAGAGGACAGTGTCAATGCACTGGTCCGCGGTATAGGCAGGGTTAAAATTCTCCGTTTTATTGAAACCACTCCAATGTTTACCACAGAGGTGGCCAAACTTCCTGATATAGAAACAAAAGATGAAGAAATGAAGGCAATGGTTGCCCACCTGCAAAAGGAGTTCCGCAAGGCCGTCCACATGGGCAAACCCGTAGAGTTCCTAAACTTTATGAAGCTTATGGGTGGGGTCACCCATGGCGAACTGGTAGACCAAATAGCCAGCACTCTAAGCATTGACTCACAAGAAAAACAACACGTCTTGGAAACCGTTGAGGTCAAAGACAGAATGAAATTAGTCATCAAGCACCTGACTCATGAAATGAAAGTGCTTGAGATTGAAAAAGATGTGGTGCATAAGACCCAGGAAAAGTTTGATAAAAGCATGAGGGAAAATATTCTCAGGGAGCGTTTAAATACCATTAAGCGAGAACTTGGTGAAATTGACGACGATGAAGAGGTTGTGGGCGAATATGAAAAGAGGCTTAAAAAATTAAATCTTGAACCTGACACTAAAAAGAAAATCAGCAAAGAAATCAAGCGCTTGCGGCAGATGTCTGTGAACAACCCGGAGGCCGGCTACGTCCGCAGTTGGCTCGACACAATTTTTGAGTTGCCCTGGGATGATGAATATCTTGGCAGTGTTGATCTAAAAAAAGCTGCAGCAGTATTAGAAAAGAACCACTACGGCCTGGAGGAAGTGAAAGACCGGATACTCGAATACATTGCAGTCATGCAGCTCAGGCAGCAGCGTAATGAAACAGACTCCGTTGCCTCCACAAAAGCCAACTTGCCAACAATTCTATGTTTTGCCGGGCCGCCGGGAGTAGGCAAGACCAGCATCGGCCGGTCAATTGCTGAAGCCCTGGGCAGAAAATTTGTTAAGGTCTCACTTGGCGGAATTAAAGATGAAGCAGAAATCCGCGGCCACCGTCGAACTTACGTCGGAGCCATGGCTGGAAAAATCATCAGCGGCATTAAAAATGCCGGCACAAAAAACCCGGTTTTCATGTTAGATGAAGTTGATAAAATCGGCGGCGACTACAAAGGCGACCCCTCAGCTGCACTGCTGGAAGCTTTGGATCCTGAACAAAATAATAAATTCGAGGATCACTACATTGACATTCCTTTTGATCTGTCAAAGGTGATCTTCATTACCACAGCTAACCGGCTGGATACCATCCCTCCTGCCCTCAAGGATAGGTTGGAAATAATCAACTATGCTGGCTACACTCAAGAAGAAAAATTTCATATTGCCAATAAACACCTGCTCAACAAGGTGTTGGAAGCAAACAGCCTGAGTGAAGAGCAGATTTCTATATCCGGCGCAGTTATCGAGGATATCATCGACCACTATACTCGTGAGGCCGGCGTCCGAAATCTTGAAAGAACTCTAAGTAAAATCATGAGAAAAGTTGCCCGCGAACTACTTGAAAGCGACAGTGATGAGCTGGCGACCGAAGAAAAAGTCACAATCACTAAGAAAACTTTAACAGATTACCTCGGCCCACAAAAATTTGATGTCACCTTGGCAGAAAAGGAGGATATCATTGGCCAGGCTACTGGGCTGGCATTTACCAGCGTGGGTGGAGACGTACTCTTTATCGAGGTTGCCCTGACTCCAGGGAAAGGGGAAATTAAACTAACCGGAACTCTTGGCGACGTAATGAAGGAATCAGCTCAAGCTGCTCTAACTTATGTCAAATCAAATGCCCATGGGCTCGGCATAGATGAAGAGGTGGTCAAAAAAACTGACGTCCACATCCACGTACCTGAAGGCGGCGTGCCAAAAGATGGGCCTTCGGCTGGCGTCACCATTACCACCGCCATCGTTTCAGCCTTTACCAATATTCCGGTTAAAAAAGATGTGGCCATGACAGGCGAGGTTACCCTGAGAGGGCGCATCTTAAGAATCGGCGGGCTTAAAGAAAAAAGCATTGCCGCTCACAGAGCAGGCAGCAAAACTATCTTGATACCGGCTGAAAATGCCCGCGACTTAGACAAGCTGCCTGATGCAGTAAAAAAAGAAATCACTTTTAAGCCGGTCAGCCATATCTCGGAGGTGCTAATGCTGGCCTTAACCAAACCCCCTACATCTTTTAAAAAACTAGTCAGTTAGCATGGTACACTACTAGGTATGAGGACACTGGTAGTTATCCTGATCCTGCTAAGCAGCAGTGCAATTTTTTCAGCCTGCAGTTTGTTGGATAAGAAGCAAAAGGCTGGGCTTCAAGTTGTTACAGACCAAGTAGACAGTGCAATTTTTATCAATGACACTTACTTGGAAAAAACCCCTTTGGTGGAAAAAAACCTTCAGCCTGGAACATATACCCTGCGAATTCAGCCTGACAACCCGGATTATGTTCCTCACGAGACAACTGTTAATCTGCGCCCCGGAACACTGACTGTAGTAACCTGGAAACCGGGAACAAGGGCGGAGTTCAGCGGAGGCGTTATTTATGAACTTGAACCCTTGAAAAATAAATCTTCTGCAGAAATTTCTGTTGTCACGATTCCGGATGGGGCAATTGTAACCCTAGCCGGAAGGGAAAAAGAGTTCTCTCCCGTGCTCTATACCAATGTTGAACCGGGGCACAACTCACTCAATGTCACATTGCCATCATATGAATTTCAAGAGTACACAGTTGATGTTGCACAAGGATACAGGATGCTGGTGACAGTTAAACTAGCAAAGGAAAATCCTAATGGTGCTGGTGGCATTGGTCTCAGCGACCTAGACAGCTCTGAGACTGCCACAAGTTCAACCAATACAGAAACCTCAGCAGCCACCCAATCTGCCAGAACTCAGCAGCTTGCAGGCCAATCAAGCTCAGAAGTCAGCCTGCCTAGAATTCGCATTAACTCTACCAACTTTTTCCAAAATGGAGAGGAAGTGCTAAGAATTAGAAACCTGCCGGGCGCCAATGGCCGAGAGCTTGGTTTTGCTCAAGTCGGCTCTTTTCACCCTTACCTGGAGGAAACAACTACCGGCTGGCATAAAATTAGCTTTCAAGGCGAGGAAGGCTGGGCCAGCGGCCAATATACAACATTAGAAGAGTAGGCCGCTAAAAAAACTCTTCTTTTAAGCCTGCCTTATGACAGCCAAACAAAAACTGTTGCCAAAATTGATCCGTGTTTTTTTTCGCCAAAATTGGTTTGAAATTTTCTTCTTAGGCGGATGGGCTACCTACTTTATTTACCTATGGTCCAATCTATTTATTTATTCTGAAACCGGAGATTTGATTGCCCGCCATGTAAATACTTGGGGGGATTGGGTGCTTCATTTTATGATCGGCACTTCTTTTGTTGAGCGGGGGACAGGAATTCTTTCACAAAATCCCTTGCTGATAACAGAGCCTCTGCAGTATCCGCTTGTCGCTGATGTATTCTCCGGTTTGTTGATGAAATTTGGAGTCAAGCTAGTGCCGGCATTTGTCATTCCCAGCTTGATTTTTTCAGTCCTGGGGATCGTAGCGCTTTACTGGTTTTACCGCACAATTTTCCGGTCAAAAAAAATTGCTGCAGCCGCTGCCTCATTATTTATGCTCAATGGAGGTTTAGGATTTATCTATAGTATCCAATCTATGATTGCAGCCTGGGAATCAGGAAATAATCTTTGGTTGGCCGCCACACCCGCAACCAATAACCCTGAGGCAGGGATTAAATGGATTTCTATCATAGACAGCATGCTTCTGCCGCAGCGGGCGTTTACCTTAGGGCTGCCGATAGCCCTGATTCTGTTAACACTGATGTTCCGTTACCTAACTTCAACTGAAAAAAAGCCTCCAAAAAACCCGCTTTTTCTCCTGACTTTAATGTCGATTGGCTTTCTGCCGATAATTCACACCCACACCGCCATTGCTGTGGCCGTCATTTTGACCGGTTGGTTTTTAGCTGCAGCAATCACCAACAGGTGGAAGCTGCCTGTTCTTGCCCGTTGGACAGCGGCAGGGGTCTTGGCGGCTTCTGTCGGCGCACTAATAACCAATATTTTTATAAGAGGCACTCTCAATAAACAATTTTTTGTTTGGGAACCGGGTTGGCTGGCGCCGGTGTACAACCTGCCTTGGATAAAATTCTGGCTGCTGAACTGGGGTGTTGTCCCCCTACTCGCTTTCATTGGCTTGGTGTTGCTTTACCAGAAGAAACGTGGATTGGCAATGATTTTTCTGCCGTTTTTTCTGCTGTTTGCCGCAGCCAACTTAGTAAAGTTTCAACCTTGGAACTGGGATAACACAAAAATAATTGTCTGGGCCGCCCTTGGCTTTGCCGGCCTAGCTGCTTATTTTCTCCAACGGCTATGGCAGGGGAACACTCTAAAAAAATTCCTGGCTGTCCTGCTGTTTGCAATGAGTATTCTGTCAGGCGGCTTTGATGCAATTAGAATTATTCAATTTGAAAGCTTTAATTTTACAATGTTCCAAAATCGTGATCTTGAGGCTGCAGAGTGGGTTAGAAAAAATACCAGCCCGGATTCAATATGGATTGCTCATGATGACCATCATGGCTGGCTGGGCAGCCTGGCTGGGCGCCAGACGATAATGTCTTATCGAGGATGGCTGTGGTCACATGGATATGATTATCTGGAGGTTGAAGCCGATCTATCAATGATGTTTGCTGAACCCGAAAGCTCGGAGCATATTTTTGAAAAATATAATGTGGACTATGTTTTTATAGGGCATCAGGAGATAGAAGTTTGGGGAGCAGACAACACTAGGTACAATAAAATATTTCCTGTTATAAACGAAGATTACTGGTATTCAATCTATAGAGCTAAGTGATGTTGACCAAGGTAAAATACAATTATTCAACCGCCTGAACAAGCCTGGCAAACTCTTCAGCATCCAAAGAGGCTCCGCCTACCAGCGCTCCATCAGTAACCAGCATGTACTCGCCGATATTTTCCGGAGCAACACTGCCGCCGTAAAGAATGTTGATGTCGTCACCAAAAGCATCCCTGATCTTTTTAGAATTGCGCCTGACCTTGCCAACGTCTTCATTGTTGCCTGTGCCAATCGCACCGGCCGGTTCATAAGCAACAACGCATTGCTCCAAGTATTCGTCTTCAATCATGGCTGCCTGCTCATAGATAAAATCGCTGTCGACACAAACCACCGGGGTCAACCCGTGCTCAACTGCCTGAACCACCTTGCGGGCTACATCCAGGTGAGTTTCATTGAAATACAGGCGCCTCTCCGAGTGGCCGAGCAACGCATATTTTACAGACAAGCCTTTTAGGTTGTGAGCTGAAACGGCACCAGTGTAGGCGCCTGCTTCAAAAGGGCTTAAATCCTGCGCACCAAGCTGGACGCCAGCAGACTCGGCCATTTCTGCAACAACTGGCAGCAACGGGAAAGCCGGAGCCACAACCACTTTAACGTTTTCAGAAAACTGTTTTTTCTCCGTTGAGATTACTTTCATCCAGGATTCTGCTTCTTGAGGGGATTTATGTGATTTCCAGTTGGCAATGATTAGTTTTGACATAGTGAACACACTATATCATTTCCTTTCTGTAATGTGCTAGTATGTGATGCGTGAAAGCATTACTGAGCAAGCTTAATAAGCAACAGCAGCAAGCCGTTATTCATGAAAAAGGTGCTGCTATGGTACTGGCAGGAGCAGGCAGCGGCAAAACTACTGTGCTTACAACCAGGGTAGCCTGGCTGATTGCAGAAAAAAATGTTTCCCCGCAATCGTTGCTGGTAGTTACCTTTACCAACAAAGCTGCCGGAGAAATTAGGGATAGAATTCAACTGCACACCGGCAGTATTCTTCCATATTCAGGCACTTTTCACAGCCTGTGCGCCCGGATTCTCAGGACCGATGGCCACCTAATCGGTTTAAACCCAAACTTTACCATCTACGATACCGACGATCAGAAAAAACTCATCAAGGATATCTATGGAACCCGAGGATTAGAAAACAGCCAGTTTGCCATGCAGGCAGTGCGCAGCACTATTTCCAATGCCAAAAATGAGATGATCACTCCCACCGCCTATCAAAATTTTGCCAAAGGGCATTATCAGACTCATGTCGGCCATGTTTACAAATGGTACCAGGAAGAACTAAACAAAGCTCAGGCTGTAGACTTTGACGACCTCCTTCTTAAAGCACTCAATCTCCTACAGCAGGTGTCTCAGGTCAGGGATAAATATCAGCAAATGATTTCGCATGTTTTGGTTGATGAATATCAGGACACTAATAAAGTCCAGTACGAGCTTACTAAAATTTTTACCAGGCCGCAGGATAATCTATATGTAGTCGGTGATTTTAGCCAAAGCATTTATGCCTGGAGAGGGGCAGACTACCGCAACATGCTGCTCTTGAAGCAAGACTTTAAAGATGTGACGGAGTACCGCTTAGAACAAAACTACCGCTCCAACCAAAACATTCTGGATGCTGCCACCGAAATTATCTCTCAAAACACCAAGCACCCGATTCTGAAGCTATGGACCGTTGAAGCCACCGGCAACAAGCTAACCATTTATCATGCCGAAGACGGCCGGGACGAAGCCAGGCAGGTTGTGAGATACATCAAAAAAGAAAGCCTGGATAGTCCACTTTCTGAGATGGCAATCCTATACCGCACCAATGCCCAATCGCGTGAATTTGAAGAAGCGCTCATCCATGCCGGCATCCGCTACAAATTAGTTGGCGGCACCAAATTCTACGAGAGAAAAGAAATTAGAGACCTGATTGCTTACCTCCGCTGTTTTTCCAATCCCCAAGACATGGTCAGTTACAACCGGATAGAAAAACTCGGCAAGCGCAGGCTGGAGAAATTTGAAAGCTGGTCTGCAGAGCACCGCGAATCTCTGGCTGCCGGCAATGAATTAGGCTCTGACAGCAATCCTTCTGAAATTATTAAAACAATTCTTGATATTACCGACTATCTGAAAAAGTTCAAAATTAAAAACGAAGAAAATCAAAGCAGGATTGAGAACGTCCAAGAGTTGGTCAACGTGGCTGCCCAGTTTAAATCGGTCCGCCAGCTATTGGAGAATATTGCATTGCTGCAAGATGACAATTTCGTTGATGTAGCCGCTGATGATTCCAATCAAGATGCTGTCAACCTTATGAGCCTGCACGCTGCCAAGGGCTTGGAATTTTCTGTGGTCTTTATGGTTGGCATGGAGGATGGCCTGCTGCCGCACTCACGCTCAATCCTTGACCCCGATCAAATGGAAGAGGAGCGCCGCTTATGCTATGTGGGCGTAACCCGAGCAAAAACCCGGCTCTACTTTACCCATGCGCGCGCCAGATATGTTTATGGCAGCCGCAGCTATAGCCTGCAAAGCCGCTTTCTAAGTGATATTCCCAAAGATCTGCTGGTGTTGGAAGGGGGATACAAATCAACTTTTGATTCTAAACCAAATTCTCAGCATACATCCTCTGAAAGAAGGTATGTGCCGGTCGATGAGGAGTTGGCAGAAGGGGTTTTGAGCGGTGAGTTTGATATCGACTCGTTCATTGACAGTTAGATTTCACCAACTGGCACACCAGAGTATTATCACTTATAATAATTGTTCAATATGATTGTTAGAGTTATCAGGGAAAACGAGCGCCAACGCTATAACACTGTAGTAGGCCACCCCCTTCAGTCCTGGGAGTGGGGTGAGTTCAGGAAGGAAACCGGTACCGCAATTGAGCGTATTGGTTTTTTTCATGACAATCAACTCACTAAGGCATTTCAAGTAACTTTTCACCCCATCCCGCATTTAAACAAAAATGTCGGCTATCTTCCCAAAGCCTTTATGCCGGATGATGAGCAGCTTCACGCTCTGAAGGAAATTGGCAAGCAGCACAATGCTTTGTTTATTAAGATGGAGCCGAACGTTGCTCAAAAGGTCGGTGTGCCTTCAGCTCATAAAGATATCTCCAAATTCCTCTTGGATAATGGTGCCGTCCCTGGTCGGCCTATGTTTACCAGATATACTTTTCAACTAGATCTAAGCAAGTCTGAAGAAGAGCTTTTTAAGCAGTTAGATAGCAAAACCAGGTACAATGTCAGGCTCGCAGTAAAAAAAGGTGCTGAAGTCTTTGAGAACACATCCAAAGAAGGTATGGAGCAATATATTGAAATACTAGAGGAAACTACTAAGCGGCAGGGCTTCTACGCGCACACTCCGGATTATTTCCGCAAAATGTGGGATAAATTGGGTGATTCAGGGATGATCAGAATTTTTCATGCGGTTTATGAAGACACGATTATCGTTTCCTGGATTATGTTTATTTTTAATAACACGCTCTATTATCCGTACGGAGCCTCAAGAAGCATTCACAGAAACATCATGGCCAGCAACCTAATGATGTGGGAAATGATCAAGCTCGGCAAACGGGAGAACTGCAAGATGCTGGATATGTGGGGATCTCTGGGGCCGGAACCCAAGAAATCAGATCCTTGGTATGGTTTTCATAAATTTAAAAAAGGCTATGGAGGAGATTTGGTAGAGTTTATCGGCACCTATGATTTGGTCCTTAACCCATCTTTGTATAAGCTTTTCAGGATTGCAGAAAATTTGCGCTGGAAATGGTTGAGGCTAAGAACCCGTTTGCCCTTTGGTTAAACTGCGGCATAAAAACCGCCCACATATTAAGAAAGGAATAAATGTCAAAAACACGCTTTAACAGAGTCCTCTTAAAGGTTGGGGGAGAATCGCTTTTGGGCGATAGAGATTATGGTATCGATCCCAAGGCAGCTAAGGCTGTGGCAGAGCAGATTAAAGACATTTATACCAAACACGTTGAGATAGCCCTTGTGATTGGAGCAGGTAATATATTCAGGGGAATGGCCGGGGCCAAGCAGGGTATCGACCGGGCCACAGCGGATTACATGGGTATGCTAGCCACAGTAATGAACGGCCTGGCACTTCAGGATGCTATTGAAAAAGTCGGCGTGCCGACCAGGCTGCAGTCCGCTTTGCAAATGCCGGCTGTTGCCGAAAGCTTTGTCCGCCGCCGGGCAATCCGGCATATGGAAAAAGGCCGGGTGGTAATTCTCGCTGCTGGGACCGGAGTACCGTATGTGACCACAGATACCGGAGCAGCCTTGCACGCACTTGAACTCAACTGTGATGTCTTAATAAAAGCTACCAAAGTTGATGGCATTTATGAAAAAGACCCTATTAAACACCCCAAAGCTAAACGCTTTAAAACCCTTAACCTTAAAGATGCCATTGAGTTAGCAGAGGTGAATGTTATGGATACTGCTGCACTGGCAATGGCACAGGAAAACGACCTGGCAGTAATGGTTTTCGAGCTCTTTAAAGACGGCAACCTCAGCCGCGCCATCGAAGGTGAAGCAGTCGGCACTTATGTCGGCAGTGATGTAAAAACTGAACTTGCCTAATTCAATTCATATTCTAAGGCTATTCTTGGCTGCCCTGAGAATAAGTGGTATTCTTAAGGAGAACTCAACCGCACCAATACTGTGAGAGCAAGGACTAATATGAAAAAAACTTTCGGCATTAACGGTTTCGGCAGAATCGGCAGGACCACCCTCAGAGTTTGGTGGCAATTCTACCGCGACAGTTACGACTTAAAAGTTGTAAACACTTCCGGTTCAATGGAGTTGGAAGATTGGGCTCATCTCATAAAATATGATTCAAATTATGGCCAATTTGGCAGCTCGATGAATATATCGAGGCATCAGTCTAAAGACGAAGTTACAGATGAAAATCCCATCCTCGGCCTAATCACTATCGATGGGGGAGAACCCATTGTTTTTACTGCTCAGCGCGAGCCGAACAAAATTCCCTGGGGCAGCCATGGAGTTGAAACAGTCATTGAATCAACCGGGGTTTTTACAACAGATGAAAAGGCTTCGCAGCATTTCAACGGAGGGGCAAACCGAGTGGTTATTTCCGCTCCAGCTAAAGGTGAAAATGTAATCACCAGCGTAGTTGGAGTTAATCATATCCCACCGGAAACAAGAATCGTTTCTAATGCTTCCTGCACCACTAACTGTGTGGCGCCGGTGGCTAGAGTCATGGTTGATCGGTTTGGCGTACAAAAGGCTATGCTCAGTACAGTACATTCATATACTGACGATCAAAACACACAAGACAATTCACATAAAGACCTGCGCCGGGCCAGAAGCGCTGCAGAAAATATTGTTCCAACCACTACAGGTGCAGCCAAAGCTACAGCTTTGGTGGTACCTGAACTTCAAGGTTTATTTGACGGCACTGCCATCCGTGTCCCCACAGCAACAGGCTCAATATCTGATATTACTTTCTTGTTGGACCGCGATGTTACTGTTGAAGAAATCAACCAGGCATTCATTGATGCCTCGCAGGAGGAGCGCTGGAAAAATATCCTGGCGGTTACCGATGAGCCCCTGGTCTCATCAGACATCATTGGCAGGCGCGAATCATCGATTGTGGACTTGGCGCTTACGAATGTTATTGGAGGAAACTTAGTTAAAATCGTCAGTTGGTATGATAATGAATGGGGATATTGCAACCGGCTGGTTGAACAGATTGGTTAGTAACCAACCTCTTGATTTTCAACTTTTTGCTTGACGTTTTCGGATATCCAGTTCCTGCAAGAATCTGGAGTTAAAGTGGGGCAGTGTTAGCCAGAACCTACACCGCCACCCTGCAAGGTTTAAACCCCACTAAAATTGAAGTTGAAGTCGATACCGTCCGCGGGCAGCCAAAATTAATCTTCATCGGTTTGCCAACCCGCACTGTCGCTGAGGCCAAAGAACGGATTACGGCAGCGGTGTCCAGTTGCGGCATTAGAATTAAATCCCGAAAAACTATTGTTAACTTAGCCCCAGCTGATCTAAAAAAAACAGCCAGCTGCATCGAACTTCCCATTGCCATTGCTTTGCTAAAACAGTACGGAGAAATCAGGCTTGATAGTGACAAAACTATGTTTTTTGGAGAATTTTCTCTCAATGGTGAGCTAAAACCACTCAAGCATGCTTTAGCCTTAGTCTGTGCAGCCAAAACCATGGGCTTCAAAGAAGTGGTCGTACCTGCCTCAAGTGTTCAGCAGCTCAAATACATTTCCGGCATCGAAATCAAGTATATTGAGCATTTGCGGGATTATCTGGAGTTTGCTCAAAAGCACAAACCATTAAGCTTCCTCCAAACGAAAAAGTTTATTCATAAATCAAAGAACCGGGAACATTCCGTCAGCATCACTGATATTTTGGGCCAAGAAGTGGCCAAAAGAGCTCTTGTTATCGCGGCGGCAGGGCGTCACCACCTGCTGTTAACTGGACCACCGGGAGCAGGCAAAAGCCTGCTGGCCCAGAGCCTCAACTCCATCCTGCCGCCGCTTTCAAGCCAGGAGGCAATGGAAGTAGCAATGGTCTATTCAGCAGCCGGGATTGAAAGAAACTTCAGCAGTTCGCGTCCATTCCGCTCGCCGCATCATACTGCCAGCATCTTGGGACTGCTCGGAGGCGGCACTCAAATCAAACCAGGAGAAATATCGCTGGCACACTGCGGAGTTCTTTTCCTTGATGAACTTAACCTATTCAATAAGGCTACTTTGGAAGCATTAAGGGAGCCGCTGGAGAAGGGCAGTGTCACACTTACCAAAAACCAAGGAAGCATTAGGTTTCCGGCCAGATTTTCCTTTGTTGCCGCAACCAACCCATGTCCATGTGGCTTTGCACAGTCTAGCTATCGCTCCTGCACCTGTACCCCTGACCAAATTAAGAGATATAAAAGCAAATTGTCAGGCCCGCTTAAAGATAGGATAGACCTGTCACTTACCGTTCTGCCGGCCGCACACAGCAAACTATCAGCTCGATCAGATACCGAGAGTCTCGAAATTATTCAAGCTCAGGTCTTGGCGGCACAAAAAAAACAAGCAGATAGGTTTGCCAACACAACAGTTCAGAATAATGGCCGGCTAACATCTAAATTAATCAGAGAGCATTGTGTGCTGGAACCGATGGCACAAAAACTGTTGAGCACTGCAGCAGAGCGGTTAGCCCTGTCCTCGAGAGGATACTTCAGCATCATCCGGATTGCCCAAACCATAGCAGACCTGGAAGCCGCGCCCAAAATCAATGCAGACCACATTGCTGAGGCGCTTCAATTCAGGCCAAACTACACAACAAACTGACAAAACTACCGGATGCTACAATGGTATCAATGAAAAAAATCCAGGTCATGCGTCTGAGCGGGCTAGTAGTTGCTGTTCTTCTTGTATCACAGGTACTGGTTTATCACTCTGAAATAAGAACATTTGTAGTTGGGTCAATTTCTCCTCAGACATCAGTGCAGACCGCCTCAAATGACGAGCGCATAAAAGGTGCAGAAATTACAAGCGCAGAAGAAATCAAGCCTGAATCGCTTTATCTCTTAATTAACGCTTACCGCAAAGAGCACAAGCTAAGTCCTCTTATAGCCCATCCAACCCTGGAAATTAGTGCTCAAAGAAAACTTAAGGACATGGTAGACAATAAATATTTTCGCCACCTGGATGCCCAGGACGGGCAAACTTGGTACATGCTCACCAACGCTGGCTATCATTACAAAAAAGCAGGGGAAAACTTGTCTTTCGGCTACAATTCACCCTGGCAGGTGCTGCAGGCATGGATTGAAAGTGACAGTCATAATCGACAGCTGCTGGATGGGCTATATGTGAATATGGGGCTGGCTGCAGACTGCACCAGCTTGAGCATGTATGCAGACGGCGGATGCATCATAGTGCTTCACCTGGGTTTGCAGTAAAAGATAGATTAGACCACTCTCAGCAATTCCAAAGCTAAAACACCACCTCCCAGAATGAAACAATACCATGCAAACCATTGAAAGCTTGCTTCTTTAATCATGTAGTGCAGCAGTTTCAAGCTACCGAGTCCTGTGATAAAAGCCATCGCCCCTCCCAAGATTAGCTTGTAATATCCCAGCCGCTCCACAGCAGCCCAGTCCACGCCAATCATCTCGTAAAGAGTGGCTCCTGTAATGGCCGGCAACGCCAAGAAAAACGAGAAGCGGAAAGCGTCTTCCCGAGACACCTTTTGAACAATGCTACCAAATACCGTTGACCCTGAGCGGGAAATTCCCGGCAAAATTGCTGCAACCTGGATAAAGCCAATTATCAAAGCTTTCTTGAAAGTAAGCTGTTCGGCCTCATTCTCAGCCTCATCTTTTCCTTTCTCATCGCGTTTATCCAACTCTTTATCTGTAAGCAGATTAACAGTTCCGGTGATCAGCAGCATGAGCCCCACCAACAGAGTAGAATTAAACAAAAGCTCAACTCTCTCTTTGAACAAAAAACCCACAACTCCGATTGGTAGGCTGCCAATCAATACGAGTTTGAGCTCATCCCTGGAAATTTTTACTATGTCATGCCAAAAATAAACAATAATTGCCAGGAGGGTAGCAGCATGCAGAAAAACCTCAAAAAATAAAGATGGCGTAGTCAGAGACAGCCATTGCTTGAAAATAACCAGGTGTCCGGAACTTGAAACAGGCAGGAATTCAGTAACGCCTTGAATGAATCCAAGGAGAATAGCTTCTAAAGGGTGCATAATTTGCAGATCTAATAGTTATTAAGTTAGCTAATCGTCTTAGTGCTGACGCTTATGGCTGGCATACCAATGCTTTAAAACATCGCGGACCAGGTCTTGGCCTCCCAATCCAATTGCTAATCCGAATCCTAGAGACAGCATGAAAATCAGGCCGACAAAAAGTATCAAAATAAATTCCCTGGCAATACCAAGCTCAGAAACCGCTGCTAAGGCAGAAATTATGACCACTACATAGCCTGTCAATTTTCCTAAAGCCCTGGCAGTGCCGGTGTCAATTGCTCTAAAAGCATTTTTTACCAGCCCTTCAGCAATGCCAGCAAACAAAACACCGACAACCAAGATCAAAATTGCTGCAAGTATGTGTGGAATATAGTTAATAATTTTTTCCAACAGCATTGAGAGCGAAGCAATACCTAAAACTGATACAGCCACATACAAAACCACCAACATCATCAACCAGTAGACTACCGAGCCCAAGACATCCTCTAACTTGTGCCCAAGTTCAGCATCATCAAAAAAATGTTCTGCCGGAGTTTTTTTAACAGTGTCTGAACCGGCAAAGGAGACAAAAACCTTCCTGATCATCCTCCTGAAAATACGCGCAGCCCAAGTACCGAAGAAGAGTATAAGCACTGCTGCCAATAATCTGGGAAAATAAACTGCAGCGTTTGTAAACGCTTGGCTTATTGCTAGTAGAATTGAATCAATCCAAGTTTCTTGCATAAGATTCTCCTTTAAACCATTATACGAATTATCGGCAAAAACCCTAGATGCAAATAGAACAAAAGCCCCCCGTTTAGCGGGGGGCTTTTCATGTTTTCCTCTGGAAATCATAAGCCGGATTCTGTGTGAAAGGCAATGATTTATCTAGTGCCTGGAACTCTATCACCGTTCTTCGTCTAAGCGGAGAAAGGGGAACAGGTCCATTTCGGTGAAGTTCGCCAGTTGCAGCCGGGAGGATTGCCACCGCCACTCTATGAGCTTTGGTACCCTGAAGCTTGGTCGTTTCATCCGGCGCCACCCGGTTCGTCACTGTTGCTCTAACTGTATCCTGTTTGGCAGAAAACTGCCTCTCAGGACCTTTCGCTTAAGCTTCCAATAGGAAACCACTGCGAAACACCATCTGTTCTGCTGTCCGGACTTTCCTCCCCCTCAGCCGAGGCATGAGAAGGCCATTGCCGAATTCCAAAGGACTGAAATTATACCATTTATAGCCCAATTTGTCACTTTGCCACAGGAGCTTTAGGATAGAAAAAGGTTGAGTATACCGTTCTAATGACAATGTAGATCGGTATAGATAGTAGGGCACCTACAACTCCAGCAACCTTCAACCCAATAATTATAGCCAGAATGGCTGTAAGCGGGTTAACGTTGGCATTTGCACCCAGGACTTTTGGCACCAAAAAGTTATTTTCCAGCTGCTGCGTAACGATGTAAAGCAAGAGCGTGACAGCTGCCATCAGCGGCCCAAATGTTAGGTAAGCAATAAAAATGGCGGGAATTGCAGAGATGGTCGGGCCAATATTTGGAATAATTTCCAACAGGCCGGCTAAGATTGCCAGCGGCAGTGCATGCGGTATTGATAGCAAAGTCAGTCCTACATATGTCATTGCACCAACCACAAACATCAGGATGAGTTGTCCTCGCACCCAGCCGCCAAGTTGTCTCTCGACTGAATCAATAAACTCTTTAGCGGTTTTCAGATGTGCAGGATCTCTGGAAAACCAATAAACCTTTTTGTACAAATCATCACGCTCGAGCATCATGTAAAAAGAAATAACCAACAAGGTAAAGAGTGTAAAAATGCTGCTGAATGTCGTGTTGATTATTTGGTAAACAAAATTAACCGAACTTCCGACCTTGTCTGCGATAGCACTGATTTCCTGGAGAGTAAAGTTAAAGTTCCTAATTTGCTCATTGAGAACTGGCAGTTCAATAATTCGGAGCAGTTGATAGAGCTCACTTGCCAACGGAGGCAGAATAAATGCCAAAAACGTTCCTACTACAGTTAAGAAAATAACATAAGTCATGATGATGCTGAAAACCTTCGGCAGTTTGAATCGCTTGTAGAGCAGGTGGCTAAGCGGGTGGAGGCCTACCATAATTATAAAAGCCATCAACACCATCAATAAAATACCCTTGATGTAATAAAGGAAGTAAAGAGTAAGCAATATAAACAGGGTCAGAAAAATACTGGTGGGGTCAATTGATACTGTGCGCCGGTTTGAAAATAGTTCTTTGATCATATGGCTTGGGCAGGCTTAAGTTTGGCTTTACTAGTTGCTATTAATGATAACTGAAGAAGCCTGCATTAAGTATAGCTTATTTCAATAAGCTTTTCACATAAGTAAGTGCCAACGGCCTCCAGCCTTCATCCTTAACATCAAACCATTTAATCTGATCGTCCTTTTTCCACCAGGTAAACTGCCGCTTGGCATAGGAAAATTCCCGGCGGCTCCAGTGCTCCAAACACTCATCCTTGGTTATTTGTCCTTGAGAAAGTGCTAAAACTTCTTTGAATCCCAAAGCAGAGAATGACGGTTGTTTTTGGCCTTCTGCACAGTTGAACACCTGCTCAACCTCAGAAACTACGCCGGCATCCAGGCGGTCGAGCACACGCCGGGTGATTTTTTCTTTTATTATGTCTAAATCTAAGCGGAGGCCAACAAAATGATGCTGCTGTGGAGTGGGGACTTGAAAATTCGAGCCCGATTCTTCTTGAGATCTGATAGCAAGTGCCCGGCTAATCTCAATTGCCCTAATAAGCCGCCTGGGATTATTAAGGTCAGAATGATTCATTTTTTTAAGCCGCTCGCTGTCTTCCTCGCTAAGCACTTGTTGCAGCTCTTCGGCGGTCATTGACTCCGCCGCAGTCCGGAATCCTTCATCGGGCGGCACAGCGAGTTCAGGATCAGAGGAAAACAAATGTCGGTGATAGAGGCCAGTGCCTCCGACCAAAACAGGCAATACCTCATTTGACCAGGCATCCTGAATTACCGGCAGCGCCAGTTTTTTAAAGTGAGCCAACGACCACTCTTGTTCCGACGTCACAACTGATATTCCGTGCAAAGAAATCGCTCCGTGTTCAAAAAATGGGTATGAAAAGTCAGTGCTAACAGCAGGCGCGAATTCAGGTGGAACATCTGCACCCGACAAAACCTCTAAACCTATATAAACCTGCCTGGAGTCAGCAGAAATAAGTGCCAATCCCCGGTAACCACCGGCGATGGCCGCCTCGGCTAGGCTTAGGGCAAAACTGGTCTTACCCGAGGCTGTTGGCCCAACAACAGATATGACAATCTTTTTCATAAATGCCTTAAACAACAACCGGACGGATAGTTAAATTGTCTTTATTAATGATTTGATCCAACACCTCCCAGCGGCGTTTTTTTTCTGCATGGGGAATATTGTCCTCGTAGATCCTCCAGCTAGCAGTGCCGGGCCGGGGAGAGTAGATAGCTACAAAACCTACCTTCCAGCCAACTTCTTTGGCCAGGGATACCGTCTCTTCAAACTCAACCTCGGTTTCGTCAGGGAAACCAACAATAATATCAGTGCCGATAATTATGTCAGGATCTGCCTGACGAAGCTTAGCCACCACCTCCAGATAGCGCTCGCGGGTGTAGCCGCGGTTCATCCGGTAAAGAACCGAGTTGCTGCCTGACTGGACCGGCAAATGAATGTAGCGGTCAATTTTTTTGTTTTTGCCCACTTCTTCAATGAGTTCGTCATGAAAATCCCAGGGGTTACTTGTCAAAAAACGGATGGTTTTTATTTCCGGGAACTCAGATATTGCCCTGAGCAGTTTTACGAACGGAGGAGTGGTTTTAGGCTGAAGATATTGAGATTGATTTTCCGGCAAGTCTTCGCGGGTAAACTTTTTATTTTCCATCATTAGTTTGCGGAAACCGATGCCAATCTTTTCCAAGCCCCAGGAATTTACGTTCATACCTAGTAAGGTTACTTCCTCATAGCCGCTGTCCACCAAGCGCTGCACCTCATCCATAATCTCTGCCATCGGCCTGGATTGCTCGCGGCCGCGGGAGTAGGGGACAATACAATAAGTACAAAAGGAATTGCAGCCGGTAGAAATCGGAATCCAAGCGTGTTTTTTATCTTTTCGCACCGCCGCATTGTTAAAACCAACCTCATTGATTGGAAGTATCTCATCTACTTCGGGCAACATTTCATAAAGTTTTTCGTTGCCATGATGCGTCATGCAACCGGTTAAAATGATTTTTGGCCTTTTTTGGCCAAGTCCGTTAAAGTGAACCACCACGTTGTAAAGAAAACCTTTTGCCCGGTCTTCAGCCCGCTGGCGGACGGCGCAGGTGTTAATCACCAGCTCATCACAAACCCGCCAATCTTCCGCCTCCTGATAACCACGGGCTTCATAATCCCCGGAAATGCGCTCGGAGTCGCTCTTGTTGGATTGGCAGCCAAAAGTGTGAATATAGTAGGTCTTCGCAGCTTGTTTCGGCATGAGGTTGTATTGTAACAAAAGACCGTGCTTCTGATTAGGAGCGCCTATCTTCAACAACAGCTTTTTCCGGCTGTTCACTCCCAAAACGCTGTAGCCACAGATGGCGAGCCCAAGAAAACAACAAGGCAATACTAAGAATTCCTAATACCACAGCCCAACTTTTGTTAAAAAAGGACACGTGGAGAAAGATGATGAATAGGATTACGTAGGTCAACCTGTGAATAGTATTGCGGACTGGTCCCAAGATCCTCAAAGAAATATCGTTGGAAGTAATCCAAAGCGGGAAGAGCATGATAAATGCAGTGATGCCAAAAATATGCCCTACTTCCAGCGGCAAATTTCCAAGCGATAATTGATTGGTAAACCCGAGCGGCATCAGGTACACAAAACCCATGTGAACAAACACTAGTAAAAACATCAGGATGCCTAAATGGCGGCGGAACATTGTTAAAATCCTTGCAATTGGAATAGTGACATCAACCAAAAATTGAACCCTGCGGATAATACCCGGCAGCAAGGTTAGTACATACAGAATCAACGCTCCTCGGCCAAACCAAGTTCCCACCCTATGCACAATTGGGTAATTTTCAGGAAAATCGCGCGCTAGTAGATAGCCGCCAAAACCCCAGATAAAAATTGTTGAGAGCTCTGCTAATTGAAAGATCTGAATAATCAGCTTCCGATTCTTTGAAAAGACTGGGACCAGGTGCTTCTGCAAATAAGTTGCCATAAACTTAGTATATCGCAATTTTTGTGATTTAAAACACACTTATTGTTCGGCAACCTGATAAAAGATACTTTAACTAGGGAGGCGCAGACGGGATTCGAACCCGTGAACTGAGGTTTTGCAGACCTAGCCATTAGACCACTCTGGTACTGCGCCAAATGTGAGTCAAATTATAGCGTATCACGCCAATAATTATAGGGAGAGCTGTACTTAAGCAAAAGCTTTGGTTAAAGCGGCTTAATTTCAAATTTTGTGCCGCCGACCGGATGGCCGAACCGCTCCGCCGCCGGCTTTTCTGACATTTTATGCACTCTTAGAAACAACTCTATATACGGATCGTCATAACCAGATGAGCCGGCGTTCACAGCCAATACGCCGCGGTCGACTTGAAAACCGCCGACCGTTACCACCCCGAGCATACTGACGTCATTCAGGATTACCTGCACTTGCTGGCCAGTCTTAAATCCCCGGGCTTCAAGATCTGACATCCTCATAGTGGTTTTGATATTGCCAAAACCGTCGGTCCAGGAAACCTCATCGTTGGGAATATCCGGAATGTCCTCGGGGTCCAATTTTTTGCCCAGCCGGCTATAATCGCCATTGATAATTTCTGCAACTGCTTGAGGAAAAAAGTCTCTGGAACGGAACTGGGAACCTTCGGCTGGACAATTAATGTCATAGTATTTAACAACCTGGTCTTTTACAAAACCGAAGGCATACTCAGACCAGACATTGATTATTTCAACTCCGTTTTTAAGTTTGGCATACTTGATGCCATGATCCCGGTTGTTTTTTCTGGCTTTTTCGCTTGTTCTCCTGGGGGCACAATTGCCGTAGATAAACATCTTTCCCTCAAAAGGGGCTAAAGCCAACTGGCCGGTCACAAAACCCAGTGCCATAGTGTCCAGGGGAGGCACGGATGTTTCATGCAGTTTAACTTGTGCGGGGTGATCTAAGTGGTTGTAAATTCTGGTGGCAATTTCGGCAAATTCCAAACCGCCGGCTTTGTAATCATCAAGATGATGGAGAAGCACTGTATCCGTCATGTTTTCCTTTTGATTTATATGAGAACAAGCGCCATTGTAGCATACTAGTGGAGCCGAGTTTGTGAAATTTTTGCCTGGAGTATATAATGCACCAGTTATGACCCAAACCAAAAAAACCAAACCTAAAAAAGACAGTGCGCAGGAAAAGCAAATCCCGATCGCTCCCAACACAATTTTAACCATCACCATTCCAGCCGATGAAGCAGCTAAGGCTTACGACAAAGTCCTTAACAAGCTGAAAAATAAAGTTGTAGTAGCCGGTTTCCGCAAAGGCCAAGCTCCAACCAAGCTCGCAGAAGAAAAAATCGGTGCTGCTGAAATCATTGACCAGGCTTTGCAGATGCTTGTCCCCGATAAGTATTCAGAGGCTATTAAAGCTGAAAAGAAGGAGCCGCTTGCCCACCCAGAATTCAAGCCGCTCAAATTAGATAAAGGCGGCGACTGGGTGCTGGAAGCCCATATAGCCGAGTCTCCTCAGATTGAACTCAAGGGTTACGTCGCAGTAATTAAAGCAGCTAAAAAAGAAGCGGCTGCTCATCTTGCAGAACAGGCCAAAGAACGCCGTGAGGCAGCCAAAAAAGCGGCCAAGCAAGATTCAGGAAGCAAGGATGGCAAAGAAGATAAATCAGCCCCACAAGTGGCAGCTGAGCCCACAGAAGAGCAGACAAAAGATCATGAACTTCATCACATCTACCAAGGCTTGATAGAGAAGCATGGCCCGGCCATTCCGGAACTTTTAATCAAAGAGGAAGTCCGCTACGATCTGGACCAGTTAGCCCGCAGGCTTGAGAGTATGAATTTTTCCATCGAAACCTTCCTGCAGCAGCGGGGTATGACCTTTGAGCAGCTTTCTTCTCAACTGGCTGTAGAGGCTATCGGCAGGCTTCAGCTCACTTTTATCCTTAACGCCATTGCTCAGAAAGAGGGTATAGAGGTTGATGAAAAAGACGTCGATGAACAAATTAACAAAATCGAGGATGAAAAGATTAGAGGCGAGCAAATGAAAAGTGAACAATACCGCGCTTTGGTCCGCCAAACCCTCAAACGCCAAAAAGTGGTTGACTTCCTTATCAAGCTGTAATCTTGGGTTTTTGGCAGCACGATTTGTTAAGAAATAATTGACTTTTTCCTCAGGTAATCCTATAATTACCCAAATTTAAGTAATTTTATTGCTGCTGGCTGCATCATGAACACTAACGGGCAAAAAAACCCACCAGGCAAAGCTAAACAGGGGATGGCAACCAATCCATTCGCTCGTGCGCTGGCTGAAACCGAAAAATCAGCCTATAATAGTGACAAATCACTTCCTCTAGACCCTTTTTCAGAAGCATTGGCAAGGAGCGGCAACAATCTTGGTTCTCCTATGGGCGAAGATGACTTTTGGAAAAAACAACAACAGGAACAGCTTGAGAAAAAACAGAAACAAGAGGCCTTAAGAAAAAAACTTCATGACCAGGTCAACCCTGTCGACACAAGGGAGCTTTTTGACGCCCGCGAAAAACAGGTTGAAAAAGAGATTGCCTCACTGCGGGAAGATTTAAAGCTCTTGGCTCGGGATATTGCTAAATTCAATAAAAGCATTGAAGTTTCCCTGATGGGAGAAGTGGTAAACCCTGGCCAAGACGGCACTTACTACATAAATTTCTTCCAGCAGCTGAGGTCGTTTATCTTGATGCTGCGCCAACAAGTCAACAGTGCCCGGACTTGGGCTACTCAAATGCAGGGCAAAAAACGCAAACAAAGTGCCGGCCTTAATTTTGAAGGCAAAGGTGGCCATGAAAAAACCAAAACCGTTTACGACATGATGCATCACGAGGTCTCCAACGCCAGGAGTGGCGGCTAAGCTGTTTGGCAGCCTCAAAACCCGCCAATCAACAACTACCCAATTTTCCAATAAATTGTTATAATGCATTCCTCAAGATACGAACTCGTAGCTCAGTTGGTTAGAGCGCTTCGTTGACATCGAAGAGGTCAGAGGTTCGAGTCCTCTCGAGTTCACAGAAAAATGTCCGCAAGGGCATTTTTTATTTGAAATTTTGAATATACGGCTACTTGCTGTCAATTACGCAAGCTATGATCACATGCCGGTGCGAGGCTTCAATCACAGAAAAGCTTTTGCCTAGGCCCATGTCATTGAGGCGGTCTGTAACTGCATTGATCCTGCCGCTCCCGACTGTTTTTTCTGCCAAAGGAATATGATAAGTCCCAGCCTCCATAGCTTGGCATAACTGAAAAATTTGCTGAAATGTCTTGCTGGTTAACTGGATTATCCCGGTTTCTTCGTTTCTAGTATAACCGTATCCCTTTTCAATGCCGGGTTGAATGTATTCTGTTTTCATGGCTATTTCTGGATTTTTATGAATTGTTAGTATAGCAGTTGGCAGACAAAGAAAAAGCCCCACCTGTTAGGGTGTGGCCTTAGTTGACAAGCGGGCTGTGTCAAACCAGAGGCTTAGGCCGCCTTGGCCTGCCTCTGCTCTGGCACTAGTTGAGCGGGCAGCTGTCCTCGACGCGTTCACCCTGAAAATCTACATCAGGGTGCGCAGCGCTGAGGAGATCGCCCACTGCGTTGAAGTCGCCGCCGCCGTACCATTGCGGCGACTGCAGAACCTCCCAGAGCGTCGGATCGGTTTCGGCACCGTCCTTCACGCCCTTGGTGGAGAGGGTAACATCGTACCCTACCGCGTCGCTGAAGAGGTCATCCGGGCTAAAACCGGTGGCCTCCCAGGAATCCAGATGATGCTCTTGGCGCCAGTATCCTGGCGAGCACCACTGGCCCATATCCGGCTCCGGGTTCCAGCAGAAGGTTAAGTTGCTGAGACCTGCCGGATTGCCGCTCGCGTTGGGCGGAGCAGCCAAGCCGCTGTCTCCGAGCCACTGGGGCTCGTACACGTAGACATTGGCGTCATTGCTGCCTTTGACTATAGCAGCGCCGATGCCGAACGTTGACGACCACGACACGTAGGTGCCGTCGGTGTCCACCGTCAGGCCAGCGGGGAAGCTGGCGTCAAAGACACCTTCGTCGTAATTGACGCGGTAGCTACTGAATTCGTAGTAGCTCGCGTCGCCAAAAAAGGCGATGCCTACTTCCTCGCAGGTGCGATTGCCACCGTGGTTCGCTCCGTCAATAATGTAGGGGGTGACCCCCCCATCGGATACAGGCGTGCTAGCGCCGCTCGCGGCCACAATGGCCGCGCTGCCCAGAATTAACAGGGCTACGAGTAAAAGGACGATGCTCTTACGCATTTCCAGTCTCCATTTGTTTGGTGCGCCGGCTTTTGACCGGCACACGGGTTTTTAAAGAGCTTGTCAACTATTATTATTATATCATTTTCAATAGTTTTTTGACATATCAGTCCGCTTGAGCGCCAAACCACCGCCCCCAATCTCTCCCTGGCTGGAAACATAATAATTTGATATAATATTTTTTCTGAAAAACACGGGGTTGTTGCTTTGTTAAAAAATCAAAGTACGGTATAATTCCACCCGTCTACACGTAGAAACCAGAGAAAGGATAGTAACAAAAAGTGGCTAGACCAAATCAATACAATAGAAGCAAACGGGTTGCCTACAATCAGTACATTCGGGCAGCAGAGGTAAGAGTAATCGACGAAACAGGCGAACAAGTCGGCATCATGTCCACTAGGGACGCGATTGCCCAGGCAAAAGAAACAGACAGGGACCTGGTTCTTGTCACTGCAACTACCAACCCACCGATTGCAAAAATCATTGAACTTGCAAAATACAAATACCAGGTTCAACAAAAAGAAGCAGCCAGCCGCAAAAAAGCCAAGGCTCAGGAAATAAAAGAAGTCAGGTTCACACCTTTCATGGGTGAAGCAGACTTCCAATCCAGGCTTAAAAAGGTCCGCCAATTTTTAGAAAAAGGTGATAAAGTACGCCTTAGCCTGCTTTTTAAAGGCAGGGCAATCACTAAAAAAGAGTTCGGCTACGAGATGTTCGAAAAAGTTTTCGAAAGCACTGCAGATATTTCAACTGTAGAAATGCCACCGAAAATAATGGGCAAAAAACTCATCGCCCAACTCATGCCAGCCAAAAAGTCTTAGTTTTGCCAAACATAAAAACAGCTTGAAGGATTAATTCTATGAAAAAAATGAAACAAAAAACCAGATCCGGTGTGGCCAAACGGTTTAAGATCACCGGTACCGGCAAAGTTTTAAGACGCTCACAAAACATGCGCCACCGCAGACGCAACAAAAGCAAAAAAGCCATCAGAGCCTACCGCAAACCAATTGAAGTAACGGGCAAGTGGGCAAAAAAGATTAAAAGAATGCTCGGAGAAGCTTAATTTGTTTTAGTAAAAGTAACAGGCAGCTTGAGCTGCCGGCCTCCGGCGAATAGCCGCTGGCGAAAGAAAGTAGTATGCCAAGAACAAAAACTGGTACAACCAGGCACGCAAGGCACAAAAAAGTCCTCAAGCTCGCTAAGGGCTACCGGGGCACTAACAACAGGCTCTACAAGAGAGCCAAAGAAGCAGTCCTGCACGCAGGCCAGTACGCTTACATCGGGCGAAAACTCAGAAAACGCGACTTCCGCAAACTTTGGGTAACCCGCATCAGCGCTGCTGTTAAAGAGGTTGATCCGACTTACAACTACTCAACCTTCATCAACGACCTTAAGAAGGCCAACGTTGAGCTTAACCGCAAGATGCTTTCAGAACTGGCAATCCACAACTTTGATGATTTCAAAGCCATTGTGAACAAAGTTAAAAACTAAGCGTTTTTCGAAAAAGAATTTGAAATCCCCCCGCCAAGCGGGGGGATTTTTGCGGTATGATAGCCTCATGAAGCGTGTTGAACAGCTGCTGCTGACTTTAATCATTTTCTTAATCCCCACCAACTTATTTTTTGTCTTGGCTGTTGAACCAGGATATATCAACGGTCTGCTGAGCGACTACCTGCTGCCAAAAATCTATCTTGTGGATCTGGCTTTAACAGCACTTCTAGTCTGGTGGCTGTTATTGATCTCCCCCAATCTAAACCTGAAAAAAGCAAAAAAAGCCCATCACGAAATCCTGGCAAACCTCCAAGTCTCTGTTCTTGCCGCAATATCATTCACAACCGCACTAGAAATCGCTCTTTACTCGCTCATTTTCACTGCTTCGGGGCTCAACAACAGCTGGTATATTTTCAAACTGGCCGCCGCCGGAATATTTTTTTGGTATCTTCTAAAAAGAGCAGAGCAGGGGCGCGGGTTTGAAAAAATATTTGCAAGCGCCCTAGCTATTACCGTGCTTTTCCAATCGGCAGCCGGGCTCTTCCAGTTTCTCAACCAGCGCTCAGTCTTCGGCTATCTTTTGTTAGGGGAACCTCAACTTGGAGCCAGTCTTGGATTGTCCAAAGTTGTACTTTCAGGAGCAGAGATGGTCCTACCATACGGAACCACCGCCCACCCCAATCTGCTTGGGGGCATTATTGCCGGCTATCTCCTGTTGCTGCTTTTAATCAGCAGAGAAAAACTACTCGGCAGAATTAACTGGCTGATTATTGCTGCCTTTTTATTAGGTGTGCCAACCTTACTGCTGACATTCTCAGTTAGTGCATGGCTTATGTTCTTAATCGGGCTGATCTTTATTTTTCTTCCGCAAGCAAAAAATCTTTCTTCAAAGGCACTAGCCGGCTTCACCCTGCTGATAATAATTGGAGTCCCAATCCTGCTTCTTGCAGCCGAATCTGCTGCCGGACATCCATCAATCATCAGGCGCAATTACCTCTCTGCAGCTGCGCTTAAATTGTTCTCTAACTTTCCGCTGCTTGGTGTGGGGTTGAATCAATTTACTGCTCAGCTCGAAACCTACGCGCCGGCAAGAGAAGTTGTTAGATTTGTACAGCCGGCTCATCATGCTGTCTTGCTCTGGCTGGCGGAAACAGGCATTGTTGGACTCGCGCTTATTGCCTCTGCACTGAAGCTGATTCAAAAAACAAAATATATGTTTTCATTCTTGGCAGCGCTGGCCATCCTTTCTCCGGTGATTGCATTAGATCACTATCTGCTTAGCCAGTCAGCTGGGATACTGCTCTCTGCGTTATTTCTTGGGATATTTTTAACCCACCAAAAAACACATTAGACACAAAATAAAACTGCTTGAGGTTAATCGGGGTCGGGAGTTGGAGATGGTGTAGGCGTCGGCAGCAGCTGACAGCTTTCAGAAGATTTATTGGCTTCCAGTCGGCAGCGGCTGTTGTAGCAGACATAGGCAGGA
Organism: uncultured Pseudomonadales bacterium; assembly: GCA_964455555.1. GTDB lineage: Bacteria > Patescibacteriota > Microgenomatia > UBA1400 > PJMF01 > UBA1370. The sequence continues at coordinate 42,716 of CAYVXV010000004.1, read as the reverse complement.
TTGGCAGTCTTACACTGGGAGCTGTTGTCGCATTCTGAATTGCAGGAATAGGTTTTGGTTTCATTCCAAGTCATCCCGCCGGTGCCGATGCGCCGCTCAGAACTTTCCTTCTTTTCACCATTCCTGGGGTAAGCAATAGCCTTTAGGGTGTACTGGCCGCGGGGCAGGTTGATTCTACTGTCAAATATCCTGCCTTCAACAGTTTCCCTCTTGCTGCCGTTTACATAAAGCTCAATTTTTTCGATGCCTTCACGGTGGTCAGCTTCAATTTTTACCCGGATATCTTCGCCTTCAAAATTAGTCTCATTTCTCGGCTCGCTAATCGTCACATATACTTCATCAGCATCGCCGCAATATTCGGTGGGATACCGGTACTTGCCATCATCAATGTTCTGGATCCAAGCATCGATAGCCAGTTGCCAACGGTTGACCCCGTCTTCGCTATAAGGGTCATTTTCCTGTAAGCGGATATACTCCTTTTCTTCGTAGTTGCCGCGTCGGACATCGGCGTCGGTGGCTAGCTTTCGGTCATCGCCCCTACAAACCTTTACCAACTGATGAATAGTATCTTCTCCTGTAGGCAAGGTATTTTTGATAGCATAATCAACCCTTGAACCAAACCCACTGTGGGCTGGGTAGCCGGAAATTTGGTCTACTTCGACCTGCTCAACATTGCTGGGAACCTCCCAAGCAGGCGCACCATAACCTTTCTCCAAAGCCATCAAAATAACCCTGCGCCAGATAGGTGTGGCACCGGAAACACCGGAAGCAACTGCTCTCATCGCGGTATTGTCATTGTTGCCAACCCAAGCACCGACTACGACCTCGCGGCTCCAACCTATCGCCCAGTTGTCTTTCATTTCGTTGGTCGTTCCTGTTTTCACTGCTATCGGTCTGCCGGTATTCAATAGTGAGTTGGCTCCAAAGGCCATCAGCCTGGCATTGTTGTCCGACAAAATGTTGCTGATTAAAAAAGCCTCTTCAGGCTTGATGACTTGGCGGCCTTCCACATGGCGGTGTTCAAAAACAACCCTGCCATCCTTGTCTTCAACTTTTAGAATAGGCACCGGCTCAACTTTTTTCCCCTCGTTGGCAAAAGCAGAATAGGCGGTAACCAAATTAATCATCCGGACCTCTGCACCTCCAAGCGTCACAGCCAAGCCAAACCGCTGCTTGTTGGCTGCAGTCGGTTCTAATGTCTCCAAACCCATGTCATAAGCCAGTTTAAGGAAATTGTCTACACCGACTGTGGCCAGCGCTTTAACAGCCGGAATATTTAGCGAACTCCCCAAGCTGTTCCTAACATTAACCGGGCCGCGGAAAGTGCCGTCATAGTTTTTGGGGTCATAAGGCCTGTCATTGGGATTTCGCTGAAAAGTTGTCGGCACATCAACAATTAAACTTGATGGCGTATATCCGCGCTGCAATAAACCCAAGTATGTCACAGGCTTAATAGCCGAACCGGGTTGGCGCAAGGCATCTACAGTAATATTATACTGGCCGCCAATGTCCGAATTATTATAGTTTCGGCTGCCCACCATGCTCAAAATTTCACCATTATTGGGGTCCATAACCAGGGCAGCTCCATTGGTTATGTGGAAGCGTTCTTCAACTGATTCAACCTCCTCTGCAACTATCTGCTGGGCAGCCTCCTGTATCTCCCAGTCCAAGGATGTAGTGACCTTAAAACCGCCGGTCTCTACTACCTCTTCACCAAACATTTCTGAGAGTTGGTCTTTGACGTAAAAAACAAAATGGGGCGCTTTAATAGTCAGCGGCGCCTGATCAAATTCAACATTATCCAGGCCTCCTAAAGCATCTTCATATGCTAAGTCAGTAATATAACCATCCTCATGCATCCTCCTAAGCACACCGCGGGTGCGGACTTTCCAAAGCGGAGTCCCATCTGCATCAGTCCTGCCCACATATGGGGAGTAGGCGGTCGGGCGCTGGGGCAAGCCGGCCAAAATTGCCGACTCAACTAGGTCTAAATCAGCCACAGGTTTATTAAAGTAAACTTCAGAGGCAGTGCCAATGCCCCAAGCAGTACCACCATATGGGGCTTCATTGAGGTACATGTTTAAAATCTCATCTTTGCTGAAGCTCCGCTCAATTTGCAGGGAGAGGACCAGCTCTTTAAACTTGCGCTCTATGCTCCTCTCATTGGTTAAAAGGGCATTTTTCACCAATTGCTGGGTGAGTGTAGATCCCCCGACGACTCGCTGGCGGAAAATCACATTGTAGGGGATTCTGATTACAGTCATGAAGTCAAAACCCTCATGTTTATAGAAATCTTTGTCCTCAGTAGCTATAGTGGCTTGCTTAAGGTGTTCAGGAACTTGGTCGATACCGACCGGATTGCGGCGCTCCTCGTCATAAATGTCAAAGAGCAACACACCTTCCCGGTCGAAAATCTGAGTGCTGAAACCTTGCTTTCTAACTACCTCACCAGGCTTCGGCAGCTCTCTGGAATACCAAGCAAAGGCTCCAAAAAATACGAAGACCATAGCTACAGCACCTATGGCAGCAGCCATAGATCCATAGCGGATTAGTTTAATTGTCCTCAGGCGCTTATGTTCTAGTTCGGCAGCTGACAGCCTGCGAGAGCGAGCTCTTTTTCTTCTAAGCATTTGTTGGCTTCTTTCAATCTTTTGTGCAAGTTCAGGAAATAATTCTTTAAGATTTTTATTAAATAAAGGAAGTTTTGTTGTTACTACCAGGGTTGTTACTTTATGAAATCCTTGTGAAAACTTTGTTTTCACGGAGGTTTCACGGGCTGCTGAGTCATCGGTCTCAGAGATCAACCGGCTAACCGCCCGCTTCGGTTCCGGTTCATAAGCAGGGTCAGTAGCATTACCCAGTATATCCTGGTTTTCGTTGTTGCGCATATATTAGGCAGTCTTTAGTTACCTGAACAGGAACAGAAAGAGCGTTTATTCTAGTATTTTAGTGCATTTCTGTCCAGAGCGCACATGTATCGAGTATAATACTTTTGCAGATGCAAAACCAGCAAAATATTTGTACTTGCATCATTTTTTTCATCGGCTATAATTTTTTGACATGTTAAACAGCGTTTACTGTTTTACCAACTTCTATTTTATTAATCCCAATCTAGGAGGGGAGCGGTAATCGCGTTGAACATTAAATAGTAATGAACAAGCTCCCCACCGGGAGCTTTTTTAGTGCCGGATGGCACAGAAAGGCAGTATGAACAAGCACTCAAAGGAGGCACTGGGGCTAAGGGCAGAAGAAGAGCAACCTACAAGCTCTTTGTTGGAAGCGTCAGTAGCCATGGAACTGGCAAGGCATTACGGGACTAGGACAATGTACGGACTGCTCCCAGAAAGGCCTGAAAAGAAAACTATCGAAGAGCTTTACGCTGAAGCCGATGCTGCAGAGCGGGAGAGGGTGGCTAAGATGACCCCAGCGGAGAGAAGGCGCGAAATCCAAGAGCGCAAAGCCAAAGGATTGAGAGCTGACAAAACATCAATGGGCCAATAGCAGAATGCTGGGTTGTTAGGATATAATGATGACTGTTATGACCATACCCGAACTAGAAGCCAAGATTAATGAGCTGCAGCAGCAGTTTGAGAATGACCAATCTCTGCCGGCCAGTGAACTGGCAACTAAATACCTGGGTAAAAAGGGCTTGTTTAACTCGCTGGCAGTGGTTCTTGGTGATCTCGATGCAGAGTCACGGCCAGAGGCCGGCAGGATTTTGAATGCTGCCAAAACCCGGTTAGGTGAAACCATCGCTCAGAAACTGGAGTCGGCTCAGGGACACGTTGATTGGGTTGACCTGACAGTTCCTGGGATTAAACCAAGCGTGGGACATGTCCATCCCATCTCCCAAGCCATTGAAGAAATTACAGATATCTTTAAAAGAATCGGTTTCACTCGCGTCCGCTATCCTGAGGTAGATTGGGACTGGTACGTCTTTGAGTCCTTGAACATGCCCCCAAACCACCCCGCCAGGGATGAATGGGAAACATTTTTCGTTGATGCCCCCGCCCATCCTGAAAAAGGCAAGGTTGTGATGACTACTCACACCTCAAATGGGCAAGTGCGCGAAATGGAGCGCTTGGGCGGCCCGCCAATCCGGATGATCAACATCGGCCGCACATACCGCCGTCAGCAAGATGCAACGCATACCCAAGTATTTCACCAGTTTGAAGGTTTGGTTGTGGATAAGGGTATAACCATTCAGCATCTCAAGGGCACAATCGATTACTTTGCCCATGAATTCTACGGGCCCGATGCCGAGAGCCGGATCCGGCCATTTCATTTCAAGTTTACAGAGCCTTCCTTCGAAGTAGACTTTTCCTGCCACATCTGCCACGGCACCGGCCTCCTGGAAGGCCAGATTGATGAAGAGACCGGCGAGCCACGCAAATGCAGGTTCTGCAAATCTGGCTGGCACGAAGTCGGTGGTGCCGGTATGGTCCATCCAAATGTTCTTAAGGCCGGAGGGATAGATCCGGAGGAATACACCGGTTTTGCCTTTGGCTGGGGGGTAGAACGCACATATTCACTCAAAGAAGGCTTGAATCTGGACGACATCCGCCTGCTCTACAGCACAGACCTGAAGTTTTTGGAACAGTTCTAAGGAAATTTATGAATATTTTAATTCCACATACATGGCTTCTCGAACACCTGGACACTAATGCTGATCCAAAGATCATTCAGGAGAACCTCTCTTTAGCTGGTCCTTCTGTAGAAAGAATCTACGAACGGGAAGGGGATAGTGTCTACGACATTGAAATAACCTCCAATAGAGTGGATAGCATGTCTGTTCGAGGCACTGCTAGAGAAGCCGCTGTGATTTTGGAACAATTCGGAATTCATGCCAGGCTAAAGGATGCTGCTTATGAATCTGTGCCGCTAGATCTAGATACAAGCGAGGGCCAAGAGCTTCCGCTTCCCAAGATAGAAAACAACCCGGATCTCTGCGAACGGGTCATGGCAATAGTCTTGAGAGATGTTGAGCGTACGCCCACGCCAGAGTGGATGGCCAAACGCTTGAGGCAAGTAGAAATGAATATCCACGACAGTGCCATCGATATCACCAACTATATAACCCATGAAGCCGGGCACCCAATTCACGCTTTTGATTACGACAAGCTCATGGCTCTTGGCGGAGAAATTATCGTTAAGGAAGCCGAGCCTGGTAAAAGCTTTACCACTCTAGATGGAATTAGCTATGAGACAATCGGTGGGGAAGTAGTTTTTGAGAACCAGGAAGGCGATATTATTGATCTGCCGTCTATAAAAGGAACCCAAAATACCTCTATTGATGACAGCACCCGCAATGTCTTGCTCCTCATAGATTCAATTGCAGCCAAAAAAATTCGCACTGCTTCTATGACCCATCAAATTAGGACTGTGGCTGCCCAGCTTAAAGAAAAACATGTGGACCCGCACTTGGGCTTGCCAACCCTGCAGCGTGGCGTAATGCTGTACCGCGAACTCTGCAATGCCAAGGTAGCCAGCCCTCTTTATGATGACTTTCCGGGACAGCGTCAGCTGGACCAGGTTTCCTTGCCGTTGGAAAAAATTGAGGCTTACTTAGGCATTCAAATTGAACAAAACAAAATTGCTGCCATTCTAGAGTCACTAGGCTGCCAAGTCAGCAGCCGGGAAAATTTCCTGGATGTCCAACCGCCAACGTTCAGGCCAGATCTGCAAATTCCCGCTGATCTGATCGAGGAGGTTGCCCGAATTTACGGTTATCATAATTTGCCAAGCACACTCATGGACACCAAAATCCCACTAAGCAAGCAGGAAGGGGTTGATTTTACTTTGGAAGCCAAGATTAAATACTTCTTAGCGCACATCGGCTGGCAGGAGGTTTACAGTTACTCAGTGGTCAGTGCAAGTTTAGCTGAAGCTTCCGGTTATTCACCGGACAAACATCTAAAATTGGAAAACCCCTTAACCGAGGACCATGTCTATCTCAGGCGGTCGCTTTGGCCTTCGCTCAATCAACTCTTAAATGACAATCCCTTGGTGGAACAGCTGTCTGTCTTTGAGATAGCCAACACTTACCTTCCGGTTGAAAATGACCTGCCAAGGCATGAGCTCAGGCTGGGTATGGTTTCCAGCAAACCATACAGGGAAGTAAAGGGAGATTTGGAAGCAATGCTCGACACACTATACCTGGCTCATACCATGGTGAGGCCACTGGAAAACCACCGATCTCAGGCAGGAGAGTTGTTTGCCGTCAAAAAAGGAAAAGAGCACTTAATCGGAATTATCTCAGTACTTCCCGGCAATCGCACCGGCATTGACATTCTTATGGATGAATTAGCCAGTGTTGCATCTGCCTACCCAAGCCTGCAGCCGATTCCAAAATCTGCTCCTGTCATCGAAGATATGACTTTTACCTTGCCAGAAAAAACCTATTCCGGCCAAGTCCTAGAGGCTATTCGTTCTCAGGGTGATGCAATTGACAGCGTAATTCTTAAGGATAAATATCAGCAAAATTACACCTTTACCATTACCTACAGCCACCCAATGCGGGCTGTAAGTACAGATGAGGTTAAACCAATTAGGCAAAAAATTGCTAACGCACTTGAATCTCAGTTTTCAGCAGAGCTTGTAGGAGAAGTTTAATTTGCTGGCATATTACAACTGATGCCAACAAAAGCTAATTAGGGCACAAAGGATAATTATGAGTGAACAAACAAACCTGCCAGATATTTTAACCCGCGGAGTCGCAGAGGTGCTTCCGGACGCTGCTTCACTGGCTAATTTGCTGCAAGAGAAAAAAATCCGCGTCTATCTGGGCATCGATCCAACAGGGCCCCTACTCACTCTTGGCCACAGCGTAGTGCTGCGAAAACTGCAGCAATTTACCGAACTAGGCCATGAGGTGATTCTGTTAATCGGCAACGGCACGGTTAGAATTGGAGACCCAACCGGCAAGGACAAAACTAGGCCGGTACTGACCGATCAGGAAATAGAAGCTAATTTTCAAGATTGGAAAAGGCAAGCCAGCAAAATTCTTGATTTCGACAAAATCGAAATCCGCCATAATGGCGACTGGCTGGACGCACTTAGTTTTGCCGACCTGATTCAATTGATGTCCCGGGCCACTGTTCAGCAACTGATAGAGCGCGACATGTTCCAAGAGAGAATGGCTGCCGGACGCCCGATTCATGCCCATGAATTAATGTACCCACTGCTTCAGGGATATGACTCAGTGGTGATGGATATAGATTTAGAAATTGGCGGCACCGACCAAACATTCAATATGATGATGGGCCGACAGCTTCAAAAAAGCTACAACAACCGGGAAAAATGGGTGCTAACCACACCGCTCATCAACGGCACCGACGGCCGCAAGATGAGCAAGTCACTCAACAATTACATTGCCCTCATCGATGAGCCACAAGAGATGTTTGGCAAACTGATGAGTATCGTGGATGAACAAATTACCGAATATTTTACTTTGCTTACAGACACACCCCTCGAAGATGTGACCCAGATTGAAAATGCCATGGCTGCAGGTGAAAATCCCATGAACTTTAAAAAGCGCTTGGCTTTTACTATCACTGAAATGTACCATTCCACTGAAGCAGCCAGGCTAGCCCAGGAACATTTTGAAAAAACTGTTCAAGGTGATGAGCTGCCTGCAGAAATGCCCACTGTTTCAGTGCCTGCGGGAGATACTCCGGTTCTGGATCTGCTTAAACTGCTGCTGCCCGCTGCAAGCAATGGCCAGCTCAAGCGGTTAGTAGAGCAGAGCGCGGTCGAACTCATTCCAACAAAGGATCGTCCGACAGACCCTTACGCTATAATCAGTTTGGAAAAAGTTGAGGTTGTGCGGGTGGGCAAGCGCCAGTACTTTAAATTAAAAAAGAGCGGGAGTTAAATGACAAAGAGAAACACTCAAATAATTATTAAAATATTTGCCATTCTTTTTATCTTTGGCATGGTGGCCAGCAGTTTTGCGAGCGTCTTATTCCTGCTCTGATACATATTTGTTACACCTAAATGATAAAATAATCGTTATAAGACATTAGCAGTTTCCCCTATTGACTGCTAAATTTCAATGTTTTATAATTTTCGCTCTGTACCAATCCTTTTTTGATGTCATTTAATCGCTTTCGATATCATTTGATATTCTATGATTGGGCATTCTAATACTATAAAGTTTCCAAAAACGTTACTATACTAGGTCACATGTACTCACTGGAGACTAAGCTGACAGCAGTGCGAGGCATCGGCCCGGCACTTTATAAAAAACTGCAAGAGCAGGGCATCAGTACAGTCCGGGATTTAATCCTCCAGCTACCACTTAGATACGAAGACCGCTCCCATTTTTCAACCATTGCCGATCTGCCTGAAGGTGAACTGATTACGCTTCAAGCCAAAGTGATTGATATCAACCAGTTCTACCGCAACGGCAGAAGTATTCAAACCGCTTTAGTCACCGATGACACCGGCAAACTAAAGCTCATGTGGTTTAACAATAAGTTTGTTTTAAGTAATCTTAAGAGGGGAGAAGAGTACCTGTTCAGCGGCAAATACAGCAGTAAGTATAAAAACATTACCCAACCGAAATTTGAGGCTGCCAAGGCAGACACACTCCACACCGGCCGGCTGGTACCCCTATATTCAAGCAAGGTGCCTCTAATGCAGGGAACGCTGCGCAGGGTGCTTAAACATATTCTGGACCAGCTTTTCTCTATTCCGGATCCCATCATAGGCATTATTGAAGCTGAGGATCTCTCTAAGCTCCCGGATTTTAAAACAGCAATCCGCACCCTGCATTTTCCCGACGAGATAGAGGACGTAGCTGCGGCGCGCGAGCGCTTGGCGTTGGAAGAGTTTTTGCAGATTATGCAAGCGTCTGCTCAAATCAAAGAAGAATGGAAAAGAATGCATTCTGCACCAGCCATCGAACTTCAAACAGCGGATGGCAAAAGCATGGACTTGGAAAAAATGCTGCCTCTGCCCAAGTCACTGCCTTTTGAACTAACCGGAGCCCAAAAACGCTCCACAGCTGAAATCCTAGCCGACCTTAAAAGCACCACGCCCATGAATAGATTGCTCATTGGCGATGTTGGCTCCGGAAAAACCGTGGTGGCGGGAATCGCTGCAGAACAGATTGTCAAAAACGGGTTCAACGCAGCCTTAATAGCTCCAACAAAGATTTTGGCAGAGCAGCATTATCAAACATTTGCCTCGCTGTTCCCAAAATTGCCGGTAGAGCTGATTACAGCTCAAACCAAAAAATCAGCGGGCAAAAAAGCAGCAGTAGAAAAAACACCTACTGTAATGGCTTCGGCTGCCCAAGCAAAATTGGTCATCGGCACCCACGCCGTGATCAACCGGCTCACCGAACTGAGTCCGGGCTTAGTAATCTATGATGAGCAACACCGCTTTGGGGTAAAACAACGTTCTGAGACCACCAACTTGGAAAAAATGCCGCACATTCTTACCATGTCGGCCACACCTATTCCGCGTAGCCTGATGCTGACAATTTTTTCCCACCTTCAGGTTAGCTATATAGATGAACTGCCTGAAGGACGCAAACCAATCAAAACTTGGCTGGTCCCTGAATCCAAGCGCGCTGATGCCTACAGCTGGATTGCCGGAGAACTTGGCAGCAGCGGAGGGCAAGCTTTTGTAGTTTGCCCATTTATCGATCCATCTGACCATGAAGCTTTTGAAAAAGTCGCTGCTGCCAGCGAGCGCCACACAGAATTAATTGATCTTTTTGCGAAAAGCTCTAAAAAGAATAGGCCTGAGATTGAACTGCTGCATGGCCGGATGAATAAAAAGGACCAAGCGGCAGTGATTAAAAAACTCTACAGCGGACAAGTAGACATCTTGGTTACAACACCGATTGTCGAGGTGGGTGTGGATTTGCCGCAAGCCAACATAATTGTCATTGAGTCATCGGAGCGCTTCGGCCTTGCCAGCCTGCACCAGCTTCGGGGTAGGGTGGGGCGGGCCGGACAAGAGAGCTACTGTCTATTATTTACCAGCACTTCATCGGGACTTGCCAAAAAAAGGCTCAAAGCCTTTAGTGATATTCACGATGGCCGCAAATTAGCCGAGCTAGATCTACAGCACCGCGGGTCGGGAGAAATCTTTGGCACTGTTCAAAGCGGCTTTTCCAGCCTTGAGTTTGCTTCTTGGGCTAACATAGAATTAATCGGCACAGCACAAACCATCTTTGAGAAGCTGCCGCCCGAATGGAAGCCGCTCTTTGCAACTCAAGAAGCAATAGAAACTGACATACCTTTAGCCAATTAGCCCAAAACAGCACAAAAATCCGCAGCTGCCGGCCATTTTCTTGTATTTCTGCCTGATATACGCTACAATCACCCTCTTAATCGCTTCAACATAAGTGATATACTAACAAACATCAAGAGCACAACCAAAATTAAGAAAGAAGGCTGCTATGGGAGCACTACCAAAAAACAAGATTACCAGAGTGGAGCGCGGCAAGCGCCGCCAGGGCAATAGGCCAACCTTAACTAAAGACACAAGCACCAACGCTATTCCGTTGCACAAGCGGGGCATGGTCGCTGAATTTTTGCAGCTGCTCGGTGTAACTTCAGAGAAAGAAACCGTCACCTCCGCTAGTAAAAAAGCTGAGGCAAAGTCAAAAACAACGGCTAAGCCAAAAGTTCAGGCAACCCAGAAAATCGCACCAGCTCCGGCAAAATCAACAATTACAACTCGCAAGAGAAAATCAGACAAGAAATAAAGCTTAAGATTATTTTTGAGTCTGGCAAGTGACACTATGTCCAAACAGGTTGATCCACGGCATCAAAGGCGTATACAGGTTATGCAAGACCTATTCGCCAGTACCTTTACTGCTGGAAACTTGCAAAATGCTTTAACAGACAAACAAGGTTCGCCTGTATTAAAAATCCTGGAAAGTTTAGAAGAGCTTGATAAAGAAATTCAGGCAGTTGCGCCGGAGCGGCCGCTATCAGACATCAACAAAATCGACCTTGCCATCTTGCGCTCGATTCTTTTTGAAGCCAAGCACAAGAAAACCCCAAAAAAGGTTTTAATTAATGAGGCAGTTGAACTGGCAAAAGAGTTTGGCAGCGACAACTCTTCCCGCTTTGTGAATGGTGTCCTGGCTAAATTACTACTTGAGAATAACGATTAAGCATATTAGTGTTAGAGAGTGAACATGGCAACTTACAACATATCCCAAGAAGAGGTAATGGCGCAGGTTCAGCAAATAATTGCAGACCTAACCGGCAATGACATTGCTGACATCATGCCCCAAACCCAGCTAGAAGAAGAGTTGGGAATTACTCCCATTGATTTCAGGAGGCTTGTTGCAGAAATAAACAAACAATTCGAAATAGACCTAGATGCCAGATCACTTATTGAAGAAGAAGTTTCAACCGTCAAAGAGCTTGTTCTTATTGCTACAGAAGAAGCTATTCTTGGATAAAAGGCCGCAAACCTCATGCAATTACCTGAATTTACTAACCCGGAGCTGCTAAAAACAGCTCTTACCCACCGAAGCGCCCTCAATGAAGGTTCAGAATTTACTGAATCCAATGAACGGCTTGAATTTTTGGGTGATGCTGTTTTGGAATTGGCCACTACAGAATATCTCTATACTCGCTATCCCGATGTCCAAGAAGGACTGCTGACTGCTTACAGAAGCGCCCTTGTCAAAACTACAACTTTGGCAGAAGTTGCCAAGGATCTTGGGGCAGGGGAAATGATTTACATGAGCAACGGTGAAGAGGCAACCGGCGGCCGCGAAAATGCTGGTCTGCTGGCCGACACCACAGAAGCACTAATTGGCGCCCTCTATCTTGACCAAGGCTACAAAGCAGTGACCGATTTCCTTAGCGAAGTGTTATTTATCCGCTTTGATGAAATCCTTGAAAACCGGCTCTACAAAGATGCTAAAAGCCATCTTCAGGAAGTGGTCCAAGCTCAAGGTTTTGAAACTCCAGTCTACGAGGTAGTGACAGAGGTTGGCCCTGACCATGACAAAGAATTTACGGTCAGAGTGCTTGTCAACGGCAAAGTTATGGGGTCGGGAGTAGGCAGGAGCAAACAGTTGGCTCAGCAGGATGCTGCCCAAAAAGCCATTGAGCGATTTGAATAACTCAAAACAAAATGCTTAAAAAACTTGAAACCCTCTTAGATGAAACAGTTCTCAGGGGTCACCGGCCATATTTTTGGCTGGCAGGCATTGCTTTCGCCCTTTATTTCCAAACAATTTTCTTTAGTTTTACCTATCTGGATGACCACGTTCTAATTCTGGAGCGGCTCTATTTTCTAAGGGATATGGGCAATATTTTTAAAACCTTTACCCTCCAGGTATTTTTTAACCCTTTGAGCGCCTTTTACTACCGGCCAATGCTGATTGTTTCTTTTATGATAGATACTCTTTTTGGCGGAGGGGCGGCTTGGGCATACCACTTTTCCAATATACTTTTGCATGCTGCTGCCACAACCCTAGTGTTCTTGATGTTAAAAATGTTTGGTTACCGCAAACAGATAGCTTTTCCCTTGTCCTTGCTTTTTGCCATCCATCCCGTCTTATCACAGGCAGTAGCTTGGATACCGGGGCGGAACGACTCGCTTTTGGCAGTTTTTATCCTAGCCTCCATAATTTTTGGGCTGAGCTTTCTTAACAAACCTACCATCCGCAATCTAATGGCCCACGCAGGTTGCTTTGCCTTGGCGCTATTCACTAAAGAAAGCGCTTTAGTGCTATTGCCGCTGATAAGCATTTATGCGGCAATAAAACGCTCCCAGGTTCTGAAAGCTGTTAAACAAGAGGGTTTAAAATTTTATTTTCTCGGTTTGTCATGGATCTTGATTTTGATGATGTGGTTTTTGCTGAGGTCCATAGCTCTGGTAAATTCAACAGGATATTCTCTGGATGCCGTGATGAAAACCATTATTTCCAACTCTCCGGCAATTTTTCTTTATCTGGGCAAATTCTTCTATCCGGCTAATTTATCAGTCCTGCCGACAATTCAAGACAGTCCGCTCTTAGCAGGATACGTGGCCGCAGCTTTGCTGCTGGTTGTTTTTGTTTACACCCTTGGCAAACGGCGCTACCTGGCACTGTTTGGTGCGGCTTGGTTTCTGGCTTTTCTCCTGCCAGCCTTCGTGAGGCCCAATATAGAGTACCAAGCAGATTTCCTGGAGCATCGCCTTTATGTGCCGATGATCGGCGTCCTGCTGATAATGGCTGAATTTCTCCAACAGATAAGGTGGAGGCGATACCTTCTTCCGGCCTTGATGATAATTTTTCCATTGCTGGCAGCCGTTAACCTCAATCATAGCCGCGTCTTTCAAAATCGGATGAGTTTTTGGCTTAATGCAGTAGAAAATTCTCCCAGCCATCCTTTAGCATACAAAAACCTAGGGTCGATCTATTACCTTGACGGTAAATTGGATTTGGCTGAAGCCTCGTATTTACAAGCCTTAAAACTCAATCCTACTGAGAGCATGGTTTATAACAATCTAGGGATGATTTTTGAAAAGAGGGGAGAACTGAAAAAAGCAGAGGAGGCTTACCTGACAGAACTGGAGCATAACCCATATTATGAAAATACTCTAATCAACTACGGATCTCTACTCTATAAAAATGGAGACAAAAAAGAGGAAGCGGCTAGAATGTGGCTAGACGCTCTAAGTGTTAATCCCGACTCAGCTGCCGCCTACAGAAACCTGGCAATCTACTACCTAGAATTAGGGGAGGAGGAGAAATCTAACCGATATGTGCTGGAAGCCCAACGCCGCGGGCTAGATCTCCAAAATTTGTAATTCAGCAAACAACTTGAGAAAACCAAGTCCGTAGCGTATAATTGCTGTTCTGTCAGAACAAAGAAAGTAATAGGAAAAGCTCCTCTCAAGCTTTTACCATAATTAAAGGACAAAGCCATCATGCTTAAAATTAAATTAGCCCGGTTTGGCAAGAAGAACCAGCCACATTACCGGATTGTTGTAAATGAAGCCCGCAGCAAACGCGACGGCCAGTACACTGACCTAATCGGTCATTATGCACCGGCTCAGGAGCCAAAACTGCTCGAAATAAATCTTGAGCTCTACAAGGAATGGATTAGCAAAGGCGCCCAGCCCACAGACACTGTGGCAGCCCTGGCAGCCCGCTATGAATCCGGCAACCCTTTCCCAGAAAAAAAGAAAAAACTTTCTAAAAAAGCTAAAGCTAAAGCAGCAGCTGAAAAAGAAGCTGCAGCAGCTCCGGCTGAAGAGGCTCCGGCTGAGGAAGCACCTGAAACTGAGGCAACCCCAGATGAAACTGCCGAGACTGCTCAGGCAGATTCAGAAGCCGAACCAACTGCCGAACCAACCACTGAACCAGCCAACGAAACCGAGCCAGAAGAAGCAAAATAATTTTGCTTTCTTGCTTTCATTTGCATAAAAAGCATAGAATAATGAGGCTTAGTTTAGCCTCAAGAAAAAGGAGCCCATGAAAAACCTTTTAGAGTATATCCTGATTCACTTAGTGGAACATCCGGAAGAGGTTTCAATTACCGAAGAAACCAGCGACAGAGGGGTAACTTATGTTATTCAAGTCCACGCCGATGATATCGGCAGAGTGATTGGTAAAGGCGGCTCCGTCATCCACGCCATCAGGAGTATCGGCAAGGTCAGGGCGCTCAAAGAGGGTATTCACGCTCAAATTACTATTGCTGACTAAGCCGGCAACTCCACTCCGCAAGCCACTATAAAAAAGTGGTGCCTATATTATTATCCAGCCGGAAATTTTAGTTTAAAAACTCGATCGGGTCGACGCCAAAGAGGTCTTCAAGGCCACCGCCGGTGATATCGCCCTGTTCTGGCAATTCATTTATTTCAAATGAACTCAGTTCGCTCAAAACAAAAAGGTCCTGATCTGCCAACACCGGCAGCGGTGCATCGACTGTGGTTTTAATGGCTTGGGTAAAGAAAAAAGTGTTGAGCGTCAGTTCTGCGCGGGCATCGGTTTCACCTTCTTTTCTTGAGGAAATTGAGAGCTTCACAATGGTAGTAAAAGGGGAGATCTTCTCAATCTCGTTAAGAAATTCATGAAGATTTTCTCTGGGTCCCTTAACTGAAACAGCTAGTTCAAGTGAGTCAATACCGGCAATTTCTTGCTGCAGTGGCGTCCTCCTGGCACCAGCGGCCAGTTCAGCACTATCAGTAGCGACAATTCCCGGACTGATTTGAAACTCGACTATTTCAATTTCTTTTGTAACCGCAACAAGATTTAAATTGGTGAGCAGTTCTAAGAGCGGTTTTCTGGACGGCAGCGCCCGGCTGATCACATCAACCTGAGAAAATTCCGGCGTGTAGCGTACATTTTCCAACTGCGCCAGCTTCTGTTCAATTTTTTCCAACTGCGGGCGCTTTCTGCTCACATCTGTGCGCAAATCACCCATGGCCTGCAGCTGAGGCAATACACCCATAGTGATCAATAACAAAGCACCTATGCCAATGCCAATGGTAAAAACCAAGAAGCTTCTGGTCCTCCAAAATATCCAAAAATTGAATGGTTTTTTGTCTTTGGCTTGTGTCATTGCGCTGTCACTTCCTGTGCAAACGGATTAGAGTCGTCTTTGAAAGTCACCGTTAAATGAGCGTTGTAAGAACCGTCATTGCCACGCCTAAGGTTGTCTTTAGAAATCTCTTTGTATCTGGAAACCACATCATCACGCTTGAGAATTTCAAAAACAGATTCAATAACAAAAATACTTGGCGCCCTAATGGAGAATATCAGCTGATCACTCCTGCTGCTGGTGTAATCAATGCCGCTGACTTCGACATCGGGGCCAAAGACTTCGCTAAAGAAAATCAAAGCCTCCTGCTTTTCTTTGCGTTTGCCAAAAAGCTGGCCAAGCGCTTTGAGTTTGTGAACAAAAACCGTATAGTCGGCTTCCAGCTGTTCGTGGCTGATGATGGCATTCCTAGTTTGCTCCTGCCTGGTCTCTACGCTTCTTAGCTGGAACATAAAAAAGAGCCGGCCGGCCAGGGCTATAAGAAAAAACGCAAAAACCACCGCTACGGCCATAAGCGCATAGCGAAAGAAAACCCGATCTTGCTGTTGAACCTTGCTCAGCTCCTTGCGGGTAGTGCTGACAAAGTTAATAGATGTAGACATATCTTAGAGCTCTCTCATTAAAAGACCCATGCAAATTGCCATACTGGCGTGATTTACGTTTTCAGGAATTTGCCCTTCGATACCAGTAAAGGGAGCAGCCACCAGTACCTCTGCGCCCAATTCTTTGGTAATATGCTGAACCAACCCCGGCAATGAAGCCGTGCCGCCGGACAACACCACCCGCTGGACTGTTTCTTGCGGATGCTGGTTAACAAAAAACTGAACAGATTTTTTAAGCTCAGCCACTAGCATATTTACTGCTGGCAGAAGGGCAGAACTGACTTTGCCTTGGAATTGAGAGGCATCAAGTCCATAAGCGCGCTTGTACTGCTCAGCCTGCTGGGAATCCAAACCTACACTTTGCTCAAGAGCGCGTGTAAGCAGTTGGCCGCCGTTCATATGAGAAATCACAAACTGAAACTCACCGGCATAAACCATGATTAGATCCATAGTACTGGCGCCCATATTTACCACTAGTGTATTGGGATCTGTCTTATCAAACTGAAGCGACCTCAGTAAGGCAATGCCCTGAGTTTCAATTAGGCTGGGCTCAATGCCGAGGGCATGAAAAACCTGAACATAGCGCTCAACCATCTGTTTCCTGGCTCCAATCAGTAAAACACGCATTGGGGTTTTGTCTTTTTTCTGCGGGCGGTATAAAACTTGGTACTCTAGGGCTAATTCTTCCGGTGGAATAGGAATGTGCTGTTCCGCCTGCCAATTGATAGCAGAGGCTAGTTCAGCATCTGACAGCGGCGGAATTTCAATTACTTTGCTGGAAATGACAGATTCCGGCAGGCTTAACCTAACATCCGAGCGGGGAAGACCATAATCATTAAGCACTGCTTCAACCAAAGAAGCCAACTTATCCAGCGAAGCATCATCTGAAGGCATGGAATAGCCGGTGCTGTTGAAAACCTCGGCTACTTTTTCAACTGTTACATTTCTTCCGGGCTTGCCACTTAAAGCTTTAATGGAATAAGTACCGATATCTAGGGCTAGGGCAGACATAGTTGGTATTCAGTTTACTTACTACTATTAATGTTGTACAGAACCGTTTGAGTACACCGCGTACTCTAAAAACCTAGGAGCACGGGGCATTGTTCGCAATGCCTGGATTAGATGCTGCTGGCTATCATCACCGGCAGCTACTGAAGTTTCTGATTCAGACCTAATCAGATGCGCTTGAATTGATGAACTGCCTGAAACTGAAATGCTGGTGTCTTGGTAAAGAGGTTTAATCAACACCAATTCATCTCCTGCCACTGTGCTTAAGCTATAGCGGTAAGCAAAATTTCCAGAAGCCAAAGCAGTTACATTGGCTGTATTAAAGCCATCCTCAACTCTTGCCGCCAGCGAACAGCCCGTTGGAGCGGCTGATAGGTATCTGACATCTGTTGCACCGCCCGTGGTTTTATAAATAGAGATTAATAAAGCGGCGGCATTGCAGCCGGTTACACCAAAATCTGACCAGTCTATTTGCAGGCTGCCAGCGCCATTGACTTTGACAGACGCCGTGTCTCCTTGAACCACCCGCGTAGTCAGGCTATTTTGAGGTGTAACAGTAACTTCGCTATCAATGCCCTCAGATACGTTTGGGTTAATAGTTTGAGTGCCGGCATCGGGGGCAAATAGAGCCTCCTGCGACAGGGCATCCTCAATGCCACTTTCTGCCGCGTTGAAAACTCTAGTTGACTCAGCTTCTTGGTCGGAGATAAACAGGTCTTGTGCTACCTGAGCACCTTGAGAAAGCCCAATGGTCAGCAGGACTACCGCTACCAAAGCTACGGCTGCAGCCACAACACCGCTCTCAGAGGAATTTTCCCGCCCAGATAACTGCCATTTAAAAATTGAATGCATAGGACAGACACTGCTAAAGTTACTGGGTTCATCATACCCCAGTGGCTCTTACTGATGCAACGGGAAATTGTAGAAAATACCAGGGGCGGCCAAGGTTTCACCAGGGTTTTTAAAAGAGGAGGGGCAAGACCGGAAAAAAAATCGGCCTATTTGCCGAATTCCTCATTATCTTCCATATCTTGTTCTATTAGGTTGCGGAGATAAACCGACCTCGGGATTTTTTTCTCTTTGGAAATCCAATCAAGGTAGTTACCGATAGAAGGGGAAATGAAAAAATTGAAACGGACATCCTGGTGATCGGCGGCGTACTCGATGGCTTCCTGCACTACGTTCTGGAGACTTTCCTTAGTATAGGGAGAGAGAAATAAAAGCTCCTTGCCTTCATCTCTCAGAACATGAGGTTGATGGCCTTTTTCATAGAGAGCAATAACTGGCTTATTTATTGAAAGCGCCAAAGCAATTTCCTGACCGATTCCCAAGCTCTGCCGGGAGACTTCTACCAAGACTGCATCGGCAAGTTTTTTTAATCTGGTTAACTCGCGCTGAGCCTTTAGGGCTTCCTTCTCTGATTGAGCCTGATAAGTATCAGGTTTTTTATCCAAAATTCTTTTGTTGAAAACAGTGTGGCCTTGATTTTCTATCTGGGAAATTATCTGCTTGCAATTCTTCCTAAGCTGCTCATCCATCTGGCTCAAGGATACCGAAAAGTAAATTTTCATTAGCCTATTTTATCACTCTTGGTCTTGATTTTACTCTGGAAATAATAGTGATTTCTCAGTGGCTGGCCCTGCAAAAAAACAGTTTTGCATTCTTCAGCCAACACATCGGAGGTGGCCTCAAACTGATATTTTTTCTCACTATATCTGTCCGGCAGGTGCGGCCTAACGGCGAGTGCACCCGTACCATCCAAATCAGGCCCATAAACTACTCTTTTAAAATGATTGAGTAAAATTGCTCCTAGGCACATCGGGCAAGGTTCGTAAGTTACATAAAGGGTGGCTTCATGCCCGCGCTCAGCTAATACACCGGAAACCTTGCTGATGGCATCAATCTCCGCATGCTTGATTTTATTTGAGCTGGAATAAACTTGGTTGTAACCGCGGGAAATAACCTCATCATCAAGTACTATTACACAACCAACCGGCCAATTGCCGGTTTCTAATGCTTTTTCTGCTTCTTGCAAAGCTTCGTGCATGAAAAAAATATCTCTGTCCTCTTTTGCTGTCATAAATTTTCTCGGCAGCTAAATAGTTTGCTATGACCAATAATTGTACGGTATTGTATCATGCTGCAAGGCAAAAAAGTTGCGTAAATAATGATAGGAATACCTGATGTTTGGACAAATTGAAATCAATACGCTGTTGGAGCGGAGCGGAGCTGATTCTCATTGCGCCACTAGCTAATTTCCTGCTAAACTCGACTTACTATAAGATAAAACATATAATAGTTGTCACATAAGGTTATCCACTATTAAAGAAGTAAATAAAGCTTAAAGGCAAAGGACAGCATAATGGCAGAAACCAAAGAGCAAAATCCACCCCTCTCAATAGAAGCAAGAGGAGACAGTGAAGCCAGGACTCCAAGATTTTTAGGTGCCCGTGAAGCATTGAGCGGAGCCAGACCAGAACCCGGCTATGTTGATCCTCAGCCAATGAACTTGGGTGAGACCATGGGCAACCTTAGCCCTTTTGCTGCAGCAATGGAAAGCCTACAACCTGGTGAGCAGATAGCTGAGCTTGATAAAGAGGGCGACAAAGAAACAGATATCCGGCTTACAGCAGAGTATGCTGAAGCAAAAAGAGGCATTAGGCTTCCACTGATGACTGTCGAAGCCTATGCAAAACTAGAAGAAGCAGTTGCAAAACTAGAAGCGCAATCAATTGAGGATCACCTGCCGGTTGAAGATTTTGTTCGCGGGTATATAGACACACTAGAGGAAATGGGGCTGATTGAAAGACTTCAGGCGGAGGGTTTGCCTGATAGTGTAGTTTTCATCAGGACCATAGAGTTTGCCGCTACAGAGTCGGGCACAACTCCGGAGGCAATTAGAGCAGCAGCAGCGGAAGAAGCTGAAGGAGAGCAGAGTGAATCTCAAGACGAGGATCCTGCTAAAAATAAAGCGAAATTGGGATTAAGAAGGGCTAGGCTGCTCATCTCAGCCCTCCTGCTTGGTGCCACTATTGCCCTCGGCGCTTGCTCCGATGGCAGGGCAGTAGAGCCAGAAAACAACCAACCCACAATTGGCGTAACCACAGAGGCACCACCAGCTACAACGCCTGAGTTAGAACCAACTTCGGAAGGCGGCGGTGAACAGCCCCCCGAAGGCTGGCAGCGATTTACCGACCTACCGGATTTTGAAATAATCAACCAAAACCTGGAAGGGGAAGAGCTGCAGCAGGCTCAAGAGAGCGCTGAGGAAACCCTGCGCCAATTGGGGGAACTAGGCATTGTCTATTTGTCACCCGAGGGCACCAGCCCTTCAGTGCGCGTAGAGCAGTTTGTCCTAGCCAATGGCACCATTGTAAATCTTGTCAGTGTTGCTGAGGGCACAATTATCACCGCCGGCGATCAAACCTATGGCCGAGATTACACCTGGAGGATATCCAATACACCAGGGCATGAGGGCGAAGCTATGGCATTGACTCCGGGAGAAGCAGATAGGGTAGCAGTAGAAAGTGCCCTGGGCAGGTCAGTACGGATTAAGGATGGAGTAGTTGTGCAAGTGGTTGATGAGTACGGCCAGTGGCGGGATGTGGTCGAAGACGAACAGCTGCAGGTTGCACCAACGGTAACTCCGGCAGCAGAAGAAACACCTTCTCCAGTTCCACCAACACCTGAAGCAACTACACCACCGGCAACGGAGGTGCCGGAAACAGGTGAAACAACCTTTGTTGAAGTCAGGGAAATCATTGAAGGTATGAGTGCCAAAGAAATTTTAGATGCAATCAGTAGGCCTTATCCGTTTGTTTACGTCAATGAAAATGGAGATGAAGTGGAGTTAACTCCTGAATTTACTGGCGTGGATATTCGATTGTTGTCATCGTTTAATGATGCAGAGGTTAGCGGCTTAGATTTAGAAATGCTTCAGTATACTAAAACTAGTCTTGGAAAACTTGAACCTCAAAATCTTCGAGATTTTGTTATTGGAATGAACTATCTCGGAGTTGTTCGCTCTAATGATGAGGATCTCAAGCAAAAAGATATTAATGAATTTATTCAAGAAGCTCGTGATTACATGGAGGAAGTTAAAAATCTTAAAGAACAAGGTCAGACGCCAACTCGGATGGTTTACGGCTATGACAGTGAAACGGGAAACTATGTGGAGGTTGAACTGCCTGTTCAGGAAGTTATCCCTATTTATGTTGATATTGGAACCACCTACGATCGAGCGAGACCCAATACTATTAAAATCCAAGCAGAAGGTGCTGAGATTAACCTGTGGCTCAAACAAGGAGGCTCTTCTAGTGTCATCGCCTTTACTCCTGTTATAGATCAGCAGAACGAAAAATACTTCATAGTGGTAAGACTTCCATCTCAACAGCCAGGAATTGCAAGGAGTGATGTCTTTCCATTCCTTCCTCTATTAACTCTTCAATCCTTATCTTTTTCCCCACAGGCTCAGCAAGCCCTTCGCGAATATGCTGAAATTCCTGGATTAAATGATGGAGCTTGGCCAGCAGAGGAAGCACGAGATGAGGGTGCTTGGTATGAGAACACCATTCAGGGGCAGTTAGAACGAAAATTAGATGGACAACTCAGAGCAATAAAATAACAATCGCTTCTTGATTATTAGACTTTAAACCATATATCATGGAATAGTGCAGAAACCTCAATTGCTCAGATTAGTTGTCATTTTTATTATTTTAGCCGCCTCAATAGTTGCTGGATTTTTAATCTGGAAACAACAACTTGCTCAAATCTCTTTAGAGGGTGAACGATTTACCTATAAGACTAAAAGTGGTTCAATAGATATTCATATTAATTCTGATTTTCCTCTCTACAAAATCCAATCCGACTCATTGAATCAAAGTCTGTTAACAAAAATGATTGATGAGCATGGATATAGAGAGGAGCCAGAATTTCTACTCTTTGAAGGTACACAAAGAATTACTCCAAAAGAAATCTATTTTCGCTATTTAGATAGGGAAAAATCTCCAGATGTTCAGCTTATGCATCAGAGTTCAAGTAACAACTGGTTCGTAAGTGGCTTCACTGCAGACTATGATAACGAATCACAGGCATTAGTTTACAGCATTTATTATTCGTCGGAGGACTTTCCCAAACTGCTTGAAGGTGAGTCACTAGAAACAGTGACCATGGTATGGACTTTTAGCATCAATGAGATCTTGCTTTTAAGCGCCGGTGGCAATCTAACAGATAATGAAATGATTACTGCCTCAGTGCAAAAAGTGGTTGAGTTTCAAGATGCAGAGGGCTTACTTTTTACTCTTGAGCCGGTAGGACTATCATCATTTTTTAACACATATATACAAAATTTTAAAAGCATGTTTACTGTACCTAGTGCCTATGCAGCCTGTAGTGGAAAATGGGCATGTGTTTATATCTCATACTCATATAGATGTCCCGATGGCAGTTGGTGTCCTTCACCAGGGACCACGGTCGGTTGTAGTTCAGGCACCTGTCAATCAGTAGCCATCTGCGATGGTAACACCACTGCAGGCTACTCCCAGTCTACCTGCTCTGGCGGCTCCTCTTCTCCCGACGCTTGCTACGCTCAAGGCGCAACCTGTGGCAGCGGCTTTTGCCCAGACCCACTCTTTAACACCTGCTCATGGGAACAGCCTCCCCCAAGCGGTGGTGGAGGTGGTGGCTGCCCAGCCGGCACCACTTATTGCGGTGGCTGTATCAACGCTTGCCGCTCCACCTATCAATCATGCCTGGCTTGGATAGAACAGGAGTGTGCCCCGGGAGCCACACCACCGCCAGCCTGTCACGATGCCAACTGCGGCACCAACTGCCATGACAACCCAGGTGTCTGCGGCAGTACTACACCATGTGACTCAAGCACCGGAAAGTCCATTTGTTGGAGCAACGACTGTTGCCAATTTGCTCCGGAAGGCCTTTATAACTGTGGAAACCAAGGAGTGGTTATTTCTTCACCTGCCTGTGGTTACTATGGTGACCTAAATGTCAGGGTTCCCGACACTAGTTTTGCTTATCAAGCCAGTATCACAGTAGTAAAAAAGGGTACATCTTGGAGCAAGACATTTAATTTGTCTCCTGAAGGAACGGAAGGACCCGCACAACACAGCTTTTCCGGCAATATTAATTTGGCAAGCATTGTCAACGACCCGGCACTGCGGGCTGTGGATGCAGACGGCAAAGGCACTTTTATTGCCCAAGCAAACCTTTGGCGGCCGGGTGATGACGGTGGCTGGCGTGAAAACCGCTGTGCCAGTCCTTTTTATATCTCCCCAGACCAACCAGCCCCACCTCCTCTATGTACTCGTGAGAGCGGCACCTTTTACTGGCCACGTCAGGAAGATGCTAGCCGACACATTCTCAGGATAAACTACGATGATTCAGTGGATGGCGGCTGGCGTCCAGGCACCAACTATCCACCTAGCGGAACCGACAGCCGTTGGGATCACTACCGCTGGATACCGGGAACTATGGGTTATTGTTGGGGCGCTCAGTGCTTCGGTGAATTCAGCACTGCTACACTTGACGCCGGCAAACAATGGGCTCCCGGACAATACAACGGATATAGTGTGCAAATTGTCGATCCATTCAGTGATCAGCCTCTCTGCACCGGCAGCTACGGTCCATTCCAATGCGGCCAGAAAAAAAGCTGTACTGTCTCCACCACCTCAACCAATTATCAGCAAAACGCTCAGATTCCGGTAACGGTCAATGGTTCGATAGAACCAGGGTTAAGTGCCGGAAGAGTGACACAACTTTATCTAAAACGCCAAAACAATACTAGGATTATTCCCACACCAGCAGGTTCCACCGAGGTTTATGACTCAGCAGGCAACATCTACTATTACCGCTTTACAGGTTGCACCACCAACCCGGCTACCGGCCTGTGCAATTCGACAATAAACATGCCCGGGCTGGCTACCACTGGTACTTACAACGTCTTCTGCCAGATGCCCGGTGATGTCGATCAATGCAGCGGTAATCCAAATTGCACGTATGAAGGGGGCACCACTTCTTGTACAGGCTGGACTTCCTGCAGCAATGCAGACAATAAAACCATCAATGTAACTTGTTCGCCCACTTGCACCAATGCCTGCGGCCAGCCGGACGGCTGTGGCGGCACCTGTGCCAACACTGACTCTGGCGTACCGACTACACCAACAATTAGCTTTAGTTCCCCAAGCAGGGTAGGAACCAACGTGAATATGACTGGAGATGCCGACCAGCGTGTCCAAATCAACTGGACCAGCGGCGGAACTAGGACAAATAATTATGAGGTTGCCATCTACCCGCAAACTGTCAACCCCGGACTTACCTCAGGATCATTCAACTGTGCAACCAACCAATACTGCACCGTTGTTTCTGCCAGCACGCTATCACAGCTATATACACCATCAGCAACCCATGGTTTTCGGATGAGAGTATCGGTGCGGGCGGTTAACAACACCTGCAGCCTTCAACCCACTCCATGGAGGACTGAGGACTTTAACTTGACTGGTAACATAACCGGTAACTTTGTGCTTGATGCCAACAACACTTGTACAGGCAACGCTCAGGGCTTGGTCAACCCAGGTTTGCAATCGGGTTCAACACTTAACGCAACCAACAGCGTTATCGGCTCTCTGGGTAATATGAGCTCGGGTGTCAGCGGTCAGACTTACGGCCTGAACAACTATCCATACGCACCAAGCTCATGGACCAGAAATATCATCCTTACTCTTGGAATCAACAACCCCAACCCCGCAGATACTTTGGTCTGCGCCCCTTGCAACCGCGGTAGCAGTTTGACCAACTGCACCAGGTCAAATAACATAACTTCACCAGGATCCACTAACTTCTATCTACAACGCTACAACCTAGCTAATGACCCTTGGTGGCAGGTCACCAACGGCCTTTTCTATGCCGGCACAGGGTTTGGCACCAATAGCATTCCGGATACTTCTCTCTGTACCGGATCAGCCTGCACACCATACTTCGGCATTAATGCCTCGGGGGTTTCTGATGTTGCCACTGCCGGCATGCCTTTAACCGGCGCATCTTCTGTCAGTTCAAGTAGCCGCTGGACCCAGCGGCAAACCAATCCAACCAATTTCCCCGAAAGGCGCGGGCGCAACCTTAACTTTGGTGCAGCGCCGGTAGAAAACTATACTGTTATGAGCACTAGGTACGACCTTAGTAGCTTGACCAAAATTCCTGCCAACACAGACCACAGCCAACAAACCCAGCTCACCAACCTTGGTTCACAATATTCAATAAACTTCACTGAAGCTGACGGCAAGACCACCCGCATTTTTGCCACTGAGGGAGACCTTACTATCAGCCCCAATGCCTCCCAAAGGTGGCAGATTCCCAACAATGAGAAGTACATTATTTTTGTAGACGGCAGCCTGACTATCCGCGATGATGATGGTGTTAGCGGCACTACACCGGACAACGAGCGTTTAATTAGGGTAGCCTCGGGCGGTTTCCTAGCCTTCATTGTCAGGGACAACATTAATATCAACCAAAATGTCGGCCACCGAATTACTGCCAGCAATAACCCCAGGACCCAAGCAAATATTGAAGGTGTGTATGTTGCCAATAACATCATTATTCAGAGTGACAACAACAGCTCAACCACTGACCTCAAGTTCATTGGGGCAGGCAGTTTTGTAGGCTGGAATAGTGTTTCGCTGAACAGGGATTTTGATGATTCTGAACTAGGAAGGGCTTTCCACAATACCAGCCCAACGGAAGTCTTTATCTACCGGCCTGATTTCCTTAAAAATGCTCCGACGTCCATTTTGCAATCCGATGTAGTCTGGCAGCAAACTAATGATTAAGTGCAAGCCTAACCACCATTCCGCAGCTGCATCACAGCGCTTCAGAAGCCTTATTTCTGCAGCCTCCAGCCGCGTGAAAAACGGCTTTTCACTGATCGAAATGCTCATAGCCACAGGACTGGTAACCATCTTGTTTCTGACAGTTTCAGCCATGTTCTTAACCTTTATTATCGGCAATTCCAGCATGACTTTTAGAAAACGGATTTCCACCGAAGGAAATCAAGCATTAAAAACAATGGACTACTATATCCGTAATGCAAAAATGGTGGTTAATTTAGATGAGTGCCTAGCCGGCTCAAACTATCTTATGGTGGAAGACCCCAGCGGAAACCGAAATTCTTTCCGGCTGGTATTTAGCAGCGTAATTTTGCATGACCTAAACAGAATTACTTCTTCATCCGTGATAGCCGATTCACCGGCTTTGTTTAGGTGCACAGCAGCTGGCAGCAAAATCTTTGTGACAGTCTCTTTTACTATGCAAGCTTCTAGCGACTCAGGCAACGCCATAGGTCCATTGGAAAAATTTACTTCG
Organism: uncultured Pseudomonadales bacterium; assembly: GCA_964455555.1. Classification (GTDB taxonomy): domain Bacteria; phylum Patescibacteriota; class Microgenomatia; order UBA1400; family PJMF01; genus UBA1370. The sequence goes on along the minus strand of CAYVXV010000004.1, from coordinate 16,222 downwards.
AATATTCAACTTAGAAACTAATTCCAATTTTTAAGCCAATGATTCACTGTGATGGAGCGCTCGTTTTTATCATCGCCGACATTCCAAGTCACCGTAACTGTCAACTCAACAGTGTTATCATTTGGTTTAGCAGCAGCAACAGAACGCCTGAATTCTGTTTTGGCATTTTCAAAAGAATCGCAGGTTGCATCGTTGGCTCGAGTAGTAAAACCAGACATGTCGCTGGGAATTGACGAACCAAAACAATAAACCTCTGCGCTGGTAACAGCAGCATGAAATTGCGTCCAGTGTTGCTTGTCGCGCTCGCGGCGGAAAGCCTCTATCGGCTCTTGGGCTAGGGCAGTAGCCAGCTCGCGATATCTGACCTCTGCGTTATTTTTTATAGAGTAGGTCAAGCCAACAGCAGCAGCAGTAACCACCAGGCCAACAATCATTGCAGCCAACAAAACTTCAAGGATAGTTTGTCCATCTTGGCTTTTTAGGATTTGCTTAAAATTTGTTGTCATAATCATTATTCCTGCACCGGCTTATGCATAATGCCATTCCCATCAATTTCAAAACTAAAAGCAAAAGTTCCAGTTGAATTGACTGCCCGGACCTCAAAATCTGCAACTACCGTGTTGTTCACTCTCAGTTCAGCCCCGTCAAAAAGAGTCCTGTATTCTACCGAAAAGCTGTCAGGCGTAACCGTAAGGTTGACAGGGATAAAGTGGGTCTGGCTTAAAGTGTAAACACTGCCGGCACCATTGTTGCAGTTGGAGTGTATCTGCAAAGTTGAACCGCTTTTCTGTACCCGGTAACCCTGCAGGGAATTGCAGGTTGTACCGCCGGGAATCTCCCTTACCCTGGCTTTAGCTTGGGCCACTTGGATAAATGACTGAATCTCCTGAATGCCCAACTGCACTCTTTGCTTGTCATTAAACCTAATCATAGCGGCGATGCTGCCACCGGTAATAATCAACAAAATAGCTACCACTACTAAGAGTTCTATTAAGGTAAAGCCAGAGGTGCGGACGGGCAGCTTATACATATTTTAAGGATTTGAAACACAATAATGGGTTTTGTTGGCAGCGCCAAAAGAGCAGACACCTCCCGCACCCGTCGATCCAGCATTGGCATTTTTGGCATCGTCCTCGGTGTTGGCGCACAAGCAGAAGTTGGTCCCAGAGCCATTGGTGGAATAAGCATACTCACCCTGTGTGGCCACCCTGGGTTCAGCTGGAGTAGGCTGGCTTAAGTAACCGCCTGAAACCAGCGAGGTTATCATGTCGCTATAACCACCACTCGGATAAGCCCCCGCATCCGACCTTAAGAGTACTAATGCTTGGCGGATTGTTTCCAAATCTGCCTTGCGTTTGCCGTCGCGGGCCGATCTGCCTGTCGAAGTGAAGCTAACAACACCAATTGCCGAAATAATGATAATAATCGTAGCCGAAACCAGCAGTTCTATAAACGTAAATCCTGATGTTTTTTTCATGTTTCTCCCTTGCTGTTACTGTAAGTTGCCTACGCAATAATAAGCCCCCGTTCCCCCCGGAACCCAAGTGCAGGAAGCGTTTGAGCTGTTGCCATTATCATCCTCAACATCAGCACAAGCACAATAGCTAACTGCATCTCCAGAGCAGGTGTAATTAGTGCCTGGTTTTGGGTCGTGAGGAAACACGCCAATATAATCGCTAAGTTGGCCGCCATCAGTACAAGGAGTGCCGCCAAACCCGCTGGCCAGATAACCACCCTCGTTGGCATAGTATTGCTCATAGGCATCCTGAATAGACTGCATATCCGCCCGGCGACGGGCATCACGGCCTTTAACCTGAGCAGTAGAGTAGGCCACTACGCCCATAGTCACCAAAATACCGATGATTGAAATAACCACCAAGAGTTCGAGCAATGTAAAACCCCGCTGGCTATTTGTTCTCATTAAACTTTTCATTTTTGCCTTTCTGCTATTGTTTAAATTCCTGATTAGTTTCCTGATTTTTTATTGCTTAATAACCTCTACACCAATCTTCGAGATTGGCGTAGGAATAGATTCAACTCCCCATAAATCCCGCAAAAGAATCCTGGCGCTGAAGCTGCACTTTGCCCGGTCGCAATTGTAGTTGTGGACTGAACTTCCTTGAGTACCCACAATATAAGCCTGTTTGCCGTCGCCAAAATCAATGGTTGCCTGCAATTCCTGGGCATCGCTGCTAGCCACATAGCGGAACTCCACCGTCTCGCCGTCCTGAATGGTCACCACGCGGGTTTTTACATCAAAAAATGGGTTGCTGTTAAAAGATAGCACCATCGGTCTAGCCACGCAGGCAGAATAACAGCGGTCCGGGCAGCTGTCTAAACCCACCACCTGGCTGCCAGAACCCATTTGGGCATTCTGGTCACAGCAAAAATAACCATAGCCTTCACAGGTAGTTGAAGGGCCCTCAGAGAGAGGAAGGCCAACCGAGCCTCCGCTCACAATCACCCGGTCATCAACAATTATTCCCTTAGTTTTAACCAACGCAACCGGGTCAAACTTAAAATAGTCTTTTAGTGAACTTGCTAAGTCAGAAAAAACCGCCAGTTCGATGCCGGACTGATGAAATTCCCGCCAGATGAATCCAGAGGTGCCCGGCACTTTGGTAATAAACATTGGCAAGGTCTGCTGCCTTATCAAGATTGGGCTTTGGGGAAACTGATCGCAGACTGCTTCAAGGACATATTCTGTTGAAGAAAGGAACCTGAGCTGAGTTACCACATTACTGCCGGAAGAAACAGGAGCAGTTCCGCCTCCCCGGCGGGCGCATTCCAGTTCATATGTATTGCTAATCGAAGCCGACTTTAGCTCCTTGAGCGACTCGATTACAGTTGTTGAACCCCAGAATAAAAACACTTCCCTGGCAATAAAAAAACTACCTACGCCTAAAAGGAGGATCAGCGCGAAGAAAGTGAGCAGGTACTTGATAATGCGCATCTCTACTACATCTTAGCGCACCTTCTACTCGATACACAAGCACATGTTAGAATTTTTCTGATAGACAGCTAAAAAATGAAGCTCAGATACCAGCGGAAAAGCGCCTCACCCCAGATAAGGCTGATAAACCCAGAAATGATCAGGAATGGCCCAAAGGGGATAGGCTGTTTCAGCTTGCGTTTGCCTGCTAAAAGCAGGGCAATGCCAGCCAGGGCGCCAAAAATAAAAGATAAGAATACCGCCACCAAAGTATTTGGCCAACCTAGGAGTAGCCCGAGCGGCAGTATCAGTTTTACATCACCAAAGCCAAAGCCCCGTTGTTTTGTGGCAAAAAACAGCAGCAGAAAAGCGGCGGTAGCCACACCGGTTGCCAGGACCGTGTTCACCAGGTCTCCAACCTGCATTATTCCGGCCATCACAAGAGCCAGGCGGTAGCCAACAACCAACACCAAAAGCAGCGCCACAGCCTGGTCGGGAATAATCATATAAAGGAGATCGGTAAAAAAGATAACCAGCAAAACCACTGCCACCAGCAGCCAGAAAAGCGGCTGGATAATTTGGAAAGGCTGCTCAGCCAGCTGGAAAAAAAGGAAAAAGCCGGAGTACCACCAAACAAACAGCACGCCGGTCAGCAATTCCACTACAAAGTGAACGGGATGAATCGGCTTGGCGCATTTGCGGCAACGGCCGCGGAGCAGAAGAAAGGAGAGCAGGGGAATGTTGTCATACCAGTGGATCGGCTCGCCGCACTCGTCACATTTGGAAGAGCCGCCCAGCCAAGACTCACCGCGCATGCTCCTGAGGATTACCACACTCAGAAAACTGCCAAAGACAGCCCCTAAAACAAAAAGAAACAATGCGCCGAACAAAAACCAGCCTGTGATCATACTAAGATGATACTACAGGATAAGTCGGCTGAGGGAAAGTCGGTAGAGCAGAGAGGCGCTAGAGAATTGGCAAAACAAAAACCCCCGCCGGAGCGGGGGTTAAATTTCTACTTTTAATTTGCTATGGCAAGCAGACACAGTAGCCGTCAGGACCGCAGTTGATGTCACTTCCTGAGGTAGGATTATCTATAGCATCAGCCGGATAATCAGCTGGGATGTTGTCTGAAGCATCCACATTGCCGTCACTGTTTGTGTCTAGTCTATCAAAGGCCTCCTGCTTGAAGGCATCGGACTGAGGGGCGAAGCAGACATAGGTGGAATCACTTAGCCCTGTGCCATGGTAGACGTACAGATTATTGTACGAACTGGAGGTGACCCGATCCACATAATTGCCTTTAAGCTCGTTTGCAGCCGTAGTACAGGTGGCGTTGGTGTTGGGTAAAGAGCTGAGTTTTTCCAGCATGTTACAACCGTTTGCATCAGCCAGGGCAGCAACATTAGTCAGCCGAACCCAAGGGTTAACCTCGATATTGCTCACATCACTGACCCCGGTCTGCCAAGGATAGTAACCCTGGAAAGCGTGGAAACGGTCCACAGCGCTTAAAAGCTGCTCAGCATCTGACCTTGAACCGGTATCCCGACCACGGTTAATTTGCTCAATAGGATTAATGGCAGACAGGACCGCTACCGCCAAAATTCCGAGAATGGCAATCACGATCAAGAGCTCAATCATTGTAAATCCAGCACTTTGGTTATGCTGCCTCACTTTCGCAAGGATTTGAAGAAAAGACTTGGACAGGTTCATATGTTTCCTCACACTATTATTACAGGCTCATAGCCGAAAAAGGGCTGTAACACTAATTTATACTAAAATCTCTAGGCTCCGCAAGTGGTAAACCCCTAGTGCAGAGCGATTGGGCAGCCTTTTTCTAAAATTGGCTGGTCAAGTTGTAGATCGGCATAATTATAGCAATCACCATCGCCCCTACGCCTACACCCAGCACAATCATAATCATCGGCTCCATAGCAGTGGTTAAGTTCTTGACCGCTTGCTCACTTTCCTGCTCGAAATAGGTGGACATTTTCAGCAAGACTTCATCGAGTTTGCCCGTTTCCTCACCAACACTCATCATTTGGAAAAGGATAGGCGGGAAAATATCGTAGTGGCTCATGGCTTCTGAGAGGGAAATGCCTTTTTCAACTTGGTTGGTAACTTCCTTAAAAGCGTTGCGGTAAACCACATTAGTTATGCCTTCATTAACGATTTCTAAAGCCTGCAGCAAAGAAACTCCCGCCCCAAGCAGCAGAGACAACGTCCGGGCAAATTCTGTCAGGATAATTTTCTGGCGCAGCACCCCAATAATCGGCAGTTTGAGAATTAGGCCATCAATCGCCAACTCGCCCTTTTCAGTCTTGTACCATCTTTTAAGACCATAAACACCGGCCACAATAACAATCAGAAAAATATACCAGAATTGGGTCACAAAGTTGGAGGTGCCGATTAGCACTCTGGTAGCCATTGGCAGCTCTGCATCGAAGTCCTTGTACATTTCAGTCAGCTTGGGAATAACAAAAATCATCATAATAAAACCTACAGCCACCATTGCCAGCACCACAATAATCGGATAAATCATTGCACCCTTGGTCTTGGCTTTAAATTCCTTGGATTTCTCCATGTTGTCTGCCAACCGCTGTAGCACTTCGTCCAGCACACCACCAGTCTCACCGGCATTGACTAGCTGAATATAAAGACGGGAAAAAATGTCGGGGTGCTTGGCCAAGGCTTGGCTAAAAGAGGTTCCGCCTTCAACATCCTGGAGTATCTGGGCTACCAACCTGGAAAGTTCGGCCTTGCTCTGGCGTACAAGGATCGACAAGCCTCCGGCTAGGGGCAGGCCGGCAGTAATCATAGTGGCTAACTGACGCGTTAAGTTAACAATGTCATCCTGCTTAACACCCATCAGGACACCCTTGAGGACAGAAAAGGAGTCATCTGATAGCGGCTGAAGATTAATAACCAGCAGCCCGCGCGAGGAAAGCTCAGCTGCTGCTGCTTCAATTGTGACAGCTTCAACCTTGCCTGAAACGGTGTCGCTATACTGATTTTTGACTTTGTATTTAAAATATGGCATCAACTGCTACCCATTAACCGATTAATTTCATCTCTTCTAAAGGCAAAGTTTTTAGCCGTTTCATTGGTGATCGTCCCGCGCTGCACCAAGGTGTACAGGTGGGTTTCAAAGAGCATCATCTGTTCATCTGCCGAAGTCTGGATAACATTATCTATCTGATGAGTCTTGCTTTCACGGATTAAGTTGCGGATGGAAGGTTTGGCAATCATCACTTCCAAACCAGCAATCCGCCCGCCGTCTGTAGTCGGAAGCAGCCGCTGCGAAGCTACAACTTTAAGGGTGGCCGCCAATTGCTGGCGGATTTGTCCTTGTTGATGAGAAGGAAAGACGTCAATAATCCGGTCAATCGTCTGGGCTGCTGTAGCAGTATGGAGAGTAGCAAAAACCAAGTGGCCGGTTTCTGCAATGGTGATAGCAGAAGCAATAGTCTCATAATCGCGCATCTCACCAATCAACACGACATCCGGGTCCTCACGCAAAACTGACTTGAGGGCAATATCCCAACCATGGGTATCATGATTAACTTCCCGCTGGGAAATAATACTCTTAACCGGTTTGTAGACAAACTCAATCGGGTCTTCAATCGTGACCACATGAACCGCGCGTTCTTTGTTGATTTCATCAATAATGGCGGCTAGGGTGGTGGACTTGCCTTCGCCTGTAGGACCGGTCAGAAGCACCAAACCTTGCTTATATTTAGCAAAAGTATGAAAAACCTCCGGCATCTGCAGTTCGTCAAGTGTCCTGATCCTACTGGGAATCAACCTCAGGGCAGCTGCCATTGCGCCTTGAGTGTGGTAAACATTAATCCTGAAGCGGCCAATATCCTTATACTGATAACCAAGATCCAGTTCTTTATTAACTTTTATGTAGTCTTTTTGCTCTTGGGTCAACAGGGGATTAATTAGGGCTTCGGTATCCTGCGGTGCTAGAACAGGAGAACCATCCATAGCAAGTAGCTCGCCATTTACTCTCAGGGTTAGCGGGGCACCGGCCAGAATATGGATATCAGATCCCTGCAACTCATTAAGTTTGTCTAAAACATCATGAATATTCATTCTCAACCTCCTAGATTTGAGCTACCCTCAAAACCTCCTCTATTGTTGTTATGCCTTCAAGTGCCTTGATATAGCCGTCCTGCTTCATCAGCAGCATGCCACTCTTAATCCCAAGCTCTTCAATTTCTACAGCTGGTTTTCTGGTTAAAATCAGTGTACCAATTTCTTCTGTGATTTTCATTACTTCAAAGATGCCAATCCTACCTTTGTACTCGGGCTCTGTCTGAGGTCGGTCTTCTTTGGCTCTAAACAAAGTCACGTCTGCTTCTGTCTTATTGTTCTGTTTGAGCCAATTGTCAAAAAATCCGCCTAAAACATTTTTAATATCCTTCAGTACCTCAGGATCAGGTTTATATTCTTCTTTGTAATCAGGGTTGATCAGCCGGACAACCCGCTGCGCCATTACACAAGTCATTGATGAAGCCAACAGGAAGGGCTCGGCACCCATGTCCAGCAGACGGGGCAGGGCACCGGCGGCTGAGGAAGTATGCAAAGTTGAGAAAACCAAATGGCCTGTCAGTGAAGCTTGGATTGCCAGATCAGACGTCTCGCCGTCACGGACCTCACCCACCATGATGATGTTGGGGTCCTGCCGGAGAAAAGACCTCAACCCTGAAGCAAAGGTCAGGCCTGCCTGAGGGTTGATTTGAACCTGATTAATGCCTTTCATCTGGTACTCGACGGGATCCTCCAGCGTCACAATGTTGACTTTGGGCGTATTAATCTTGTCCAGGATCGAGTAGAGCGTAGTAGTTTTTCCTGAGCCGGTAGGCCCGGTCACCAGAATAATGCCGTGAGGGACTTTAATTGAATCTTCAACATTCCTCAAAGCCAGCCCTCTAAGACCCAGATCTGGCAGGGAGGGGACTGAATCATTTTTCTTGAGCAGCCGCATCACCACTTTTTCGCCATGGATAGTGGGCAAGGTAGAAATACGCAGGTCAACTTCTTCCTCTCCGGCAATAAAGGTAAAACGGCCGTCCTGAGGGACGCGCTTTTCGTCAATTTTGAGCCCTGAGAGAATTTTAATTCTGGATACTACGGCCTCTTGAACCGAAGCGGGCAGGATTAATTTTTCCTGCAAAATACCATCAATCCTGTAGCGGACTCTAGTGCGCCCTTCTTGTGGCTCAATATGAATATCAGATGCCCTAGCTTTCATGGCAAAGGAGAGGACAGTCTGGACAATCTTGGTAATCGGAGCCTGGCGGATGGTTTCACCGGCCAAGCCGGACAGATCCTGTTTTTCCAGCTCTGCCTCAACCACTTGGCTGGTCTGCTCCAAGGCTTCAGTAACCTCGCTGGAGAGGCTTTGCGAGTAATGCTCGGCAATAGCCCGCTCTAACTCAGATGGCATAGCGTAATTTGTAATCAGCCTGAGTCCGCTTTTGCGCTGGGCAAAATCAATAGCCTGAAGATCGAGCGGGTCCTTCATGGCAACTGTCAGGGTGCCTTCTTGTTTATTGTAAGAAATCGGCAGAATTTGGTAGTTGCGGGCAACCACCTCAGGAATTTGAGTCAGTGCTTGCGGGTCGCTGCCGGTATCGGCAATTTTGACAAAGCCGATATTATGCAGTGCAGCCTTGGCTTTGGTTAAATCTGCTTCGGAAACAATATTTTTTTCCAAAATCAGAGCTTCGGCGGTTTTGCCGCCGCTGATTTGCTCAACATGAAACTCATTTTTTTGGTCTTCTGTAATCGAACCTTGTTCTGCCAACACATCCAGAAGAGTGCGCTGCGTCTGGTTACCGAAACCATCGCTGCCGTTCAAGGCGGTTTCAGGGTTTGAAGCTGGGGCGGAGGCATCGGGGGCAGGACCGGAAACTGGTGCTGATGCCGGATCTGCTGGTGAAGACAGTTCCGCAGGAGAGGCTGGCTCTGTTGCAGTTGTTTGATTAAATACAGCCTCGTCGGCCATCAAAACTTGCGGCTGTGCAGGAGCATCTGAGGGCAGGGTCTGGGCGGGATCGGCTTGGGGGGCATTAAAACCATTCAGGCTGCCACTGTCAGCAGCACCGGCAGACACGGGTTCATTCTTAGGGATAGCTGGTGGCAGGCTTGGACCTTGGGCAGGCATGGTTCTAATACTACTATAAAATACTCACAGCCTAAAAGCCATGGGATTTTACTGCCTACAAGGCTATCAGCTATAATGCCAATTGTATGAGTGAATATTTCACCTCAATAATCCTTGATTGCAAAACAGAAACCAGCCACCTAGAGCTAATCCGTTCTTATCTCAGGGTCAAAGAAGGTGTGAGTTTAGAAGAGCTGGGATCCGCCAGCATAGATATCTTTAACCAAGAAGCAGAAAGCTTCAAAATTAAAACGGTCCGAGAAATTGTTGGCCAATTGGCATATGCCAACTACCAAAACCGCAAGCGCTGGTGTGTGCTAATGCACTTTGACCTTGCTTCCATCCCGGCTCAAAACGCTCTGCTCAAACTGCTTGAAGAACCGCCTGCCAATACTCAAATTATTTTGACTGCTAATAACACCAATAAATTACTCCCCACGATTATCTCGCGCTGCCACAATATTTTGGGGGTAGAGCAGGAGAGTGATGTCCCTGCTTACTTTAACGAGGCCAGTCAGCCGGCTCAGCAGCTTAGGGAAATTCTTGCCGGCGGCCATGCGGCAGCCATAGACGCAGCTGCCGGTTATAAAGACCGTGCGCTAGCACTGAGCTTTATGAGTGACCTGCTTGCTTATCTCAGGTCAGCATCAAAGCTTTCGCTTGAATTTAAAACCCAGGCCTCATCGGAAATACTTAAAACCATGGAAGCTCTGGACCAAAACCTCAACACCCAACTGGCTCTAGAACAGCTTTTTTTCAAACTCATTGCGCTATCAAAGTCAGATTAAATATTGTTTAATATAAGCAATTATATCTATATGTTTCATAATATCGTTTTTTATATAGTAATGGATATTTTTATATCTGTTTTTGACCGCTGTGGCAATCTATTTCCCGCCTCAAGCAGATTAGCATTTATTCCTTCTTTCTGCTAAAATAGAGCATAGCTTCTTTCATATACATAATAGTCTTTACTAATACTAAATATTCCAAAACGAGCATAGAAAAGCAGACTAAAGTATAGTAGTATAGAGAAGTTGTGTTGACCCTATTAGAAACAATGCAGGCTGTGATATAACAGTTTCTCTAAAAGCAATTAAGCCATTAAGTATAGAGTTAGATATGCCTATGCCTAAGAACAACCCTACAAAATATCAAGCTTCTGAAATTAAGGTCTTGGAAGGGCTTGAACCTGTTCGCAAACGCCCGGGAATGTATATCGGCTCCACCGATGCCCGCGGCCTTCATCATTTAGCCAAAGAAATTTTAGACAATGCTGTTGACGAAGCCATTGCCGGCGTCGGCAAGCGCATCCAGCTATTTAGGTCACCCGTCAGCTCAATGCAAGCTGAGCTGATTAACTCAGCCAAAATTCCAATCGGTGATGAATGCATAACAGTCATTGATCACGGCCGCGGTATCCCGGTTGACATGCATGCAAGCGGAGTTTCTGCGCTGCAAGTGGTTATGACCAAACTCCACGCCGGCGGCAAGTTCGAAGAAACAGCATATCAAGCATCAGGAGGCCTGCATGGTGTCGGTTCTTCTGCTGTCAATGCGCTTTCTTCATTGGTGCAAGTGGTAGTGAAGCGCGACAACAAATACTACTATCAGTGGTACACCCGCGGCATGCCTCAGCAGGATGTCACTGTAATTTCATTAGCTGAGTTTAAAAAATTGTTCCCTAATAAATCAAAAAAGCTGGAGAATGCAGAAAGCGGAACGCTGCTGAGCTTTGTCCCGGATCCAGAAATTTTTTCCACTACTAAATTCAGCCACAAAACCCTCATTAACGTCATCAAAGACCGCGCTTATCTTATGGCCGGCATCTACTTTGAACTTACAGACGACATTGAAAACACCCTTCAGCACTTTTATTTTGAGAGCGGTATCCGCTCGCTGGTCGAGCACATCAACATGACCCGCAAGCCGCTCCACAGTGTCTTTTATACCGAGGACACTTGGACCGACGAAACAACCGGCAAAAAGATTCAAGCTGAGATCGCCCTGCAATACAATGACTCTTTCCAGGAACGCCTTGATGCTTATGTCAACGTGATCAACACCCCGGACGGCGGCACCCATGTCAATGGGTTTAGGATGGCGCTTGGCCGGGTTCTTAGAGATTATGCAGACAAAAATCAACTGCTCAAGGAAAAGGAAAGCTTTAACGCTGAGGATATCCGCGAAGGCCTGGCAGCAGTGGTCTTTGTTAAGATGCCTTCCAATGACTTGCAATTCGAATCCCAAACCAAGACTAAACTTAATAACTCAGAAGCCCAGTCCGCTGTCTACCAGATTTTCAAAGACGGCTTTATTACTTATCTGGAAGAACATCCAAAGGCCGGCCGGGCCATTATTGAAAAAATTATGCTATCCGCCAGGGCCAGAATGGCTGCTAGAGCAGCCAAGGATGCAGTGGTTCGAAAAAGCGTTTTTGAGGGCAGCTCGCTTCCGGGAAAACTGGCCGACTGCCAAAGCAAAAATCCGGCTGAATCTGAGATCTATATAGTCGAGGGCGACAGTGCAGGTGGAAGTGCCAAGCAAGGCCGTGACCGCAAATTCCAGGCTATTTTCCCGCTCAGGGGCAAAATTCTCAACACCGAACGGTCCAGGCTGGACAAAATAGTTGCTTTTGAAGAACTCAAGAACCTGGTTATAGCCTTGGGTGCAGGCATCGGAGAGACTTTTGAACCGGACAAGCTTAGATATCACCGAATTATCCTAATGAACGATGCTGATGTTGATGGTGAGCATATTACTACGCTTGGCTTGACTTTCTTCTACCGCCATTTGCCGAAAATTGTCGAACAAGGATACTTGTATGTTGCTATGCCACCGCTATACAAAGTGACCTCCGGCAAAAAAGAAGAGTATGCCTTCACTGCCGAAGAGCGCGACACAATCATTGAACGGTTTAAGAGAGACAACCCCAAGGCTAATATCGGCATCCAACGCTATAAAGGTTTGGGTGAAATGAACCCCGAACAGCTCTGGGAAACCACCATGAATCCTGAAAGCCGGATGCTGAAGCGGATTACAATCGAGGATGCTGATAAAGCAGATACAACCTTCAGTACCCTGATGGGCGATGACGTGGTCCCCCGCAAAAAGTTCATTCAGACGCATGCAAAATTAGCAGAAATTGATGTATAGAGGATAAAGGAGCAATAAAGATGCCAAAAACCTTCATCATAGGGCACACCAAGCCTGATACAGATGCCGTAGTTTCCGCTATGGCACTAGCTTATCTATACCGCGAGATTCCCGGAGAGGCTTACAACAATCCAATTGCCGCAATTTCTGAAGGCTTAAACCCGGAAACCAGCTATTTGTTTGAAAAATTTGCCGTTGACCAGCCACAGATTATCTCTGCAGCTGATATCGAGGCCGATGACCGGGTAGTCCTGGTTGACCACAACGAAGAATCTCAGCGGCTGGAGGGCTTGCCAGAAACTAATATTTTAGAAATTGTCGACCATCATAAAGCCAACCTCAACTTGCCGTCCCCGGTAGCAATGACTTTCAAGCCCTGGGGCTCTTCCTCAACTATAGTCTTTGACATGATGAGGCAGAATTCCATAATCCCTGACCAGAAACTTTCAGCCCTGATGCTGACTGCAATTCTCTCAGATACTGTTGGCTATAAAAGCGCTACAACCACAGAAACTGACCGCGAAGCTGGCGCCGAGCTGGCAAAAATTGCCGGCATCGATGACGTTGAAGCATTAACTCTGGAAATCTTCAAGGCAAAATCAAATGTTTCTGAGCTTTCCGATGAGCAAATCGTCAAAAATGACTACAAAGTTTTTGATTTCAGCCGCAAAACCATGATCAATCAGATTGAAACAGTGGAACAGGACTACTTCTTGTCCGAAAGTAAAAAGGCCGACTTGTTCAAGGCCATGCAGCAAGTCAAAGAAGAACTTGGAGTAGAACTGCTTTTTGTAGCAGTAACCGATGTGCTGCAGGTTAACACCAAGCTCCTAATCCTCTCTGACCAAGAGCAGGAAATTGCCGAAAAAGCCTTTGGCGGCAGCGCAGAAGACGGCATTCTCGATATCGGCCCTAAAATGTCCAGAAAAAAAGAAATTGCTCCGGCTATAGAAGCCACTCTCTCATAATTTAGAAGAAAGAATAAAAAGTAGGAACCAGCCTAACAGTATGTAGAAAGTCCGTAAGATATGGCAGATGACCAAATCAAACCAGATGCAGAAAATGAAGAAATAGCTGAAATGCGGCCTACCGGTGAGGAAGAAGAATCACTGATCGGCACCATTGAAGAAACCCGCTTCGGCAAACTCAAATTCACTTCCATCCGCCAAGAAATGGAAAAGAGTTATCTTGACTATGCCATGAGCGTGATTGTTTCAAGGGCTCTGCCTGATGTGCGTGACGGCCTCAAGCCCGTGCACCGCCGCATCCTTTACTCGATGTACCGCAGCGGCATCAGCCACCGCAGCCCTTACAAAAAGTCCGCCCGTATCGTTGGTGATGTTCTGGGCAAGTACCACCCCCATGGAGACTCTTCTGTCTATATGGCGCTGGTCAGGCTGGCTCAAGATTTCAGCATGCGCTATCCGCTGATAGACGGCCAAGGCAACTTCGGTTCTATCGACGGCGACAGCCCGGCTGCCATGCGTTACACCGAGGCCCGGATGGATAAAATCAGCCAGGAGCTCCTTCAAGACATCGACAAAAACACCGTACCATTTACAGATAACTTTGACGGCTCACTGCAAGAACCGAGCGTCATGCCTGCCAAACTGCCAAACCTGCTCCTGATGGGAGCAGAAGGCATCGCTGTTGGTATGGCCACCAAAATTCCGCCGCACAACCTGACTGAGGTTTGCAACGCCGTTATCGCCATGATCGAGGCTGGTTCATCTGAGCGGCCTGCTGATTCTAATTTTGCCATGCCGGAAATGTCCAAAATTAAAGCCAAGAATACCAGCGAGGCTATCCAGGCTATGCACACCAGCATTGATATGCTCCTGGAAACAAAAGTCGACACTCTGACCGGCAACTTTGAAACAGAAACCACTATCGACGACATCATGACCTACATCCAAGGCCCTGATTTCCCGACTGCCGGCATCATGTATGACTTTAAAGAAATTGTTGAAGGCTACAAAACAGGCAAAGGCCGCGTTGTAATCCGCGCCCGGGCAAAAATTGAAGAGACCAAAAAAGGCGGTTTCCAAATTATCATTACTGAGCTTCCTTATCAGGTAAACAAAGCCAGGCTGCTGGAAAAAATTGCCCAGCTGGTCAGGGACAAGAAAATTGATGGCATCCGCGACCTCAATGATGATTCCGACCGCATCGGCATGCAGATTACTGTTGACCTCAAGCGTGACGCCCGGCCAAAAGTAGTTTTGAATAAGCTGTTTAAATATTCCGACCTGCAGACCAGTTTCTCAATGAACATGGTGGCCTTGAATAGTGAAGGCACACCTCAGCTCATGAATATCCGCCAAATTTTGATGGAATACATTGAGCACCGACAAAAAATAATTGTCAAACGCAGCCAATATGAACTGGTTGCAGCCCGCGACCGCGCTCACATCCTCGAAGGCTTGATGATTGCCCTGAATAATCTGGATGAAGTGATCGACACGATCCGCAAGTCCGCCGACAGCGAAGTTGCCAAAGCCGCCTTGATGAAAAAATTCGGGCTTTCTGAAATCCAGGCTACAGCAATTTTGGAAATGCAGCTGAAAAGGCTGGCTGCACTCGAGCGAAAGAAGATTGAAGATGAGTACAATGAGGTTAAAACCAACATTGAAAAACTGATTGCCTTGCTTTCCAGGCCTCAGGCCATCCTTGGCGTGATTAAAGATGAAACCCATGAGCTGATTGCTCAATACGGCGATGAACGCCGCACTCAGCTGATTAAAGGCAAAGTCGGCGAATTCAGCGAGGAGGATTTGGTCCCCAATGAATCAGCTGTAATCACCATGACTGAAACTGGCTATATCAAACGCATGAGCCCAGCCTCCCTGCGGGGGCAAGCCCGCGGCGGAAAGGGTTCGATCGGCGTCAAGATGAAGGCTGAAGACGTGGTGAAATTCCTAATGACCATCGATACTCATGACACTCTGTTGGTCTTTACCAACCAGGGACGGGTTTACCGCCTCAAGGGCTTTGAGATTCCTGAGGCCAGCAGGCAAGCCAAAGGCACCGCCATTGTTAACCTGATCAATCTTCAGCCTGATGAGTTAGTCCAGTCAATCCTGGCTGTTGATGAGAAGGATGACACTGACAAATTCATTACCCTGGCCACCAAAAGAGGTTTGGTCAAGAAAACAGCGGTTAAACTCTATGAGAACATCCGCCAAAACGGCATCATTGCCATCACTCTCAACGATGATGATGAGCTGGTTTGGGGCAAACTCACCAGCGGCAACGACGACCTAATCCTGATTACACATCAAGGAAAATCAATCCGCTTTTCAGAGAAAGAAGTTAAAGCTTCCAACCGCGACACCAAAGGCGTAAAAGGTATTACTGTTAAAAAAGGCGACTATGTTATCGGTGTAGAATCCCTCTCCCAAGAGGAAGACCTTGCCGAAGAACAGGCTGCAAGAAGAGAACTGCTGGTGGTGACTGAAGGAGGCATGGGCAAACGCACCAAGCTGGACCAGTACCCGGTCCAAAAACGTTCGGGCATGGGTGTGAAAGTAGCTGAGATTACCAAAAAAACCGGCCCTGTGGCTGTTGCCCGCAAGGTTACTGAAGAACACAAAGAAGTAGTGATTTCTACTTCCGAAGGCCAAACCATCAAGCTGCCAATCACCAAAAGATCTATTCCTATTTTGACCCGCCCAACTCAAGGAGTCATTCTAATGCGCCTCAAGGACACAGACCGCGTAGTGGCCGTTGCCCTGACTTTCAAACAGGTGGAGGATGAAGAATAGCCGGGCTGAAGGGGTTCTACCCTGCGGGGATTAACCTGGCTCCCTCGCTGAGGCGAGGCCGCCGTGTGGCAGAACCAATGGGGTTCTCTACAGCCCCGCAGCCTACAAAATAAAAAATCGCCATCTCGGCGATTTTTATTTTGTGGACCTGAGGGGATTCGAACCCCTGACCTTCTGTATGCCATACAGACGCGC